>MNHO01000004.1 GCA_001919285.1 archaeon 13_1_40CM_2_52_13
CAACGATTCTGTCACCTATGACTGCGACCAGGAAAGTGTCAGGGTTTTCTTCCGCGAGTTGAGAGAGAAAGTATGAAGGAAAGGGATCTTTGAAGGAGAGTTGTTCTATTTCAGAGATCGCTCTGATATCCTGAGACTCGAATCGCCGAATTCGCACTTCTTGAGTTGCTAGCCCTTCCATCTTATTTGTTCGCCGTTCTCGCTGCCCCGGCGAGAGCTGAGGCTACGTTTTCTCTGCCCATTGCTAGTATGTAAGGGCCTAGCCTCGGACCGTGATCGGACCCAATCAGCACTCTGTAGAGCGTCTTGAAGAAGGGTCCGGGCTCAAGGTTATGCTTCTTTGCTATCGTAAATACAGAGTTCTGGAGATAGTCCTCATCGTCGCTCGCATTGATGATCCCTGCCAGCTCGAGAATTGCCTCGCGCTCTCTGTCCTCGACCCGCACGATACCGGTGGTTAAAGTTTCGATCTCTTTCCCCCAATTGATAGCCTTGTCCAACCGGTCCTGAAAGCGCTGATCGTTAGGGTCGACTTGATAGCCGTACCCAGCCAGCCTCTGGATGACGAATTCCTTCTCCTTGTCCTTAGGGGCTACTTTGACCAAATACACGAGCAGATTGTGAGGCACGTGAGCAGTTGGCGATCTCGGTGGTGAAAGATGCCAGACGTATTCGTACAATCCCCGCAACCTCGCCAGTTCCCTTGGGTCCTTCACCTCTTTGCGCCCGAAGTACACATCCTCTAGCTCATCGAGCTCGGCGATGTAGGTTGGAATATCCTTGACCCAAACCGCTCTAGACCCGACACTCCTCTTGTACATCAAGAGCAGCAAAGTTTGAGGTGGCGCGTAGCGAAGCCAGAGCTGTGGAGCCAGCACGTTGCCGACCGACTTCGATACTTTCGCTCCGGTCTTGTCGAGAAAATGCTCGTAGCGGGTGTGGAACGGGGGAGTCTCACCGAGCACTTCCTCCATCACTCTATCGTTTGTCTTTACTGAGTCTATGAGTTCCTTGCCATACGCTTCATAGTTCACTTTCAGTGCGGACCAACGGGCCGCAAACTCTACTTTCCAGCTCAGCTTTCCCTTACCGGAAAACACATCAACTTCTCCCTGATGCCCGCATCCTTTCAGCTTCTCTCCGCGAAGTTCCATCCCGTCGCAAGAGTATCTGACCACATGTCTATCCCGAACATATTCTAGTGCCTTGGTCGTGTATATCCTGCCGCAGTTCTCACAGATTGGAAAGTATGGGAGAACCTCAGTGTACTTCTCCTGTCCCAACGTCTCCTTGATTATTTCTCCAACCCTTGTCGCGCTGGCTAGGATCTTGTCGATCTGTGAGTTGAACAATCCCTCCCTGTAGGCGCGAGTTCCCGAGACACTCCTATACTGTATCCCCGTCCTGTCCAAAGCATCTAGCAATAGGCTGCTCATGTGACTCCCATAACTGTCGTGACAACCAAACGGATCAGGAATGCTCGACACTGGGAATCCGATGTATTTCGACAGCGACTTTGGGAGACCCGCGGGCACCTTCCTAAGTCCGTCCATGTCGTCTGAGAAGGCAATGAGTTCAGCCTTCCTTCCCACGCTCTCAAGTGCAAGTTTGATTCCGTACGCGCGAGCAGCGTCGCTATAGTTTCCGATGTGCGGGACCCCTGACGCCCCTAATCCGCTCTCCACTTTCAGAAGATCAACTTCCCGGCCGAGCTTCTGCTCTCTCTCAATAATCTCAGAAGCGACCTTGTCCAGCCAAGTGCCTCTGCCGATGATCTGTGGGGCCGCGAGCGCCAAGTGGGCTCAAAGTTAGGCATCTCATTGATTCTTAAATAAGATCGCGAAGATCCCAACTTCCTTTGCCGAAACGGATTGAATTGGCCTGGGCCGCCGGATTCTTCGATGGGGAAGGGTCGATTAGCGTTGTTCAACGTCCTCACAGGGCCTATTGGTATCCACTAGTTCAGGTTGGAAACAAGGAAAGAACTCCCATCGAGCGATTTAGAGAAATTATCGGAACAGGTTTCATCTTCACTCGTCGTCAAGACAGATTCAACATGTGGATCGCTGCGTCCAAGAAAGCTGAACATGCACTAGTTCAAATCATACCCTACCTCGTCGTCAAGCGGAGGCAGGCACAGCTGGCGCTTCTTGCTAGGAAGTACTACTCAGACGGAAGAAGAGAAATCGACCTAGTTCAAATTGCGCGTGAAATCAGGACCCTAAATTCGAAAAAGGGGCGAAGGCTTCCGATTCCGGATATTAGGGAATAGAGAACTTATCCTTTCGGATAGGAGCGGGAAGTAATCGCCGGAACACGATAAACCAAAGGATAAATTCCTCGGACGGGATTAGGTGTAAAGTGGCGCATGGTTGTCGGTGACGCTTGAAGGGTTCCGTCCCTCAAGCTATCTGACTAGCGAAACGGCTAGAATACTAGAAACAGTGGGAAACGGCAAAGCGATCGCCGCAGTCTCCGGGGGTGTTGACAGCACCGTCGCGGCGCTCGTCGCAAAACGAGCCCTTGGAGATCGATTGTTCCCTGTTTTCATAGACACTGGATTCTTGCGGGTGGGAGAGGCAGAGAGTATCAAGACTAGACTCGGTGACTCCTCGTTAGGGTTGAAGGTCAAGCTCGTTAAGGCAGGCGGCCGCTTCTTGGAAGCTACAAAAGGCGAGACGAGTGCGGAGGAAAAGAGGAAGAAGTTTCGAGAGACTTTCTATCGGGTCTTGGGCGAAGAAGCGCAAAAGGACGGTTGTGATTTTATTGTTCAGGGAACTATCGCGCCGGACTGGATCGAGACTCAAGGGGGAATAAAGACCCAGCACAATATTCTCGAGCAGGTAGGAATTGATGCTCTATCCACCTATGGGTTCAGGGTGGTTGAGCCCATCTCAGAGCTTTACAAGGACCAGGTTCGGCTACTTGGACGGCATTTGGATGTTCCGAGGGACCTGTCGGAGCGACAACCCTTTCCAGGTCCAGGGCTTCTGGTAAGATGCATTGGAGCCATTTCCAAGAAGAAGCTAGATCTTCTCAAATCATCAACAGAGATTGTTGAGCAGAAACTTGGTCCGTTCAATTATGATCAGTACTTCAGCGGTGTCATAGAGAACGATTTCGTGAAGGACGCGGTTTACGACAGCTTGGAGGAGACGACTGCAGGAGCCCTGGGCCTTCCACCATCAGAGACTCGCGTTGACGTGTTCGAGGATCGGGTCACTGGGGTCAAGGGCGATACGAGAAGCTACGGCAGATTGGTGGGAATAAAGATCCAAGATGAGAGCAGAGAAACCTACGGGTGGCTTCCGGAGAAACTACGCCTTGCCCAGTCAGGCATTGTCGAGAAATTTGTAGACGTTACACGTGTGGCAGTTCTGGTAAAGGAGAAGAGAGGAGGACCGCCACTCTCTGTCATAGTTAGAGCTATCTCCACCCGTGACTTCATGACGGCAGCGGTAGCGCAAGTTCCCTGGAAGATCCTCAAAGATATTGCAGAATCGATCCTCAAAACTGGCGACTCGTCGCGCGTATACTATGATATTACTCCGAAGCCGCCGGCGACGATAGAGTTTGAGTAACCTTGACGACTATCCCGGTTGTCTATGTCAGAGGTCAGTATAATCATCTGATCGCTAGGAGGCTCCAAGAATTGGGAGTCGATTCGCGCCTGATGCCTCCTTCAACTCCTGTTGAAAAGTTCGAAGCTATGAAGGCTGACGCGCTAGTTATGGGCGGTGGACCCCAGAGCGTGCGATCCCTCGACGCACTGAGCGAGGAGCTCAGGGATGTTTCGAACTTGATGACCAAGATCAAGCTCCCGATGCTCGGTATCTGCGTAACTCACCAGCTCATGGCGACAACGTTCGGGGGCAGCACGAATCTGGCTAAGAAGCCCGAATTCGGCCCTGTCGAGGTTTCAGTTTCAGATGAAGACACAATCTTGACCGGACTGAAGCCATCGTTTACAGCCTGGGAATCCCATAACGACGAAATAGTTTCGGCCCCACCCGGGTTCAAGGTTCTCGCAAGTTCAGCTAACTGTACTGTCCAAGCGATGAGGCATGAGAACAGGAACTTGTTCGGAGTGCAGTTTCACCCTGAAGTCTATCATACTCCTAAGGGGGCCAGTGTTTTCAAGAACTTTCTGAAGGTAGTAGATGATTACAAACGCGCATAGTGGAGTAACGTGTCGAGACGATCGTTGGCTTTGCTCTTGGTTCTGAGTCACACTATTTCAATAAGTTTGAGCGATGGGTAGCCTGAGTCGAATGCGAATTCGGCTCCATACACGTTCGTGAACGGTTTAACACCATAGATGGCCATCGTATCGTTGATACTCTCGATTTTGAGGTAATAATCCGCTGTTCTCAAGAATGCTTCCCTGATTTTATTCGGCTCTGATGTCACCGCGAGTGTGACCGCCCCCGCATCGCGTATGCTCGCTCCCAAATTTGTTAGGCTAGGAAGCATTAGGCTGTCGCCGTAGACTTGAACGAGCTTGTCAAGATCTATCGTGAGGACTATTGACGAAGAATATGTCTCTACCTCTTTCCATATTTTGCCAAAGAGCGTAAAGTCATCCAGTGGATTCCCTTTGAGCTGTACCCTCCACTCCTCTGGTGGGAGTTCTTGGTTGTATTCCATGATGCGGATTCTCTCGTTGAGGGCAGCTTCTCCGACAAGAGGCCTCAGGGACTCGGCGACGTTTTTCGAGCTGACTGTACTAAACGGGACGATGCAGGAGAATCCTCCTTGATTAACAAAATTTGCGTTGATGATTCTGAGGAGAAGCCGCACTCCCATGGTAGGGACGGTATTGTTTACGTCAATCAAGATCGAGGAGCCTTTTCTGATCCCACCTTTGAGCATGGTATCGAGGTCGCGACTCCCCGTTGAGAAGAAAGACTTCGTGTGGGGAACTGGGGAGAGGATGCTCTGCTTCGTGGAGGAATTGCCGTCGAATCTCGTGTTTGGCAGCAGGTTGAACTTGCCTTTGTCGAGAGAGAAGAGGGCACGATCTGCCTTGACTTTAAGGCCTCTAAGTTTGTTTACGGCGATCGTTCTCAACCTCCGGCCCTCGAGTTCCGAGGATGATAGTGTCACAATACCATCGACCAAGTTCGGGAGATCTCCAACGCGTCCCCCTTCGCTCACCAAGACTACTCCTACTCTACTGTCTTCTGGGTCTGATAGTACTGCTGATTCGATCATACGACGCCCATCTTCGCTCGTGTTCCTCAGGGCTCCCTCCCAACTGTCAATGACCATGAGACCCTTCAGCGTGGAACGTTTGATATTGAGAATTTTGTTGAAAACATCGTCAGCATCCGACACTCGTATTCCTTCGGCGTCCATTGAAGAATTGTCGGTCGAGGCTTTTGTTGAGAGCGGGTCGTGCATTTCATGGATCCAAGGAAAGTGCTTTCGAAGCTTTCTCGGAGAGGCACGACTGGGGACGTAGAGTCTGGTCGGGGGAATCTCGGATCCTCCCAGGCGAGTCGCCCGTACCCTTTGCAGAAGCTCGAGCGCAAGCGTCGTCTTCCCGGCGCCCGGAGGGCCTTGGATTAGAAGGACGTTTCCAGCTGATTCCAAGAATTTCGAAATGAGGTTGAGGATGTCATCGGTTCCAGACCGCTTAGCCGGAAGGGTCTCGCCTTCGTCGAATTGTTGAATCGGGCTAGTTTGATCCGGAGACCCATCCTTGATCATCGAGAATCAGGTAATTAGCTAGAGAGTATTCGCAGACAAGAATTCCGTAACCTAGAATGACATCTTGGGGTTAGACCGGAACCTACCCGGCTTGGACTAGCTATTGTCCAGTTCCGAGGAATCGAGACGAGTTCGATTCCAAGTCAACGAGAGATTCTCGGTCGAAAAGTGCCGCCCGGATCTTCTTTGCAAGCTCCTCGCTCGTTAGATTGAACAGGATCGGCCAGCCATCTTGAGCGTTAGTGATCGGATGGACGATGATTCCTTCGTCTTGAACCATCTTCATTTCGTCTTTCGCACTCCGATAGTTTGAGTCAGGGACGAGAAGGTCTGTAATCTTGACCTTCTCAGCCTTCAATATTCCGACGAGCTTCCCTGCTTCTCGGCCACGCCCGCCGAGGCCACCTACTGGTCCTACGTCCATTTTCACACCTATCGTCCCGGTCATGACTTTTGACTGAATTATTGGAGTATTGGAGAGTTCAGAGATCAGCGCGTTAAGCATGGCGTAGCCAGCGCTCGGACCTGACACTCCTGCTCCTGGTGCTCCCTCTAGGATACTTCTGATCTGGAAGTGCACATGGTATTTGGAAAGGTCGACCCGGGTTCGGGACCAGAGCCATGACTTTACAGCTTCAACAGCATTCTCAGCACTTTCTATCACGGAGTGATCTGGGACGAATGTCTGTCCCATTATCATTGAGCTGGCCTGGCCCGTTACTGACACGTGTCTCTCGCCTGAATTGGCGGGCCGAACATTGCACTGAATGGTAAGAATTCCTCCCGAGCCCCGGTCACTCGTATAGAGACCGTAGGTAACACCGGACAGGGCTTGCGAGAGTATGAGTGCCTCTGCAATTTCTCGATGCTCCTTATCCTCTAGAGATTCGAGGCTGGAAATGGCCTTCTGGAAGTGGAATAGTCGTAGCTTGTAGTCGTCCTGGTTCACCTCTTCTCGTTTGAGCGTCGTTCCTTCCTGTTGATAGATCGCAAGGACTTCCTTCAGCCTGTCAAGATCCTCCTGATACTTCGTAGTGATGTTCTGGACTGCTGACTCTGAACCTCCTGCATCAGTGATGCCTCTGGCGGCAGCGATTTCGGACGCCCAGAGCCGGTGGGCTTCGGAGACTGTCTCTGCGACACCCCTCGGGCTGAGCACTCTTTGTCTCCGGAACATCTTCGTTATTTTAGCAGCGTCGACCTCGGGGTGAAGATACGGCTGCAGCTTCCTAAGATGAATCGCGACAACTTCATTCCATTCGGCATCGTTTAGCGGTGGGTGAATGTAGAAAATGTTCGGCTCAAACCTGTCCCTGGTAGCCTGATCAATAAGCTGCTCCTTGTTTGAAGTCGCAATGACCACTACTCTGTCTTCTGGCCGGAGCTCGCTTAGCTCCGCCTTTACCTGCGCCAGTATCTTGTTGCTGGAGGGATCTCCTCCCCAGAAGATAGCGTCAGCCTCGTCAAGGAGAAGGATGCACGGGCTCTTCTGTCGGACCATTGCGAAGAGGTCCTTGATCCGTTTCTCTGGATCTCCCATGTAGTTTGCACCACTCATCAGTTCGCCCCCTCGCACTTTGATGAATCCTACATTGTTCTCTGCAGCCGCCACCATCGCCAATAGCGTCTTTCCAGTCCCAGGGGGTCCGAGGAGGAAGAATCTCGGGTTAGATTGGTGGCCGAGTTCTCTCATTGACGGGTTGAAGGCGAGAGCGATGTGGTTGAGGACCTTATTCTTCACGTCATGGAGTCCTCCGAGATCTTCTCGACTGACTTTTGGCTTCATTACGTAGACCGCGTCAACGACTTCCTGCGATTTCTCCTGTTCAGAGTAGAGTTTCACGTTCCTAGCGGCTGCTGCAAAGTCCTCGATTCCTGCTGAGATCTTAGGCCGCTCTATGGTTCGGAGGTCGGTTCTCGATTCCCTGATCTTCTCTCTCAAAGGTGCCTCCTTTGATTTTCGGACTTCGCGGAAGATCTCTTGGATGTCGCTGGGCGTGAGAGAGGCTCGTCGTCTGATAGTTACCTCGCGCTCCATGAGATCGAGGAGGTCGTCAGCCTTGAGATTGACCCATCCTTCTCGTTTCAGGGAGTCGTTTACCACCGCCAGAAGCATCTCGCGTGTCACACCATCGTTCAAGCTCACTTTTGAGAGTCTTCGGCGAATGTCTTCCCGGATTTTCTCGTACGCGTTGGTCGCAACGATTACCATTGTCCGGGATTTTCCACTAACGATCTTGTCCAGCCAACGATTCAATTCATCCTGTATTCTGGTGTCCTCGATCTCAGCTCCTGTCTCTCCTCGGACCTTTCTGCCGAAGCTCTGGAACTCGTCGATGTAGACGACTGAAGGGACGGAGCTTGCGTAGTCGAGGAAGCGGCCTAGCTGTCGAGTGCTCTTGCCGTAGAATTCAGAGTAGACATCAGAACCCTTCAGTATCACGGGGGTTACGAGGACTCCGCTCCTGTAGGCTTCCAGCAGCATCTCTCGGAGTGACACCATGGTGAGGAAGGTCTTGCCTGTTCCGCTGTCTCCCGCTAGACAGAGTGCCTTGGGGAGCTCCTCTTTACCGAAGTACTTGGTCAATGAGGGATGTCGGAGGACGTGGAGTCTGAAGGAGTCGAGCAGGAGGTTGAACTCTCTGTCTCGACCGATGAGGTTAGAGGGAGAGAACTTGTCCGGCGGGTATTCCCGGTCGAGACGTTCCTGGATCTTTCTGAATCGTCTGGGTGATACTCTTGCTTTGCTCCATCTGCCGTAGGACTTGTCGACTGATCGGAGTGGGATGAGGAAGACTCGTCTTAGCCATGGTCGCCGGTCCCACCAGGGCCTTACTGAGCCGAAGAGGAATTCGGAGAGTTGATCGTCGTTTGATGCTACCCGTCGCTGGTTCTTCAAATTCTAGTCCTCCATCATCGGCTTTAGGTCGAGGAACTTGTCTAGTCCCTCGCGGGCAAGGTAGATGATTAGTCCGAGTACGGCGACGAAGAAGAGTGAGAACAGGTCGACCAGGGGAAAGAGGTTGAGAGTGACGAAGAACAGATACTGAGCTGCTGTGATGATGACGGTCTCGCCCAGCATCAGGACGATGCTTATGATGAAACCTGCGAGTAGCGTTCTGAACACGACATCGATCCAGAGGTAGATCCTGTTTCCGCGGTCCAGAGGAGGCAAGTGGCCTTCGATTCTTCTCTTCTCATCCTCGAACTTTATCCACCGGTAGCCCACGAATGCGAACTGTGCGCCTAGCAACGTATAGAGCACCTTGATCCAGAGCGGAAAGGCGTTGCCGAACTGGCTGAACCAGCCGAAGAACGAGGACCAGCTGAGAGACGGGCCTTCGCCGTTGTTTGGCGCAGGCTGGAAGACAGCGAATATGGTAAGATTCAGGTCTCCTCCAGACACATAGTACGACGTGTACTCGCTGTTCGAGTTGCCTGCGGGATCATTGATGATGATCGCGGTCGTGTAGGTGCTCGGGTATGAGAGCAGAACGTTGAGAGTGTAGAGTTGTGTCGAGTTTGTTGTAAGCGTGAAGTTCTTGGCTGGATAGGTCCGGTTCGAGACTGTTGCGGCTGTGAGGTTGCCTCTTACTATGACTGACTTGATGGCTTGCTGGGTGGAGCTTATGATGAGCCTGTTTCCTGTGTAGAGATTCACGTTTTCTTGAGGGCTGGGAGCAGCCGCGTATCCGGAACTCGTGATTGAGGCTAGGATTACCAGAGCAAGGGCTACCAGTATCCATCTTCCTTTGTTCAACCATCCGATCACGCGTTTCTCTTGACCGTGAAACCTAGGCGGAACGCGCAGTCAAAGCACGTTGTTGACAATTTGAAGTTCGGGTGTAGACTAAGCTCCCGTAACTCTAGCGGAAATGATACGGTTACGCGAGCCATCGGGTTTTTAACCAGTCAAGATTGGTCGTAACTTCAAGTGTTTGCCGTGGCCTCGGGCACTACCACCTACAAGCGCATGTTTCTCCGCTGGGAGATCCTGCGAGGTTGGATGCCCGCAATCGTCTTCGCGGCGATCTCAGTCGGTATCGAACTACTCTACTTCAACTACATGGTGGGACGCGGAATGATGGATGAATCATTCAGTATCCCGCTCGGAGCGCTAAAGATCCCGCTCTCCATCGCACTATTCTTCTCCTTGGCAAATGCCATTGTCCTCCTCACGCTATGGATGAGCGTGTTCGAAAACACTGCATTCGTAATGGCGGGTCCCGATCGACGAGTACGCCGAATACTCTACCCGCTAAGAATGGTAAAAGCAGCGGCCATCGTCCTAACTCCGTTCACCATTGTTCTCTTCACCCCGTACATCGTCGAATCGAGCTGGTTCATCAGCGCAGTAGCCTCAGCCTCAAACTCAATTCCGTCGTTGAAAGAGACGGCGGTCAACTTCTACACATGGTCATTCGGCCTAGCAAGAATGGACTATTCGGCAAAATTCGTCGTGTCCCAGCTTTCAGCAGCCTTCTCTTCAACCGTGGTCTCGGGGCTGCTCCTCTGGAGAGTAAAAGGAACCAGGAATCTCCTCCTGGCTCTCAGAAGAAGGAAGTAAGCTAGCGAGATATTAGAATCTCGGCTATTCTGCTGAGGATGCTGAGCGAGTCCTCTTCCATGGCACTGAGCTGCGAATCGCTCGGCAGTTTGGCCACTCCCCTCCCATACGTGACGAGCTTGGTCTTAACGCCAGAATTCGCCAGAAGAGAGCGCGTGCGCAAAAGATCGTTGACGGCTGATGTGGTGACTAGTGGAATCGCGAGCACATCTGGTTTGAGACTCTTGACGTTTCGTACAACCTCTTCTGGAGACAGTTCTTCGCCTCCATCGAGCGCTGAGAATCCTCCCATCTCCAGCATTGTCAGGAGAAGGGTCTTGTCGAATCTGTGAGGGTCTCCGTGCAGAGACGTGACCATTACCTTGCCGGAGATTCTTCGCTGTTCCACCTTGAGTCCCGGCCTTATCGCGTTGAGGGCACTCTCTGCGGCGCGTTCGCAACTTTCAACTTGCTGGACCGTGTATCTCTCGACTTCATGTAGGTCTGCCACGATGTTCATTGTCTCGGAGATTGCGTCTACGATATCGTTTGTCTCTGATCTACCGCCGACGATTTCTGCGGCAATACGTGCTGATTCTTGATCCTCGCCTTTGAGGATCATCTCTGTCAGCCGCTTTGACGGTTCGTCAATCGTCGGATTCTCGTCAGTAGTCATAGAAGCCCTTCCCAGTCTTCCGGCCTAGTCTTCCCTCTTTAACCATCTTCTCGAGCAGAGGAGTCGGTTTGAAGCAGGCGCCGTACTCATTCTCAAGGACCTTGAGGGTCTGATAGACCACGTCGACGCCGATAAAATCGGACAGTTGCAGAGGACCCATCGGATGGTTCGTTCCAAGCATGAACGCCTTGTCAATATCGTCCTTCGATGCGACGCCTCCTTCGAGGAGTTTGATGCTCTCATTGAGAAACGGCATAAGTGCCTTGTTTACGATGAATCCGGTCTTGTCGAGCGATTGCACCACCGTCTTCCCGAGCGATTCAACAAATCCTCTGGCAATCTTGACTGTAGACTCGGATGTCTGATTTCCTTTGATCAGTTCGACCAGTTTCATTGTTGGCACTGGGTTGAAAAAGTGAAGTCCCAAGACTCGGTCCGGTCGATGAGTAGCACGGGCAAGACGTGTGATGCTTATCGAAGAAGTATTGGACGCTAGGATTGCTTCTTTTGGAGAGAACTTGTCGATTGTTGCAAACACCTTCTCCTTGATTATCGGATCTTCGAAGACAGCTTCGACTACTAGATTCGAGGACTTGCAGGCGGCCTCGAAGTCCAAAGTACCTCGAAGCTTCGTGTTCATTGTTGAGGTTTGATCTTTGGTTACGTGGCCGCGTGTGATGGCTCGCTGGACATATTCCTCGACCCGCTTCATTCCCGAGTCGAGAAGCTTCTGGTCCTGCTCGACAACGATGACATTGTGACCCGACGCGGCTGACACATATGCGATTCCGGACCCCATTGTTCCGGCCCCCACTACTACGACGTTCATCTCAAACCCGCTCCGACTCTCGTGCATCAACTGATAGAGGTTCTTGCGACCCTTTGTGCTGGTATGAAAGGTAGTTCCGATGAGAAGGGTGATACTCCTTCAAGAAAATCAGCTAATTGCTCAACTGAGAGCACAACAACCCCGTCTACCATCCGCGAGCGAGGCTCGAAAAGGGTGAGAATCATGGGCAAAGCGAGTACTCGTTCTCTCCCGAACTGTTCTCTTGTGGCCATTTGTTGGATAAGTGCTTGAACTGCCAGTTTTTGATGCTCCGCGGCGTTGCTGAGTCTTGATTCATAGCCTGGAGATTCCCAGTGTTTGCAGTCTATCGCGAGAATCATTTGACTCTTCTTTGCGATCACATCAATCTGCCACCGTCTAGAACCGCCCTTCACGATGATTCCCTTCTGGGTATCAAATCCCACGGCTTGTAGACACTCTTCGGTGAAGGCTTCGAACTCCTGCCAGGTCAAAGCCCTGGCCACTTGTTGAAGTGCTCCGTGCCTGACTGCCTCGAAGGCCAGCTTAAACCGAGCTAGGTTGGTAAGCCGCGCCCCCGAAAGGTCTTCTAAACGCAGCAGTGGGCCTAGAATTAGTGCGACTTGTTCGGTTGTGGTTCTTGCTTGATCAGCGATCTGACTGACGCTGAGCATTCCATCGCCTTTTGTGTGTTTCAGCGTCTCAACTATCACGCGGCCTACAAAGTACGAAGGCGCTTGCTGCCTTGCCTTATAGCGGTGAGTTTGCAAAGGTCAGCACGAGCATCGCAATTCCGAGAATGTAGAGAATTTTTCGTGAGTTGCTGACCGGGCTAACGTCATCAAGTGGTTCCACTCCTGCGAATCCTCTCCGGGAGAACGCCATCATTACTAGCACCAGGAGGGCGAATGCCCAGAACCCTGAAAGCAGAAGTAGGATCAGCCCCGCGAAGGTTGCGATCCTGTGTCCGCTGGGGCCGAAAACCGCTCTTGAGATATGACCACCATCCAGCTGCCACGCAGGCACGATATTGAGGAATGTCAGAAGCGCGCCGATCTGGGCGGCGAAGAAGAGTTGCTGGTCGAATATTACGTTGGGATTGATGTATCCGGTAAGGTTTGACAGCAGCACCAAGATCAGGGGCTGAGCTGGAAAGCTAACGTTGGATAGGCAGCTTCCGACTCCAAGCTGTGCACTACAGGCAGAATTCCAGGTGTTAAGAGAGGCCAGTTTCGCAGGTGTAAGTGCGGGTCCGAAGAGCATGCTTACAGCCCCCACGATCATGGTCACAACGAATCCCACAACAGGGCCGCTGAGGCCTAAGTCGAACAACTGATCCCTGTTGGCTGGTGGACCCTTTAGAGAAATGAGGGCCCCGAAGGTGCCGATGGGAGGTGGACCCGGGATGAAATATGGGAAGGTGGCGTCCAGTTTGTGGTATGTTGTGGCTGCCTTGTGTCCGAATTCGTGAAGACCGATTATGGCGAGCAGCCCAACGCCGAAGGTCGCCGCCTCGACATAGGAACTGGCCCCGGGTGAGACTATCTGATTGAATTGTGTCTGCAATGTCTGCGATCCCCCAAGTCCCCCCGTCCATAGGAAGTATCCTGCAACTGTTACTGTGACAACTGTAGCGAGGAAGAGTCCCAGGTTGATAGTCCGGCGGGAGGGTTTTATCAGGGGTTTCTGGAAAACTTTGATTGTCAACGTGTCTCCGGTCGCACGTATGGCTCCAAGCAGATTTTGGGTTCTGAGTTGTTCAACTACGTTCCTGAACTTCTCTCTCGTTGGTTCTGTCGAAACGAGAATTGTTGGAATCCCGTAAGGATCGAGGAACGCGTCCTTGACCTGGAATTGTGACGCGACTATCGATTTGACTGTCTCTAGTGATGGGCCTGTGTATGGGGCGAAGTTCGGTTCAGTGACTGGTTGGGATGATGGTTGCGGGGCGTCACTCATTCCTAGAAATCGCCGTTTTCTTCGCTCGCGAGTTCTTAGCGATTTAAACGTGTTGTCAACTTCAATCCCTAGGCGTGAATTCGACGACAAGATATTATAGGGTCAGAAGTTTTCTTCTAGGGCAGAGGCTTGTTGCTGGAGGCGCCCTATCTTCTTCGGCCTTTCAGGCCGGACGATCTTTCGGCAGTCGTCGAGATAAACAGGGTCTGTCTTCCGGAAAACTACAGTGCATACTTCTTCATGGAGGTCTACAAGAGCTGCCCTGAGGCCTTCATCGTCGCCGAGCGCGAGAACCGGGTAGTTGGGTACATCATGTGCAGGCTTGAGTTCGGCTTCTCCGACCTCCGACGATTCCGGATGGTGCGAAAGGGACACGTAGTGTCGGTAGCAGTGATGCCTGACTTTCGTAGAAGAGGAATCGGGAGAGAACTTGTGGTTTCTGCGATGAAAGCGCTAGAGTTGCATGGGGGAGAGGAATGCTTCTTGGAAGTCCGAACGGCTAATGATGAAGCCGTCAAGCTGTACAAGGACATGGGATTCGATACGGTTAGAACGGTTTCGCACTACTATCATGATGGGGCTGACGCTTTTCTGATGAGTGTCAGGCTACCCTACACGACCGCTTCGGGCGTTGCTTCGTAGAGACGTTCGGTCTACGAAGATCTCTTGGTTCTTTCGAATAGAGCAGAGCCGAGCAGTATTACGGCCGGCAAGTAGACTAGTGCGATGTTGAAAAGTAGTGTAAAGGGATTCATTCCCAACAGCGTCATTGTCAAGGCGAAAAGCGAGACTAGGAACATGATTGCAGTTGCTGCGTTCCAGGAATACGTCTCGTCTTTGTCGACTGGTTCCAAGTTCTAGTCTGACGCTAGGTGCGAACTTACGAGTCTTCTTTCTTTCCCCTGAGCTTTCTCTCTTCCTCAGGGTGGAGCAGCCACTTGAGCGGAATATTCTGGCTCGTCCCATCTGGGA
>MNHO01000008.1:0-15516 GCA_001919285.1 archaeon 13_1_40CM_2_52_13
ATCATCCGTACAATGGTAGTTTCCTTGATACTTGGACCCTGATTAGCGCCTTGGCGGCGTCCACTAGGAAAATTAGGTATTTTCCGGACGTTAGCGATCTACCGATGAGAGCACCTGCAATCTTGGCAAAATCGGTCGCTACACTGGATATCCTGACGAAAGGACGCATAGAATTGGGCCTGGGGACGGGCGCGTTCTGGGATGCTATTCAGTCATGGGGCGGGACTAGGAGAACTCCTAGAGAAGCTGTTGCAGCGTACGAGGAAGCGCTGCAGGTTATTCATCTCATCTGGAACTATGGCAAAGATCGTAATCGTGTAAGTTTTCCCGGAAAATATTATCGGCTGGAAAATGCCCAAGCAGGTCCGAGTCCCTATCATCGGATAAGCATCTGGACTGGCGCTGTCGGGCCGCGTATGATGCGACTTATCGGCAGACTAACGGATGGCTGGGTTAATCCGCTGAGTACCTACACGTCCAGCGACGAGATAAGGGGACGACAACGACTTATCGACGAGTCGGCAACGAAGAACGGTAGATCACCAGAGTCGATCAGACGAATCGCTCAGGTTGTCGGCGTGATCGATGATCAGCAGCGGTCGGAGACGTCTGAAAAGAAACCATTCTTCCTCCATGAAAAGAGGCCATTTGTAGGCTCCGTCCCACACTGGGTAGACTGGCTCGTCTCATCCTACAAAGACTTAGGGTTGGATACATTCATCTTCTGGCCCTCCGCAGAAGGAGAGGAAGAGGGCCAAGTTCGTATCTTCGCCGAGCAGGTCGTCCCAAAAGCTAAGGAATCAATCAGGGGGTCGAAACGATGAGGCTCGACCGCGAAACGCGGTTGCTTGTACTATGCCGATCAGAGGGTCCCAGCTCACTCCGCCTGGGCCAAGGCGGCGCTGAGGTCGTTGCCCGAATGCGGGATAAAGCTTCACGAGTCTAATCTAAAACTGTCTGAAGGGCACGAACAGGGCTACAGAGAGACTGGGGTGAATATCATGGCTAGTATGATTACCATGGGTGGACCCTGTTAGCTGGTATATGTTTAGCTGGGCTGCGAGTATTCCGATGGGCCTCGTGCAGGACGCGTACCAGGCCCACTGCTCGCCCTCCGTTAGCTCGATTCAGAGATATTTAGTTACAAAACGCTTTATCGACGCATGATCTGAATTCGATTCAAGGTAAGTTGTATCATGGGATTATGGGACGACGAACCTGCACCAAGAAGCTTAGGAATCAGGGAGAAACAAATCCTCTACGGCTGAGCTCAACATAAGTGTGAGAATTGCAATCGAAACATCGAATTCTCGGACATGCAGGTCGGGCATAAAACGGCTTACCCAAGGGAAGGAGGAACGACGCTGAGAAACTCCGTCGCGCTGTTCTATGGTTGCAACAAGAAACAGGGGACCGATAGTTGGGAAGTGTTCCAGAAGAAACAGGGAAAGAGAGTTGCAGTCGATAATCTGAAAAGCATGTTGAGCAAGCTGAGCATGAAGGAACTGAAGTACATCGCGACAAAGCACGGAATCAAACTCAAAGGGCGGTACGTCGAGGGGGGTATTCTGGAAGACGATTACTACCAAGCGCCCTCGAGGCAGCGCTACGTCAAGGAACTAGCTAGAGTGGTCACAGAGAGCGACATCAAATCCGGCGTTGCACGATTTGCTTAGCTCAAGACTTCGATAGTTACACTGCAACATTCTTCATTGAATAAACAGAAAATCTTGGCCGGCCGTCAGCTTTTCTTATGCCCTGCCATCCATTTCTTTTCTTCGCGAGTGGGAGTCAACTCGCATCCTGACGCCCAAAGAAAAGTCCTAGCGGTAGATGGTCCAACGTGCTGAAACCGTTCTTGCACGGCCTCCAACATGCGATCCTCATCCTTTCCGAATGTGTTGAGATATTTCTGGAAGGAGCCGAAATCTTTCTCCAGTTTCAAAAATTCGCCTGCATTATGCACAGTCGCCTGGATTTTCTTCCCGTTCCGGACGATGCCCGTGTCAGTCATGAGCTTCTTGACATCCTTGTCAGAAAACCGTGAAACTTTGCTGATTGAGAATCCTGCGAACGCCTTCTGGAAGTTGGGCCACTTTTTCTCTATCACTTTCCAGTTGAGACCCGCAGTGAAGAGTGATCTCGTCATTCGCTCGAAGTATTCATCGTCGTTCCTCGGAGGCTTCGCATTCCAGTTAGGAGACACGGATTTGGGAAGGCCGGTCTAGATTTTAAGGATTGATCCCAGGTTCTTCGAAGCTTTTTCTACTCGAGCCCGCCTTCTAGGTTCTATCCGGATATTGTCTCTTACCATGAGCCCGACCAACACGATCAGTCCTCACGAGATATTGAGAAAGTACAAGACAATTGCAGTTGTAGGTGCCAGCAAGAACCCGGCCAAGGACGCCTACACAGTCCCACAGTTCATGAAGGACCACGGCTACAAGATCATACCCGTGAATCCGACCGCGGACGAGATCGTCGGCGAGAAAGCCTATCCCAGCCTCACGGACCTGCCCGCGGAATTGGCAAGCAAGGTCGAGATTGTCGACGTGTTTCGTCCCAGCGAAGAGCTACCCCAGGTGGCACGGCAGGTCGTCGACTTCCACCGCAAATATGGGCGGCCGTTCGTCTTCTGGGCCCAGCTCGGACTTGAGAACGAGGAAGCCAAACAAATCCTCGCCAAGAGTGAGATTCCGTATATCATGAACGCATGTCTGAGAATCGTCCAGAGATCGCTCTAGCTCGCACAACATCTTAAACGCCCGCGACTTATCCACGGTATGTCATGACTGTTGTACCCAATCCGCTTCCTCGTCTAACTAGATTTCGCATTCTTCTGATTCTCGCGGTTGTTGGGATTGCCGTGTCTGCCGCGGTGCCAACGACGCTTTACTGGACCTTGCAGAGGACTGACTTGCATGCTCGTTGGCAGCTTGAAGCCAACTACGCGCGACAGTTCGGTTTCCAGATGGAAGACGTTTCCTCTATGATGAATGGTACAGTCTACAAGTGGAACAATGTGACCAGCAGTTTTGCTGGGAACCTCATGGGATACGCCAATGAGAATCTGAACTATCTGCTCGATTACGACACAGCCCACGGAAATCAACTATACCAAATCAGCTATGCGATCGAAAACATTGTTCCATCATTCTTCAACATATCATTCGCCAACCTCAGCTCGGCGCAGAGGGCCCCACTTGCCGCACAACTCTACTCACTAGGGGACAAGATCTTGTATTCATACTGGAATTTTCTAAAATACACTAGCGCAGGCGGAGTCAGCGGCCCGCCCTTCTGGTATTCTGGCCCGTCTCCACCAGACGAGCAACTTCTTCAAGACGCGGTCAGTATCGCGCTTGCCCTTCGAACACCAACGTGAACCAAGAAAACCAGCTTTTGGAAAAAGGCTGATCCGGTATGCGGGACTAGGGTATTCCCATGGTGTTGCCTATGCCGGCAACAATCACGGTATCTCCCGCCTTTGACGCGGACAATATTGTATTCTTGACTCGTTTTATTGCCTCGTCTACAGCCAGCCTGACCTGTTGCGTCATAGCCGAGATCGCTTCCTTGTTTGACATTTTCACAACTATGGCGATCATAGGGATGTGACGCTTGGAAGCGCTCTGTTCGATGTGGTATCTGTCGACTCCGGGACCACCAATTGCCGCGCCTACACCTTCTGCGACCTCTCCGCTAGGCTCTCCCTCAAACTTGAGGGCTGCGTCAACAGTCACAACGAGAGATGGTGAGTTTTGCTCTATCAGCTTCTCTACGGCGACCCCCGGCTTCCCCACGCTCCCACCCGGACCCTTCGCACGCACCAAGAGTAAGTTTCTCCCATCGAAACCAGTTTCGTACATTATCGTGTCCTGTTCGATCTCTCGGGGCTGAGCACCCTCGGCCATTTTGCTCGCGATTAGGGGCCCTACTCCGTCCCCTATCGGATTACCCTTGGCAAAGGCGTCTATTGCTGAGCTGTAGGCCTCCGCTTCTTCCATTATCTGGGGCATGGCCATCTGGAGTTGGTATAGTGCGAGGATTCCGCCTTGCTTCCTTGCTAGGAGGTAGAAGTGGCGAACGACTCTGTACATCTGATCAAGACCGATAGAAATTTCCATCTGGTTGGAGAGTGTGTTGACCTCGGCCTCCGTTGCGCTAGTAGCGATGGCCTTGACCTCCGTCCTCAGATTGTCATCATAGGTATCGAGAATGTGTTCGAGTTTGCCAACGATCCCTGAAGGGTCCATGCTTACGGGCTGAATGGCGAACGACCCGGTCAATCTGTCAATGCGAGATTCAACGGCTTTTTGGTCGCCCTTGAATCGCAGGGCTGAGCTTAGAACGCTATCGTGTGCAGCTTTTCGAAGCCTCTCTAACTTACCTAGGTTGCGTTTGACGCCCACAAGCATCATGCTAATCTGGATTCTCTGTCCGTAGAACATTAGGACGATGAACGATCCGAAATATGCGAGTTGGATGATAGTGCTGATGTCTATAAGGGCCATTGTTAGATCAATACTCCGTTCCGAGATATACGCGTTGCTTCGAACGACAGCACGTTGAAAATCGACGGTTTCTCGATGCTTATCATATTATCGTCTTTGGACGGTTTGCAAAGGGGTCTCTTGGAGCAGTAGTCTAGTCACTCGTTTGGTGCCGGTTCTGATGAACCGTAGGTCCACTTCTTCGCTAATGGCGTGTTTGGAGAGGGCTGAGAGCACGTCTTTCATCTGGTTGATGGCTTGGGATCCAATGCCAATTATGACGTCTCCGACTCGTAGTCCGGATCGGTAGGCGGGTCCTCGGGCGTCCACTTCAACCACTAACACTCCCGAGTCCGCGGGAAGGTCGTATCTTCTAGCAAGTGCCTCGTTAAGGGTGGTTCCATAGATTCCCAGCCAGGGTCGCACCACTCGACCCTTCTCCCGGATCTGCTGCATTACCCACTTGATCGTGTTGACTGGAATCGCGAACCCGACGCCTTGGGCGTAGGGTATCATCGCGGTGTTCATTCCGATGACGTTTCCGCTGATATCAGCGAGGGGTCCTCCACTATTGCCTGGGTTGATTGCGGTGTCTGTCTGGATTAGCCCTTCAAAGATGAAATCTGCACCCGGCAAGGGTCTCCCTAGTGCGCTTACGACGCCTAACGATACTGTTGGTCCTCCTTGGAGTCCAAGAGTGTTTCCGATTGCTAAGGCGAGTTGTCCGACCTTGAGTTGCTCTGAATCTCCCAAAGTGGCGGCTGGGAGGTTCTCGGCCTCAACATGAACAACCGCAATATCGGTGGATGGGTCGCTTCCGACGACTTCTCCTACGAAGGAGCGTCCGTCTTTGAGATGAATCTGAACCTTGGCGGCTCCATCTATGACATGATTATTCGTAATGACGTAACCCTTCGAGTCGATGATTAGTCCGGAGCCCTTCCCTTCGATAGGTACAACACCGTAGGCGAAGTCGCGTGTTACTCTGACGCTGTCTATGCTGACCACGCTCTCGCTAAGCTTCTCGACCGCTCCCGTAATCTGGCTCTCTAGGGATGTGAGAATTGACATGTTTAGAGCCCCCAGCTCGTCTTTCCGACAGGCTTGATCCTGACGTAAAGATAGTTTCCTTTTTCTCTCGATTCTGCTTCTCCAGTTATCTCGACGCCTCTAGGGACCCATCTGGTAGGTGATTCCACATCGTCGACCAGTAGAGTTACCTTGCTGTTAGGTGACACATCTTGGAATCGTTCACTGTACTTGAGGTTCCAGCCACTAAGATAGAAGTAAGCGCCGTCAAATTCGAAGAGTACTGGCATGATGTGCGCCTGAGTATCTGAACACACGAACGCAAGTCTTCCGAGACTCCTCTCCATTAGATACCGGAGCTCCTTCTCTGTGAAGTCAGCCCCGGTCGTTCTTCTCGTCCTCTGAGTCATCATTTTCTCTAAACAATCCATAGCATCAGTCGGGCTTATATACTTGGTAGTCGTAGGAAACCAAGTAGGTGCGAATTACTTGAGTAAGTTAACCCCAGTTGACCAAGACATAACAAAAGAGCAGTCTGAAGAGTGCCACCTTCTGCACTCTGCCTGGAACGACCTCACCAAGGTATGGACCCTTCCGGTCATCCATGCTCTGAGCCTCAAGCAGCCAGCTCGATTCAACGAGCTTAAGCGAAGAATCCAGACCATTAGCGCAACGAGTCTCGCGGAGAGGCTGAACGAGCTGGATCAGAGAAAAGTGATAGAGAGAAAGGTCTACCCCGAGACCCCGCCAAGGGTTGAGTATGCGCTTACGAAGAAAGGAGTGGAGCTCTCGGTGATCCTCGGTACTCTGGCGGAGTGGGTGATGAAATGGGACAAGCCGTCGAACAGCACCGCTCGGGCCAATGATGAGAAGGTTCGAGCCGCGGTTCGTTCTAAATAGTCGACTTAGTAGATTTCGATATGATCTTCAGCGAACCCCATCTTTACTAGTTCGTCCTTCATTCTGCTACGGTGGTCCCCTTGCAGCATTATCACACCCTCTTTTGCAGTTCCGCCAGTCGCTAAACGAGCCTTCAACCGATGGGCAACCTCGTCGAGTGACCTTCCCGTCTTGGGCAATCCCTGTACGATCGTCACGGGTTTTCCCCATCTTCGAAACTCTACCCTGACAACGAGATGAGTCTCGCTCTTATCCAGCTCCTTCAGAGCCGCGTTAAAGTCGAAATCCTCGCTCAAACTCTCAGTCAGATGCTGCACTGGGGGCCCATTAGTTCCTTTCGGCGATCTCCAAGAACTGGCGCAGATAATCTGCCAGAAGTGCTCTGTATTCTTCAGCCGTCATTTCTTCTCTCAAGTTCTGAAGCACATTCCGAAAATACTCGAAGCGCCCCGCGACACGGGGCGATACTTGCGACAGGAACCTCTTGTTTGCCCGTTCTGCTAGGCCGCCAGTATCTTCTACTCGATGCCTCGCCATTTGCGCGATTGCGCGAGCATTATGCGTCATGATCGACGTGTTGATCCAACCATCCATTACAGCATCTCGTGACTTGACCGTCCCGTCCTTTACCCAGTCTTGAAGGAATCTGGTCATCTGGTCAGACTCCATCATAGGAGAATCGCGTAGGACTTTGAACGAGATATCGTCGGCGTAGAGGTCCTGAATGTCGTTCAATAGGTCGTGGACGATTTTCTGTTGATAGTCACGCAAGACCGTCTTCTTCCCAAGGTTGTCAATCGCCTCTTCAAGGATCTGACTATTGTGCGAGGGGTGATTGCCCTGTATCCTATAGACGTGCGACATTTCGTGAACCAGCAATCCCTCTAGTAGTCCGGATCCAACCGCCCCGCCAGAAACAACTATCGTAAAGTTCCCGCCTTGAGGCATCGTGTATCCCATAAATGGGAGGTTCGGATCGACGACAACTTTCACTTTAGTGCCGATATCGTATCCAGCTTTCCTCATCATCTCGATAGCTGTCTGTCGGGCCTTCCGAACCGTTTCCTCGATATCTTCGCCTTTTCCAAGTCCCTGAGAGGTTGATGTTTTCGCGGTAGCCATCGGTTTGTGTCACAGTCCGATTAGGTGGTCGATCGAGAAGGTTCCGCCCCCTAAGAATGTAAGGGCGAGAGATGCCAGGAGGAGGGTTATGTCAACCTCTAAGCCGCCTTGGTATTTTTTCTTAATCTTCGTCACTGAAAACCAAGTTGTAGATAGCATCCAGAGTGCGGCGAGAAAGGCGATGACAGGAGTTAGGATCCCGAGGATCAGTCCGAGTCCACCGAAGAATTCGACGACTCCTGCGAACGGAATCAGAGCGGTGGGCAGTCCCATGCTCTTCATCCAGCCCTTTCCTTGTTCATTCTGCTTGAGTTTTGGATATCCGTGAATCATGAACGCTGATCCGATTGCGAGCCTCAGGATGATGGATGCGAGATCTACGAATTGGGCGAATAGCATTACTGTCTATTCTCCTGTTGTTTCTTGTTTGGCGTTTCGTGAATATTGTTCATCATACTCGTAGGCCTACGAGTCCATGCTATAAATTAAGTAGTCAATTGCTACCAAGTAGGTTGCAAGAACCATATCAGGTAAACCCGGCTTAACCTTCCCAGCTTAGGCTTCGATGAAGATTCCTTCAGGTTCCACCTTCACAGGATAAGTCTTCACCTTTAACGTAGGTATCAAGCTGAAGCTGCCGTCCAGAAGGTTGTATTTCCATCCGTGCCAGGGGCATGTGACCTCGTAGTTTCTGACCTCGCCTTCCCCGAGGGGTCCCCCTCGGTGTAGGCAGTTGTTTGAGATTGCGAAATATTGGTCTTTGACGCGGAAGAGCGCAATGTTTCTGCCTTGGACCTGTATGATTTTCGAGCCTCCGTCCATGATCTCATTAGGTTCTGCGACCTTGATTTCTTGGGGACCTGTGGCTCGTTCTTGACTCATCAGATCGTATGTCCTCCGCGCACCGCGATCGGCTCTTTCTTCGTCGGCATTGATCTCCTCTCCCGCGTATACTGGGTGAGCCAGTCCTCCAGTGCGTGTATCTGGGCGTTA
The DNA here is from genome assembly GCA_001919285.1 of archaeon 13_1_40CM_2_52_13. GTDB lineage: Archaea > Thermoproteota > Bathyarchaeia > 40CM-2-53-6 > 40CM-2-53-6 > 40CM-2-53-6. The sequence continues at coordinate 8,538 of MNHO01000008.1, forward strand.
TCTGTTCCCAGCGCGATGAGCTCCTCCTTCGTCAAGTGGACTGTCTTGAGGAGAACCTGTTCCATATGCGAGGCATGAGACTCGGTCGGCGGCCTAGGCTGGGTCTCGGCCAGATACTCGAAATCTTCCTGTAAGTGTTCGATCTGAAGTACTACATCGTTTGTCATACGCGCGATTTCGACATCGAGCACGTTGCTGTAGACTCCTAGGAGTGTTTCAAGATCGGACTGTGCGGTCTTGAGCTTCTCAATGTGCAACAACAGCACGTCTTTTGGAATCGGGCTCTTTTCTCGGGACGCGCTCGTAATGTCAATAACGAGTGTAATCAGGAAGGTTGTGAGGAATCCGACGCCGAGCTTGGATCGCAGCCGCTCTTTCGCTAGCTTCTCTATAGGTACCAGTTTCTTCTTTTCGTTGTTGTCAATTATCCGGTCGACTATCAGATACGTGATGGGGAGTGTTACTGCTAGGCCGATGAGGGCGGCGATTACGGAGAGTTCGATATCATCAAACGTAATAGGCAAAGATGACGCTGACTAGCTCAGGCTTCCATATTTTTGGCTTGTAGAATCCGCGAGAGATAGGGGGACAAGGAAAAAGGAGATACTAGGGCTCTGTTATCTTGATGGCCTGCACTGGGCATTGAATCTCGCAGGCTCTGCAGAAGATGCAGTCCTTCTCCCTGGCCGGGTCCGCCTTCCATGTCGCCAAGGGGGCTTTTCCACTATCATTCGTGACCCCTTTGTCCATTTTTTCCTGTTCTCCGGGAAGTTCCATTCTGTCGAAGACATTGACTGGGCAGACGGTGATGCAGATCCCGTCGGCGATGCAGATGTCGAAGTCCACACCCACGGCTGATCCGTGAACACCATACTCCTTGCTAACTCCATCTTTCCACTTTAATTGGTGGTCAATGTGAGTCTCTTTTACCGGCCATCCGTTAGGGAAGGTCGGATCCTCTATCAGTTTTCGAACTTCGCCCATAGCAGTGTCTTCTGCTAACGGCGGGGCGTCGGGCATATAAAATCGTTGAATACCAATTGTACACTTCCTGGTCCTTCAGCAGGATTTCATGCGGTTAGCTAACAGTGATCCCTAGTTGTGGCTTTTCAAGAATTCGGGACCATAGAATCTTGCCGAGGAGCCCAGTTCTTCTTCAATTAGGAGAAGACGATTGTACTTGGAGGTTCTCTCTCCTCGGGCTGGAGCGCCAGCCTTGATTTGACCCGTGGCTAGCGCAACCGATATGTCTGCAATCGAATTGTCCTCGGTCTCTCCTGACCTGTGGCTGAGCACCAGTCCGTAGTTGGCCTTTCTCGCCATCTCTACCGCCTCTATCGTTTCTGTTAGGGTGCCAATTTGGTTGATTTTCACTAGTAACGCGTTTGCGGCTTTGACTCGGATTCCCTGAGCTACCCGTTTGATGTTGGTGACAAATAGGTCGTCTCCGACAATCTGGACTTTGGCTCCACGTTTCTTGGTAATTCTGGTAAAGCTCGCGAAGTCTTCGTCATGAAATGGATCTTCTATCGACTTCAGCGGGAATTTCTCCTGGAGGCTGACGTAGAGTTCGAGGAGGTCGTCGCCATCGATCAGTTTTCCATCGACATTATATTTTCCAGACGCTTGGTTGTAGAAGCTGTCTGCGGCTGCGTCTATTCCGAGGGCTACATTCTGGCCGGGGGAGTATCCCGCTTCGTCGACTGCGTCATTGATTTGGCCTAGCGCTTCCTCGACACTGTTGATGGGTGGCGCGAATCCACCTTCGTCTCCTACGTTGATTGCTGACTTTCCATATTTCGCTTCGAGTCGCAGTCGGAGTGCGTGATAGATCTCGCCTCCACAGCGAAGAGCTTCTTTGAACGTTCTGAACCCCGCTGGAATAACCATGAACTCTTGGAAAGACAGCTCATTGCCTGCGTGTTTTCCGCCGTTGATGATGTTCATCAAGGGCATTGGGAGGCTCGGTTTCCGTCCCTCCGCGAGCGCCCGATAGAATGGGGATTTGGTTGTGTCAGCTGAGGCGCGTGCGAGAGCAATTGACACGCCGAGAATGGCGTTTGCTCCGAGTCTTCCTTTGTTCTCTGTGCCGTCCAGATTGATGAGGATCCTGTCAATCTTCGCTTGGTCTCGTGAGTCCATGCCTAGAATCTTTGGTCCGAGAATCTTGTTCACGTTCTCCACGGCTTTCTGAACGCCTAACCCGGCGTATCGTTGCTTGTCTCCGTCGCGGAGTTCGAGTGCTTCAAGGTGGCCCTTCGAGGCTCCTGAAGGAACAGAGAATCGTCCAAACCCGGATCCTGTGTAAAGGTCAACTTGAACGGTAGGGTTTGCTCGGGAATCCAATACTTCTCTTGAGACAACTTTCTCGACTCTAAACTCAGAGCTCGACAATTTTTCCTACGGTCGAACCCTCTTCCGGCTCCTTTTACTGGTTTCCAGGTCGGTTCAGGTCGAAGCTAAGCAGTTGCTTTGTCTGACTAGGTCTCTTGAGTATCCTCGCTTGTAACATCATCCGTATTCGTCGAGAGGGAGTCTTCTTTTGTAGGAATGTTGCTTTGAGAGCCGCGTTGGTCTCCACTTTCCACGATACTGTGTCCTACTGCTTCAAGTCGACATTGGAGACTATGGGCTCGAGTGTTCGTGATGTTGTGTACGACCATCTACGGCGGAAGGGTATTCCGGAGTCTGAGATTCCGGCCCAGTTCGATGATGTGGTCAAGGCGCTCAACGAGTCTTTCGGGGGTTCTGCTCGCGTGATTGTCTACAAGACGTTGGTGGAGCTGTACCAGCAGTATTCGATGAGGGTCGATTTCACCTATCAAGATTCGCTAAGGGACCATCTGTCCATGTTACGGGAGAGGGTTGTGGTGGATCATATACTCCCTAGGCGGGTTCAGCGGGAGGATCCGAGCCTTGAGGGGCGGTTGCCCTTTGTTCAGAGCATGGTATCTTCCAGCGCGCGTTGATCTAACGATTCTACTAGATACTGGAAATGGTTTAAGACTCGTCCCGGTCTTGGTCGGCTGTTGCGCCGGGATGGCTGAGTGGTTAAAGCGACGGCCTCGAGATCCCATCTGGATATTCGTCGATTGACATGACAGCCGTTGGGCGTCACGCCCTCGTGGGTTCGAATCCCACTCCCGGCGCCATTGACAAACCCCCGGTGTTTCTCGGCGCCCTCGGCCTATGGCTCAAGAAGCAGGGCTTCAAAGACGGGACCATCATCCCCATGCTCAGCCACCTAAGGATACTCGGCAACAAGACAAACCTCGAAAACCCGGAACTGGTCAAAGAGACAATTGCCCTCCACGCATGGAGTGACGGTTTCAAGCGGAACCTCTCCTACGCCTACCAGCACTATGCAAAATGGCGGGGCCTACGGTTCGAACGGCTGAACTACAAGCCAATCGACAAACTACCATTCATCCCAATCGAGGCCGAGATAGACTCACTCATACACTCGTGCGGACCCAAGACCAGCACAATGCTCCAACTACTCAAGGAGACTGCCCATAGAACTTTTGAGGGGGCCTACCTCAGCATACTAGGCATCATTCACAATAGCTAACTTGCTACAGAGGAGCGCCGCATTCTTCACATTTGACAAGTGAGTGGTTTGCGGGTCTCTTGCAGTATGAACATATCCCCGCACTCTTTTCCATCAAGATCGTTATGGTATTACAGGTGGCGCACGTTGCGTACCATACAGCGCCGGGTTGCAAATCTCGCATTTCCAATGGTTCCCCTATTACTGTTAGAGGGCGTTCACATTTGCGGCATCTGCCGACAAGTGTCGAACCCTCAGGAATGGTGAATAGTTTACCCTTCCAAGAAACTTGTTCCATGTGAAACCAACAGGAGGAATGCACCACTTAGCTGTTGCTGAAGCCTAGGATCTATGCAGCCTGCTTGGGCTGGATGCAGGTTCCGATACAGTTGTGAACGTCTCTCCTTTGCGACACTCTAAAGAGAGGGCAAGGAACGCACAGAGTTCATGGGTCAGCCTCAGGGTCCAGCTTCACCGGGCGGTCCCATCCCTTCCACAGGGCCCTTGGGGTTGACACGGAACGCTAAGATCATCATTATTGTGGGTGTAGTCGCGGTCGTAGCCGCCGGCATTGGCGGGGCAGCCTACTACGTTGAATTACAACCGAAAATAGTAGTGACCAACACGGACGCTTACTACTCACAGAGTTACGGATGCAGTTATGGAGGTTCAAGATATACGACGTGGCATTGGAGTGCTACCTTGGTCAATACTGGTGGCGGCGGCTTCGCCGATATTGGCTATGTGGTAAGCGATCCAGTTACAGGAAAAGACCTGCAAGCATCATCGAATACTTACTTTGTACCGGCCCATTCGCAACTATCGATCGAGGCGAGCCAGGACATCGACGGATGCTACGCTTCCACTCCATCATATGATATCGTCGTGGTGAGCCAGCGGGCGGGTTAGGTGCTTAGACCAAATTTGTCCCGGCATCTATGTCAAACCGCGCTTGCTATCTTGAGGGGAGAAAGTCGTGTTGGGTGCTGTCGCGCGTCTTATCCGTTCTTAGAGAGAGCTATAGCCGTCAGGTATCTCCAAAAAAAGGAAGTTTGTGGGGGCTCGTCCTCGTAAGGCTAGCAGTCGTATCCGTTTACAGAGTCGATACTGCACGGATTGAGTGTTGCTGTGCCTTCGAAGAGTACTGGCGTTGCGCTCTGTATTCCGACAGGTGGGTTGGATGTGAACGGACAGCACGCTTCTGGTATGCCCGGTAGCCAGTTGAACGGTGAAATCCAGTTGCCATCTTGGGAGAACCTGAACACCGCGCTGACTTGAGCTAAGCCGACTTGTGAGCCCGTACCTGGATTACCGATTCCACGCTGCCACTGAGTACAGCCCGCAGTACCTACTGCCTTGTTGAAGCAGAAGGCTGCGCTGGATGCGACGGCGTTGTCGTGGTCGGTGTCACCGTTGGTACCTGACCAGATGTCTAGTGCGAGTGTCCCTGCGCTGCGGAAGTATGTTGATGTCGGGTTTGCACCTGGAGCGTTGCAATTACCTGTGACTCTGCTGCATCCGAACCGTGTCAGAGTGTAGGCCCCGCCGCCCGGCGGGTTCTGTACACCTGTGCTAGAGCAGCCGCCGCCACCGACGATCCCACCCGTAGACTGGCACTCAAAGGCCGACGAGCCAATCAGAATACCAGTAGACGCGCCGTTGTTCGGCGCGGACGAGAGCGGGTCGAAGGTAATGGTGGACATCTGGCTCGTTACATTCATGCAGCTGGCTGGAACATTGCCTGCGTTGACGTCATTGTCCCAAGTCGTGCCGCTACAGGTCGAAGACCAATAGCGTCCCGGGAAGATGGTTGGACCTGTGATGCTCAGCAGGGTGAATGGTCCGATGGCGTTGAGGTTGATGTCAAAGTTGGCCTTGTCGATGACGTGGACGTCGATCATTGGCGATAAGACTCCGCCTTGGAAGGATCCGCTTGCTTTGAGGGTAATGTAGCTGAACGCTACATCCCAAGAAGTCAATGGACGCGCTGGGTGAGCCGTGCCGACAGAGTCGCTCTGCCAGAAGATGTCTGGACGAAGCGACAGTCTGAGCGTTGCGACTGTTCCCGGTGGGGCAGGGTAGCCCAGGATAGGGTTCTTACAGGTTGAGCCCACGTCCGGGGTAAAAATCACGCAGTGAGAGCTTGCCAAGTAGTCGAAGTATTGTCCATTCTGGGCAGGGTTCAACGCGCCGAGGCTGTCGTAGATGTTGCCGATAGTCTGGAAGTCGAAGACAGTACTGGCCGCGTAAGGATTTAGGCTCCGGGTTGGCGCAGCGAACGCCTGAGTAACACTCGTCGAGCCAGCTGTGTGAGCGTCCAACCATGTGAAGAAGTTGGGCACAGACAAGCCCTGGCTGTTGATCACAGTGTTCCATTTAGCGAGATAGCCGAACTGTTCCGAGGGACCGTAGATTGGGATCCAGAGTTCCAGCTTACCATACATGTCCTCTGTCTGGTAGCCAGCACTCTGAGCACTCAACGCTACAGGACTGGAGCAGTTGCCGAAAGTGACAGTTGTCCGAGTCTGCCCAGGAGACGGGTCTCCAGCAGCAGTAGCACACGGAGAGAACTCCATAGCGTGGCTGATAGTATCATAGGCTGGTACACAAGCGTACTCGTAGTTGGTTGCCCCGGTGGAAGGAACGGCGAGTGAAGAGCATGGAGGTTGATCCCATGCGCCTCCAGATACAAACTGGCTGTTGAACTGGCCATAGAGGAGACTGTCGTAGGGGAAGACACTTCCGAAGCCACCTGTATAGATCCACCAGTTGTCACTGGGTGGCGAGACAGTTATCCTCAGGGGTATCCAATCAACAGAGATGGTATTCTTGCTGCCCGCAACAACGTGCGTCATACGAACCTCAAAGTTCGCTGTGCTCAAGAGAGCACCGTTCCAGGATTGTTGACCTGTAACGTCAAAGAACACGTTCGTATCGCTCGTACCGGGCATGAAAAGCCCCGCGAGGTTCCAAGTAACTCCTGCGGTAACAGAGTATTCCACTCGAACCTGGTCATTCGGTGTTGGCGGCATAGCTTGATGTCCATAGATGCCTATCTCGACCTTAGAAATAGTACCGCCGCTAGGCAGACATACACGATAGCCTCCGTAGAATGCTAATGCATTGTTCGAGCCACTCCCGCCACTCGTCGTGTATACCTGATCTAAAGCGAAACCGTTCTGCGGGTTAGTCCAGGTCGAAGTCCCTGGATTCGTAGACGGCGAAGCGAATGCCGTTGGACTACAACCGATGTTGCTTGTTGTGAAGCCTGGGAAGGCAGCGATCGGTCCACGAGTCTCAGTAACGTAACATGTGCCTGTGCACGCGGTTGTGGTTGTTGGGATCTGCTGGCATGTCGCAGCGCTAAAGTGGCCTGTGAACAAGTAGCAGATGGATTCCATCAAACCATCACCAAGAGCAAGACGAGCA
>MNHO01000008.1:15592-17231 GCA_001919285.1 archaeon 13_1_40CM_2_52_13
TGCTGCAGCGCAAAGGTCAGCCTTACCACCGTTATCAGTGGCAGGCTCCCACGAGTATGTTGCAGCAACGGCACCAGTATCATGACCCACACTAGTGCTCGGACTGAGATGATACGCTGTTCCACCGGGACTACCAACAACGCAGTTGGAGCCTGTCTGGGGGAAGAGCACATCCCAGCCACACGGGTCAGCAGTAACCAAGCCCGCGGTCAGAGGAGAGTCATTGTCGACAGCAGAGCAGACCACAATACCGTTAGAAGCACAGTACTGAACCTTGTCGATCAGGTGGGCAACCGCTTGTCGGATGCTCACACCGGGACAAGTAGCATCATTAACACCAGCACCTACCGCAACCGGAATGGTACAGCCAGAGTCTAGACCATAATTCATGGGAACACCCCAGTAGTTGTTGTGCAGCATTACCTGAATCTCGAAAATATCATGAGTCGAGAGGGGAGACGTAACGGCAAAGTGGGACGGGTTCACACCCGGAATACCAGAACAGCTAGTACCGGTCTGGGAGAGACACGTAACCATGGTCGGCGTCAGAGCCACATCACTCAAGTCGACAGTCTCAGCCAGAAACCCGGTCTGTTCAGCCACGTCACTAGCAAAAATCGCCTGAACCTGAGTATTTGTCGAGGGACCCGCAGGAAGCCAACTGGTAGCCACAGCGGGGCTCGCACGAGCAGCGGGAACACTGGGAAAATGAACCATAGCAGCAAGAGGACCTGAAAGACTACTCAGGGATAGCGCCATGACAAACAGAATCAGAGTGCTAACGGCCAAACCATTTCTCATTATCTTATTCTCGCTACCCTAGTACCTTCATTATCGTGTGCAGATGACGGTCCGGAACCTCTCGCGTCAGAACTGGACCAACTGGGATCCAGCGTATTTTAGCTTTGGTATTCTTAAGGTAGCCGGCCCAAGCGAGAGATATCCGTTGTTAGCCGAAAGCCTTCTGCTCATTCAATATTCCAGTCTGCTTCCCGCTTGACTAGCAGACTACGCGAACCTCTCCGCTAATATCACGCCGAGGAAACTTCCGCCAAATCCTAGGAAGAGAGGAATAGGAAAGAATATGACGAAAGTCATGAAGATGGCTGCCTGCGTCAAGACATCGGGAAAAGAAACAACTCCAGTAAACCCTGGCAGGATCAAGGCGAAGAAGACGAGGAAGGCACCCAGCGCGTAGGAGAATATGAAAGCGAGTAAAGACCGCTGAAAATCGGCGATGAGAAAGCTCGCGAAGACTGCAATTCCAAGAATCTCGAGGAAGAAGATCAATTGCCCAAAAGGGATTCCTAGAACCGGCCCGATGTCAAGCCGATCCTGAGCCACCCCGAGCGACATACTGGGTAAAATGTTAAGGCTCTGAAAGGCTGGAGGCGAAACGACGAGCCCTCCGCCGCCCGCGTACGTCTGCACGGGTACCAGGACACCTTGGAAAATGCCGATCAGCGTCACGGCCGCATTCATTACTCCCCACCCGACCGCTGTGAGGGCCGCGCTAAGCCTTGGGTCAGCTAGCCGTCCTTTTATTCCTCTCATGAATCACACGGATAACAGCGAGCGGCATTTGAAGCTTCACGGCATATTCGGACCGATCATTCCATATGCATTCATGATCCTCGCT
>MNHO01000018.1 GCA_001919285.1 archaeon 13_1_40CM_2_52_13
TATGACCGAGTCGAAATCGTCAAGCTGTTGCGCGATCTCTAGTCCGCATGTCCCTTGGCCTGCGATGATGTCTGGATCATTGAAGGGAGGTACGAAGATTGCGCCGGTCTGGCCTGCGATTTCACGAGCTTTTGCTTCTCTATCAGAATGATACCTTCCAAATTTGACAACCTCTGCTCCGTACTCCTGTATGACATCGACCTTTTCCTTGACGGCAGTCTCCGGCACTACGATTGTGCATTGCTTCCCCCGCAGTCGTGAGCAATAGGCTGCCGCGATGCCATGGTTACCTGAAGATGCGGCTACTATTTTCTTGGCGGGTATCTGCGATATCTTGTTGTAAGCGCCCCGGATCTTGAAGACGCGTATCGGCTGGAAGCATTCAAGCTTCAGGTAGACTTCATGCCCGAATCTTCGCGAGAGTGCTGGCGATTCGATCAGCGGAGTCTTGGAAGCGACCCCGGTTATTCGTTGGGCCGCGGCTTCAATGTCTTTCAGCTTTGGGAGTTCCAGTTTCATTTCTGAAACCACATTTCTTCGGAAGTTCTTTAACCTGTACTGAGTTGCGTCTGAGCCGTATCACGAGATGCTTCCAACCGCCGGAGTCAACAGAGTCTTTGGCCTCCTGGACCTGCTAAGGGCGTATAATGGCAAGACAGACGTGGCGAATCTCACCATCGACTTGAGGATTGCCCTTGACGAACTGCTCCCGATAATTGATACTGCCGAGTACTTGGGGCTCGTCGCCGTGCAACAAGGTGACATTTCTCTTACGGATCTTGGTAAGAAGGCGCTTAATGGTAAGATTCCGGAGCGGAAGAAGATTGTTCACGACAGGCTGGCGGGTCTTGAGCCTTTTGCTGACGTGGTTCGGATGGTTCATGAGAAGAAGCAGTTGAGTCGGTTCGAACTGGCCAGGTTTCTAAGTTCGAAGTTCGGCTACACTACCGACCTACCGACTATAATCAATGTGCTCATTAGCTGGGGCGTGTTTGCCGGACTGTTCAGGTATGATGGGCAGTCCGAGAGTCTGCTGCCAAGGGAATCGCGCTAGCTGATCCTGGAAATGATTCTGTCAGAATAGTCAAACATTGCCGCGTCCCTCTGATTCCTAGGCCTTTCAAGTGTTATCTGAACGTCATCGACGATCTTCGCGGGCCGATGATTCAAGACTATGACACGGTCGGCCATATAGACTGCCTCCTGAACGTTGTGAGTCACCATCACAACGCAGTTAGTCGCATAGACAGGGTCTCTCCATATCTCCAACACCTCCTGTCGAAGGTTCTCCGCGGTAAGAGCGTCGAGGCTGGAGAAGGGCTCGTCCATCAACAACACTTCGGGCTGCAGGGCCAGAGCACGGGCGATGCCTACTCTCTGCTTCATTCCCCCAGACAGTTCCTTGGGATAAGCGGTCTCGAACCCTTCCAATCCCACGTCCTGAATGTACTTCTTTGCAATTTTCACCTGTTCGTCTTTCGGAACCGTCGTGGCCTGGAGGGCCATCTCCACATTGCCTAGGACCGTCTTCCAGGGTATCAAGGCGAAGGTCTGGAATATGACCCCAATCTTGGGGCTGGGTGCCATGATTGGTTGGCCGTGGAATAGGACCCGGCCCGAGGTTGGCTGGTCAAGTCCATCTATGATCCGCAGAAGTGTGCTCTTCCCACATCCTGAAGGTCCGACTATGCAGAGGAACTCCTTGTAGACATTGAAATTGATGTCCTCAAAGACCGTTGTATTCCTCCCTTCTCCAGGATAGACCTTAGAGATGTCCTTGATTTCGAGAAGGGGCTCCCCTGACTGGGACACGTTCTTGATGTCAGGGAGAGGTTCTGCTGGTCGGGTCAAATGGCTGCTATGCCTCGAACTTGTACCGATCAGCCTTTCTGAGTAATCGTCTCCAGACGAGTCTGTTGATGGCTAGGACCGTTGCGGTCATCGCGAGCAGGGCTGCGAAAATCTCCACAGAGGAGAGGAGGACATTTGATAGGTTTGAGGCTCCTACTAGAAAAGAGCCGAGTCCAGGCACGTTCGCGCTCGGGTCGATGTATTCGGAGACGATGAGGGCGTTCCATCCCCCTCCCCAGGCTTGTATGCTGCCAATGAGGATGGCCGGGAAAGCGGCTGGTATCAGAATCTGTTTCACGTAGCGTCCTCCCTTGACACCATATGCCTTCGTCGCCTCGTTGATGTCGTTCGGAACGCTGTTAACTGCCCCAACTATGTTGAACAGAAGATACCACTGCATGCCTGTTAGGAGGAGGATGATGGAGGCGAGGTTGAGGGTAACTCCTAGATAAGGGGTGTTCCTGAATGGATTGACGAGAATTATCACTACCAGGGGGAACAATGCCGTTGCGGGAATCGACTGGCCGATATCGAAGATTGGAACGAGCCACCGGGAAAGCCTCTGGCTTCTCGCGATGAGTATCCCTGCTGCTAAAGTCCAACCGAGTGCGATTAGGTAGGCTGTGACGAGCCTTGAGAGTGAGAAGAGAGTGAGCCCGATCAGCTGGAAGGCGGTCACATTGGCAGCGAGTACGGTGAGAGCGTTTAGAATCGACTCGGATCTGGGCGCGATCAGGAGTTCGAGGCCGAAGGCGACCAGTCCGAGAAAGATAGCGTAGCTCAAGAGTCTTCCCCAGAACGGTATTCTGCTGATGCGTTCGGGAAATCTCAATCTCTCAGTGACATGGAGTAGCTTTGTAACTCTTACGACTTCTAGGGCTCTTGTTACGATCGACCTTTGTGACTTGTAGAAGGTACGGACTGGAGATACGATACGATCTTCGTACCTTTTGACTCCCTCGGAAACGATGCTCCTTGGAGTCGCAGTTGTTCTTGGCGCGGCGACTGTTTCGTACTTGTACTTCTCTGCCCTCGCCCCCAACGGTCTCCATACGAGTTGGTCGATTGCGTAAATGATGGCGACGAGGATGATTAGCCCAAAGAGAGCCGAGGCTATGTCTGAATGGGCGGACGCTTGAGCGATGTATGTGCCGAGGCCCCCTGCCGGAGCGGGTACTCCACGAAACGGAACATATTCTTCAATCGGAATCAGGTACCATCCCGAACCCCAAGCCAGAATGCTGGTCCATACAAGTTCCGGGTAAACCGCCGGGAGTATTATTTGTCGAAGATAACTTACGCCTCTCAGTCCGTAAGCGCGTGACGCTTCTTTGATGTCGGCCGGGATGGCGTTTATTCCGGCTATCACTCCGAATGTGGGGGACCAGGCCATTGCCGTGAAGATCAATAAGATAGCAGCGATCTGAAGACCTAACGGATTGGCCTCTGGACCGCTTCCAAGGAATATCGCAAAGACGATTGGGAGGTACCCAAGGACGGGGACGGACTGGAAAATATCTAGCAAGGGCAAAAGGACGTGTGAAGCTCTATGGCTCATCGCAGTCGCGATTCCATATGATAGGGCGAAAGCTAGGGCCAAGGCGTAGGCGATAGTCATTCGGCCCAGAGTGAAAACCGCGAACAGGGGAAGCTCGGGTGTGAGTCCGTTTTTGACGATAGAATTTAGGCCGCCATTCACGATAACTTCGACAACGAGCAGAAATACGGCTGTAACAATGATCACTCCTTCAACGGTTCTGATGATTCGAGGGTTCGAGCCTCGGGCCCAGAATCCAGGCTCGCGCATATTGGGAGAAGAGAGTCTTAGTGGACACATGGGCCCCGATCCACCATCGTTTCGGAATCGGACGGTCGTTCTATGTTATAAAAGGGCAATCCAAGCCGACTCCCATCGCTTCGCCGCTTGGAGAAAGAATTCTAGGGAAGAAGACTAACTAGAGGGATCTGCTTTGTGATCGAGCCAAACTTCTCGTAGCTTTGCATTCTCTGGGTCACCAAGTCGCTCAGGATTGGCTGCATTTCTGGTGCCTCTCCTAGATTTCGCAAATAGTCTATTGTTAGGTCGCTGTCGTGGATGAATCCGAGCTGGGATTGCCAGGATCGAAGTCGGGACAACAACTTGGCAGTTTTCTTGGAACGGAATAGTTCAGTCAAGTAGCGGAGTCGTCGGCAATCGATTCTGAGGAGATGCAGGTCTCGGACATTGTTGGAGTCCTCCAAGACCATGGGCAGTCGACCGTTTATCGCGGCGATGAGCTGGTTCGTGGTCTTGTTGAGCCGTTTCTGAAGTTTCGGGACTGACAAATCTTGCTCTCTAATCCTGGGTATGTGTTCCTTCTGGAGTACGGTTGTTTGCTGCCGGGCCGCCTGTAGCTGAGATTCACGCGTTTCCTTGATTCCAGAGATCCGCTCTTCCATGCTCTGATCGGGTTTGTAGGTGGATATCTTTGAGAGGATAATGTCCAGATCTCTGACCCTTGCATTCGCCTTCGACGCCTCATCCAGTGAGCTGAGGAAGGTTCGTGTCGCCTTTGCTTTCCGTATCTTCTTCGGAAGAAGTTCGATGGAGAGGCTCGTTCTGCGCATGGCGATACGGAGGCTCCGGACATTTTCCGGGTTCGAAACCTTGAGGTAGGCTTTGAGTCGTTTCGTGAGGTTCTTTCTTGTTCTCCTATACTTTGCGGCGAAGGATGTTTTCAAAGTCCGGAGGGGCCGCCTAGATGGAGGCGAGGTATCTATCGATTCTCTGTTGAAGGTCAATATGAACTTCGGGGATGGATCTGTTTCCGTCGATCCGGACCAGTCCGTATTTCTTGGCTAGGGTTGCGAATTCTCGTGCCATTCTCTGCTGGTAGGTGATGAACGTTGAGAAGAGGTCGTCGGACAGGTCCATGTCCGCTCCAGATTCGTAGTAGTCGAGTGAGGGGCTCTTCTGGACTACTCGATGGAAGAGTTCGTTCGGATCGACGTCGAGGTAGAAGACGAGGTCTGCTTTGAGGGCGAATCCGAATAGGTCTTCGGACCATTTTGTCCGTATTCCTCTGACCGTGCTTCGTGCGATTAAGGTGAAGATGTACCGATCTGCGAGAACGATTTCGCCTGCTTCCAATGCTGGAATTATCTTGTGTTCAAGCTGGTCTGCAAAGTCGGCCGCATAGAAGAGTGCGAGTGTCCTCTTCCCCAAAGGCAGCATCTGCTTGGCTTGCAGAATCCCTTCTTTGATTAGATCTGATCTCTTTAGTCCTGTATTCAGGACTCCATGGCCGTCTGCCTCCAGCTTCGAGATTATCATGTCGATCTGGGTGCTCCTTCCGGAGCCATCGGGGCCTTCGATAACGATGAGTCTTCCTCGGATGTCCAAGTCTTTGAGATAGGGTATTCCCTCGCCGTAGAACTCTAGAGGCCTTGCCGGCGCTTTTCGGGTCCGGCGGGAAACTATGCTCAAGTTCTGATCACTGGTTGCACAGTCTGTTTCGTTGTCGCAGGGAGCAGCTGCGACACTGTTTCCCTCACTTTCTCCTGTTGCTCCTCTATGTCGAGAGATCCATCGATGATTGTGAATCCTTCCTGTTCGGCCATGAGTTCGTATTGTTCTATGATTCGGGCCTGGAACATTCTGTAGCTCTCGAGGATATCGTTGCTCAGGTTCAGGTCCATTCCTGCCTCGTAGAACTTCAGTTTTGGCCGGCTCACGAGAATTCGCTTCATCGCAACCTCGATGGGTACTCGGAAGTAGAACCGAATGTCGGGTGTCGCGGCGAAGCTGTATGCCTTTCTTACCCAGTCAGGGGAGCATCCTCGAACGACGTCCCTGGCGTAGGCGGTGTACGCATACCTGTCCGCTAGCACAATGTAGCCTCCCCGTAGCAAGGGGAGGATGTTCCTCTCGTATCGATCCGCAAAGTCTGTAGCGTGGAGGAGGCTGAACGTGGTGGGAGTGAGTAGTCCTTTCTTCTTGCCTTTGGAGGTTATCTCCCGGACGATCTGTGAAGAATTCCATTCCGTTGTGAAAACTGGCAGCCCTCTGCCTCTGAGCCACCTATCGAGCAGGTGGAGTTGGGTCGATTTGCCGCTTCCGTCTATACCCTCGACTACGATGAGTTTTCCTGTAATCTGGAATTTCTTAGGAGACCCAGATTTCGGACGCTGCATCTGCTCAAGTCTTCTCCGATGACGAGATTTCAGGTTCGAGTTTCTGCGATGAGACCGGAGTGAGAGAGAATTGTGCTTCGAGCTTGAAGGCGTTCTCAAAATCTTTGAGCGTGTTCTTGAAGAGTGCTGTCGGGAAGTCCTGTTTTCCTGGGCTTATTTTGAGCCGAATCTGGTGAGCGCTGAGGGTCACCTGTAAGTCCGAGCCGGTCTTCTCGAGAATCTCGATCAGCGTTATCATCGAAGATATTCTCTTGATGGTATTCTTGGCGTCCTCCTCTAGCATGTCCTTGTACTTTGCGTAGAGCCAGTCTGCGCCTCTCAACCCTCGGATCCGGACGAGAGAGAGGGCGAGCAGCAACTGTTCTGAATGGGTTAGGACGCTGTCGCTGTTTGCAATGATGTAGAATAGGGTCTCCGGGTCATAGAGCGGAAGCTTCTGCGCTTCTTCAAGCGCCCGAACTAGGATGAACTGTTCCTGTGAGCTGAGTAGCTCTCTAGATGAAAATGCCTTGATGATTCTTGAAGAGGTTACCGAAAGGGAAACGGGCTTGTCATTCGTTAGGCGAGGCAGAATCGAATCGACGGACCCTTTCTCGTAGGCTGTTGGATCTTTCAGAAAGGCAGACAGAACGCCGTCCCGCAGGCCATGTGTGCTTACGACGAGCTGGGGAATCTTCAGCTTCCTCATCATAAGTTGAATTACTAGCGAGCCTGCGACGATTGACTTGGCTCTGTCCTCTCCGATTAATGGAATACTTCCGATCTGTTTGGGGCTCATCTTTCGGAGGGTTCGGTGGATCTGTTCGACAGCCTTCTTGTCCATTGTGTAATTGTGAAGTTTGTCGAGTGGATAGTCTATGATCATTTGGTGATATCTTGCGATCGCTCTTACTGTGCCTCCGGCACCGACCAGCCCCAGCTTCCCTAGTCGAGGAACTTCTTTCCTATCAGGGAGGAGATCGAGAATGCGTTCGCTCATTTTGGCGTAATTTTTCCTTGTGAATCTTCCGTTACCGCTCGCGTAAAGGTCGGTGAGTCTCAAGCCTCCGAGTGGGGTGGAGAAGACTCTCCTGATTCTGGATTTCTCTGCAATGACCATCTCGAGGGTGCCTCCTCCTAGGTCAAAGAATAGCCCGGCTGGAACGTTCGTCGCCGTGTAGGAGCCCGCGAAAGAATACAGCGCCTCCTCCCGGTCCGAGAGGACTTTGAAGTCGAAACCGGTTTCCCCGCTTACAAGCGCAAGGAATTGGTCCTTGTTTCCGGCTTCTCGAACGGCGCTCGTTGCGACGGGTAGCACTTGTGCTGACGATTCAAATTTGACAGTTTGCTGAAGAAGTTTCAGGGCTTTTACTGTTCGAATGATCGAGTCGTCCCTCAGAGAACCAGTCTCATCCAAGCCCTCGCCTAGTCTGGCGAGAATGGAATGTTGGGAGTAGGCCGAGAAGGTGTTATCGATGCGAACGTCATAGTTGACTAGTTTTAGCGAGTTGTATCCTAAGTCGATCACTGAGATTTTCATTCAGGCACTGACCTGAAGGCCAACTGCGAGAGCAACCTAGTTGTCTAGGGGGATACTGCTCGACCTGTTAAGAGAGTTTCCGAATCTGCTTCGGCGTCAAGAGCCAGCGCAGCTCGCCCGAGGGCTTTGGAACGAAGGAGGTGACTCTGATCTTCGCCAGACCTCCCTTTTTTAGCGCGACGTGACTGTTGCCATTTCCAGAGATCATTTCGCTGATCATTGTGCCCAAGTATGGTTCGTGACCTACAAGCAGAATCTCCGAATCCTGTTTGAGCTTCGAGAGCCTCCGATAGAGGTCTGGTCTACTTGCTTCCGGTCTAAGTTCGTTCCACTGTTCGAGCACGTTTAAGCTCTTGAAAGTCTTTGAGACGATAGTTGCGGTCTCGTAGGCTCGCTTCAGTGGACTTGCAAGAATTCTGTCGAACCTCATCCCCTGACTCAACATGGACGCGGCTATTTCCTCCAGCTCCTTCCGACCCGCAACGGTGAGAGATCTTTCAGCGTCCTTTACAGGAATAGCTGTCCGGTTGCCAGCCTGTCCATGTCTCAATAAGTAAAGATTCAGGTTTTGTAGCAATTTTCCTGCGTATAAGAGGCTTGTCCGCATATTTCCCTGGAAATCCGGATTTCGGGTCTGACCCGGCCCGAGGCACAGTCATGCGCGTAACGAGAATCACAGAGTCGAGGCGTTTGTACTGCTTTCGGGACTCAAGAAGGGGAGAGAGTTGTGGCTATTTTCATTCGACTATTTCTTGGAGAAGCTCATGGAACAGCCGTGGTCCCCACGAAGTCTTCCCTTGAAGCCTAATTCCAGAGTTTCAGCAGCTTTCTTGTAGCTGCCTATGCATGTGGCACAGAAGATCGATCTCGCTTGGGGCTTTGTCAGCCCGTACGCTTCTGCTTGTGCGACGACGGATTCTATGCATCCGCACCGGTCCAGCCTGACCGTCCGGGACCCATCTTCCGCTTCAATCTCATAGTCGCTATTGAAGGTCTCGCCCATGCTGTCAGCCAAGTTCTGGGAAAGAGCCTCCACTCTGCTCCCTTGATTCTTACTTTTGATATCCTGAACTTTCAGGTTTGCCTTCATATCTGTCAGTATGTTCATCGCGGGTGCGATGGCGTCGAAGCCTGCTGCGGTGACGAACGTGCCTACTTGGAGGAGAAGGTAGTGAGCCAATGTCTTCCTGAGCATCTCATACCGTTCTTCGAGGCTGCGGGTTCGTTTCGATTGGGTCAGCGTTGCCATTTGTATCTCTATGTCTATCCCCAAACGGCGTGTTTTAAATTAGTGTACTCGATGCCTCATGGTAGATACGCAGTCTGGTTGCGTTTCTCCGAATGTGCATTGTTGGCATGAAGGGTCTTAGAGGAGGTCCCAGCCGCGCTTTTTCACGTATCTCAACCAGAACCCAGCGATCAGTGATGTGATAATTGCAGTTAGAACGAGAGCGACAAAGAAGGTTTCAGATATCAGCCCTAGATCAAACGCGACAGTTGCGAGAACAATTCCGGGGCCTCCCCTGGCGTTTAGAGCAATCGCGAGGTTGAGGCTCGCTAGTCTCTTCTGCTTGATCAGTCTTCCTACAACTAGTGCGCCACCACTCTTCAGGGAACTAGAGAAGATTAGGAATCCGAGAAGGAAGAAGATGTCGAGGGAATGGATGAGATCGAGCTTCAAGCCGACTACGGCGAAATAGATTGGCGTAAACATCGCCAAAGATATCGATTTGATCTGGGCTTTCGCGAGGGTGAAGACTTCCTCTGGCATCATTCCGATAGCGATGCCCGCTAGGAAGGCGCCGAAGATGATGTTCACATTGAGGAGACTTGCTAGCGCGACCAATGAGAAGCATAGGAACAGGGCGTACCTCGATGGGTGGGTCCGAATCAGAATGTTGAACTTGGACCCGATGGTGTAACGGATCATCCTGGGAAGACCTAGAAGAGCTGCAGCGAAGAAGGCGACCGTTACTAGCGCAGTAAAGACTACTAGTGATAGGGAAGCTGAAGCAGATGCTCCAACTCCCGTAGCGATAGCCAACGCGCCGAACTGCATGACATCTTCCACCGTCGCAATCGCCAGGACGATCTTTGCGAACCGAGTGTTCATGATCCTCAGATCAATGAAGATCTTCGAGATGACCGGGATCGATGTGACAGAAACGCCAATGCCCACAATGATAGCGAGGGAGAGCATGTTCCCGTTCGGTCCCGAATATGGCGCAAAATTGTAGACGTAGGGTGTCAGGACGCCGATGACGAACGGAATTACCGTTGCCCCTAGGAGAAATGAAATGGCAATCTTACGATCCTGCTTTGAGAATGACCTCTGGACCTCGAAGCCGGATATGAACATCAGAAGAACCAGACCAAAGTAGGAGATTACAGAGATCAGCGCGCCCTCGGATGGGAAAGCGCTGAAGACCCAGGTCTCTGCACTAGGCGCGAAATAGCCGAGAAACGTCGGACCAAGAATCAGTCCTCCGAAAATCTCGCCAATCACTCTGGGAAGCTTGGCCTCATAGAACAAGAAACCGAAGGAGTGCGCAGTAAACAATAGAAGGACCATTGCGAAGAAAAACCTGGTTAGCTCCAGGCTAGAGAGAGTGATCGAGGTAGCGAGGCTCATCGAGTCTCTCCACCCATGCTCTGGTCGGCGCGTCGGACCGCGTGACTATCCTCCAAGGTCAAAATTCCCCGGTAAAGCGTAGACTTGCGTTGCTGAAACCCTACGCCCCGGTTCAGACGATTTGCAACGCCTGAGAAGCTAATCAATAGCGCCGTGTTTTTTGAGAAGTGCTACTATGCTGTCGTTGTTGCGTTCTGAAGCGACTGTTAGTGGAGTCTTGCCTTGAAAATTCTTCGCCTGGACATCGGGTCCCGCATTGTCTAGCAACCATTCGACGATTCCGTAATTACCCCTCGATACGGCGTTGTGCAACGCGAGGGTCGCGCCGGATTTCGCACCTCGTTCGAAGACCAGTTGAACCAGACGGGGGTCTTCGCTCCATACTGCGTGCGGCAACAGCGGTATCCCGTGAGCCCCGGTCGCGTTGGTATTCCGGGGATCCTCAGTCAGTCGATGGTCCACCTCATCTTGCATGCCGAGCATGGCAGCAGTACAGATCTCTAAGGGAGCACCCTGTTTGAGAAGAAATTGGGCGACATTGGCGCTGCCAACTTGGGCTGCGGCTTGTACGGCTGTTTCCGTATCGTTCTCGTTCCATCGATATGACGCGTTGAGGAGCTTAGGATTCTCGGCAAGCATCTGTTTCACCTTCTCAAGGTTTCCGTGTCCTGCGATGACGAATTCCCGGATCTGTTCCGTAGATGGTGGCTGTTCCTGTGTCTGCATGAGCCGCTAGTTATCCGAGCGCAAGTATAACTCTTGCTTGGGACGGAACCAGGTTAGCCCAGTTTCTTGATCACGTGCTCCACTCTTCGTCGTTTTGATAACTTCTCGATGCTTCTCATCCGTGAAGATAGTGTATTCATGAACATCTTCCTGTTGTCATTATTGACAATCCGCATCGCGTTCTCCGCGTACATTGGCAGTTGATTCGTGGGACAAGTCTTCAGCTGTTCGATGAGTAGTTTGAACGCGGTTTTCTCGTATTTTCTGATCGTAACCATCTTGGTCAGAATGCTGACCGCGTGGTCTCTTGCGATTACGGATCCCGAGTTTGTAGCTCCGATGATGGCTGGAAGTCCCGAATAGATCGTTTCTGGGTCTTCAAGTGTTATCGTGTCAAGAGCGGTCATTGATCCCCAGACGAGTCGGTTATTCTTGCTTTCGAGAAGCGCCAGGAATTCCTTCACGTAATTGGAGATCAGAGCCGGTTTGCGCTCGCCAATTTCATAGAGAACCTTGATGTAATCGCTCTGTACGTTCTTGTTCCCGTTGGTGAGATTATCAACCAGTTCTCTCACTGCGACCTTGTCCGCGTGATCAACAACTGATTGAGCCAATTCCAGGTAGGAGTCTCGTCCCCTCGACTCAGGCAGGTAGCAAGTTTGTCAATCACGCCCATTATCGGCAAACGACCTGCCCGACTTGCGCACGTAGCTAGCTTTAAAGCCGGAGGGAGGTGGGCGACCGACCGTCCTTTCTTTTGAGTGACGAGCGCTACATGCCAGGTGCGACTACAATTGGAATGGTCTGCAAAGATGGAGTCCTACTCGCATCTGAACGTCGGTACGCGTATGGGACCTTCGTCATGAGTAAAGGCGCCAAGAAGGTCTTCAGTATCACGGATAACATTGGTGTTGCTTGCGCGGGCATTGTGGGTGATATGCAGGTCCTGACAAGGGAAGCTCGGGCCTACATGAAAATCTTCCAGTACGAGAGGGATAGGCCGGGGACTGTAAAGAACACGGCCAAGCTCATCGCCAATCTTCTCTCAAGTCGTCGCATGTTTCCCTACCTTGCCGAGACGATCATCGCTGGTG
>MNHO01000049.1 GCA_001919285.1 archaeon 13_1_40CM_2_52_13
TTCTAGGTCCTCGCCCTTGGCCTTCCGGGCCACGACCATTGCCTCTAGCGTGTCGTCGGAGTCCATCGTTATGATGATGCCATCAGCCATCTTGCCAACGCTATGGCCAGATCGTCCGACTCGCTGGATGAGCCGTGTGACCTGGTGTGGGCTCATGTACTGGATGACGTAGTCGATCCTTCCTACGTCAATTCCCAGCTCAAGACTAGACGTTGCGACGAGTCCTTTGATCTCACCGTCCTTCAACGCCTTCTCGGCAGTTATCCTCGAGAGCTTTGCTAAGCTGCCGTGATGTATGGAGACTGGAAAGTCGACGTCCCAGACTTTGAACCGGCTGGCCAAGACCTCGGCGTTTGCGCGAGTATTGGTGAACAGAAGAACTGACTTGTGAACATTAATCATTCCTTTCATGACGCGTAACCGGGCCGCCACCTCTGGGTGGGTGAACAGTTTCCCGGCAAGTCGGACATCCTCGCCTGTAGGTTCTGGCGATACGATCTCTAACTTCATCCGCCGCGCGACCGGAATGTGAACTATTTCGACGGGTCTTCCTTCGCCCGCCAGGAATTTTCCGACTACGTCAGGGGATCCAATTGTCGCGGAGAGTCCCACGATCTGAAACTCTCTCTGCGCGACCCAGCGCAACCGCTCCAATGCAATAGCAAGCTGACTCCCCCGCTTGTCTTCGGCCAGCTCGTGCACCTCGTCGATGATCACAAAACGGATGTCTCGCAGATGCCGACGCAGTATCCGCCCTGGAAGAATCGCCTGAAGAGTCTCTGGGGTTGTGATGAGCAGGTCAGGTGGGCTTCTGGACTGGCTGGTTCTCTCCTTGATCTCCGTATCTCCATGCCTGACCCCCACCTTGAGGTCGATCTTCTGCCCCCACCATCGTAGCCTGTCTAGGAGGTCTCGGTTGAGTGCTCGAAGGGGAGTGATGTAGATGATCTTGATGCCTGGTCCGCGGTCAGCCTCGTTCAAGAACCGCGTGAAGACGGGAAGGATAGCGGTCTCAGTTTTCCCACTCGCAGTCGGAGAGATTAGTAGGACGTTCTTGCCTTCTAGAATCGGTGGAATGGCCTTTTCTTGCGCCTCAGTGGGTTTGATGAATCCTCGCTCTTTGACAGCTTCCGCTAGGGGTCTCGGGAGTAGGTCGAAGACGTTGGACGACAATCAGCGTAGTAAAGCACGGCTGCGTTCGATAAAAACATAGAAAATTATCAGATCTTTAGTTTCGCTGAACTGTCCCGATTACCCTCAAGAATGGGCAGTGTGCTCAGGCGAGTGGAAAGCATTTAGGGGCGTTAATCCATCATGAACTACAAACAGGAACACTAGCTCCAATGAATAAGGACCTCGATAAGGCCTGGCGGGAACGGCTCGTCAAGAATCATCTTGACCTCATCATATTACGCCTCCTCAAAGCGAAGCCCCGATGGGGATACGAGATCAACCTTGAAATCCGGGACCGGTTCAAAGTATACCTCAGCGCTGGAACGCTCTACCCACTGCTCCACGCCATGGAAGAGAAAGGCTACCTTCAAGCGGTCTGGGAGGCTGAGGGCGGAAGAGGAAGAAAAGTCTACCAGATTACAGCTAGGGGAGAAGAATTCCTCACTGCGGGGGCTCGGGCTGCGGAAGAGTTTTTGAAGCGGATTCAATATGACGCTGAAATAGGTCCTTTCCAAGCAAAACATGCTTAGGCCAGAGACACCACTTTGAGTAGTTACATCAGACAATTCCGCTCTTTTCTAAAAAAGAATGAAACTGCCCGAGGCCTGTTTCTAGTTGGCGTCGTAATCCTTGGTGCCATCGCTGTCTGGGGAGGAATCCGCCTAGCGCTCAACACCGAATACCCCATCTTGGTAGTGTCATCCAGCAGCATGTGTCAGAGCGATCATCCCGAACTCCATTCATCTGCGTGCACACTTGCAGTCGGGGCGCTCATTGTCATCCGAGGCGAGGACCCTGCCACAATAAGCAACGGGACAATCATCATTTTCAGACCTTTCCTTTCGACGCCTGACTATTTGGTAGTTCACCGAGTCATGAAGATCGTCCCTCCGAGTAGTACTCCCGACGGACAATACGATTTCTTCACGAGAGGAGACGCTAACACGTACGCTGTCGGTGGGTACGATTCATGGTCCGGACCAGGTGGCTCGGTGCCGGGAAGCCAGATAGTAGGCGTCTACCAGGCCACTATTCCGATTCCATATTTGGGAGCCGCAATCCTTGACATCCGCAATTTCATGTATGATGATTCAACTGGCCAGCCTAGGACCCAGGGAATTCTTGTAATCGTAGCACTTATAGTGGCTCTCTTTGCGTTCGAGGTCGCTGAGCCTGGGAAGAAGACGCCTTCCTCCAATGTACCGGAAGAAACTAGGTCTTCAGTCGCTTCGACGAAAAATCTTGCGTCGAGTCCAACATCGAGGCTTCACTCTTCGATCAGGTCCCGATTTTTCTCGTTGAGACCGGGCTAGCTTAAATATTGTATATAAAGAGCAACGCTCCCAGCGCGGTGAACGCTGGCGACGAACATCTTCTCCGGAATTAGTGTGGGAGTTTTCGATTCTTCGCCCTCGCTTAGAGGAGGGTTCTATGTCATTGTCAGACAAAGGTAGGGCCTTCATTAACATAGAGAATGTTGTCGCGTCTGCGACGCTCAAACAGCAGATCGACCTGAACGCCATAGTCAGGGTCTTTCCCGGCGTCGAGTATCGGCCGGAGCAATTTCCTGGTCTGGTCTATCGTCTGAAGAAGCCCAAGACTGCTACTCTGATCTTCAGCTCCGGCAAGATGGTCTGCACTGGTGCAAAGTCGGAGCGCCAGGCACGCAAGGCCGTCTTGAAAGTAATCGACGAATTGAAACGCGACGGCATAGTCATCTTAGGGAAACCCGAGATTACAATTCAGAATATCGTTGCCTCGGCAGGTCTTGGGGGCTACATCGACCTTGAGAAAGCCACGTACGGCTTGAAGAAGACGATGTATGAGCCGGAGCAGTTTCCCGGTCTTATCTATCGGATGGATGAGCCCAAGGTTGTCATCCTACTCTTCGCCAGCGGGAAGCTGGTCTGCACGGGAGCAAAGAGAGAGATTCAGGTTGGAATCGCCGTCAACAAGCTACAACAGATACTGGAATCTAAGAATCTGATCACCTACGAGGGTGCAGAGAAGCCGCGTCTGCCACCTCTTCCCGCCAAGGAATTGGAGAAGGAACAGGCAAAAGTGGAACAGGCAAAGGCAAAACAAGAGAAAGAAAAAACCGAAGAGAAAGAAGAGTCCGAGGAATAGGTCAGTCCTGCTCTGATATGCCCGCATACGCATTAGGCCCTAAGAAGCCAAGAATTCACAGGTCAGCTGTACTCGCGCCGAACTGCACGATAATTGGAGACGTTGTCATCGGACCCCGAACAAGCATATGGCCCGGCGCGGTCCTCAGGGGCGACTACGGCTACATCAGAATAGGCCCGGATTGTAGCATCCAAGATAACGTCGTGGTGCACTGCTCGGGCGACGATCCCGGAATCGTTGGGAAGGGAGTCACGATTGCGCATGGTGCGATTGTTCACGCCTGCAGAATAGGGGATGAATGCCTCATCGGCGCGGGTGCGATAGTCTTCGATGGAGCAACTATCGGGAAGCACTCAATCCTTGGAGTCGGGACTATCCTGCTGGAAGGCAGAAGACTTCCGCCCAGGTCAGTGGCTGTGGGAGCTCCTGCAAAGATAATCCGGAGGGCAACAATCGGGGACGTTCGTGCGATCAAAGAATCCTACAAGGCCTACGTGAAAATGGCCCAGCTATACCAGAAGACGGGAGCGTTCGACCATCCACTCGCTTAGCGAGTAGATTCCTCTCAAGAGGAGAGAGGTCTTTCCTGTTCTTCTGAGACCCACTATGTTCAGGAGGGGCCTTCCTTTCTTGATCGCAGATAATAGAGATTTTAGTTCGATCTCAGCATCGAACAGGTCTCTCCTATTGTCTTTGGGTCTTGGGTCGAATAGCAACTTGTACCACCACAAGCTGCTTGTCCTACCCCAAGTTAAGTATTGCGAAAAACGCTTTGACCAGCTATCAATTGAGCAACGTTGTCTCTCTTGAACCTGTTTGATGCGGCATGCGTTGAGGAACTTTACCAAGAAACCTGTGAAGTTGCTCGGACCCGAGCTTTAGGAATAGCCTTTAATCGTCGACCTTCAAATAAACGTAAAGACGGCTGTGATGACTCAAAGCCACCTAACAATGTTTTCTTGATTCAACCAATCATTCCTCAGAATGGCCCACCTCTGTAGGGCTGATAAGGATAGCTCGTTCTAACCTAACGTGCATGTCCGGAATTTCTGAACCACAAGAATCAGACATTCGCATCCGCCTATTTCGCGATAGAGTAATCATGTAATCAGTTTGAAATGATTCAGTGAATTCTGGCCATGGTCTTGTCGAATCTGATTTGGAAGGACAATCCCGCAAAGGGACCGAACAGTAGTCGAACGGACCCTCGCGGAAATCGCAGGCATTCAAGGAGTAGACGACATTTGACATGAAGTGGCGCGAGAGCCCGGCCACGCAGGTACGGCTTTCAAGAAGCGACTGGCAAGCAATCAGAGTTCGCAATGAACTGGATAGCGGAAGAAGCCGATCGCATGGCCGCCCGCAGCTTGCAAGGCGTCATCTTCTCAACCATTCGCTCCTATAGAGGATACACCTGAAAAAGGGGTTGACTCAGGGTTATTGCGGCTAACCGATGGAGATTGTGATTCACCAGACCCTCCTGACCCCCGATATTCGATCAAAGACTGAGTCTGTGGAAACAACGCTTCCATCCAAGGCTTGGGCTTCTGCGGCCGCCCCGGCGTCGAAATAGTCGACCTTCTCCTCGCCCTCTATTCTGGAGGTCAGATACAAGACCTGAGGAGAGACTGCCTTGACTCTGAAAGTTGTCGCTGGGTGGTCCCTTGCGAGGAGCGCGTGTCTCACCATTCTCTCCCGGTAACTCATGCCGCGACTCTTCATCACGATATCGAACTCGAAGAGCGCGAAAGATCCGATGTAGAAGCCAGGCTGGATCAAATGTTTGAGGTGAAAGGTTGACTTCTCATGATGAGGGTCTTTGGGGTCGGCCGCGCCAAAGAGTACGACCGTGTCGAGAACTGGCACTGGCTAGCTCTTCTTGAAGAGGTACTTGGAGGCTTCATGGCTCTCTTCCCGGAACCGGAAGCCCGCTAGGGAAGTCTTGAACCGTCTTCCTTTGAGAGACGTGATGAGAACTCCTTCTGAACAGGGAATGGCCAGGACCCTGTCGCCGGGAGCGACTCTTAGAAGCTCGCGCACTTCCTTGTCGAGAAGAACCCTGTACCTGTCGTCAACTTGAGGATAGCCACTATTTCCCACGTTTTCGTCACGCTACCCACCATTAGAGGCTTCCTCCCCGACGACCTCATCACCTAGGCGTATTCCTGCCCGTGACTTAGCCTAATTGGTGATTAATTCGACCTTCAATATGACAGGATCTTGGTGCCTTATGGTTTTGAAGCTGCTAACGATACTTTCCAGTGAATGTTGTGGGGACGGCGTAGCCACGGTGCCGTGCCCTGCCATTACCGCCGCGATTCGTGAGACTCCTTAGCCCTCTGCCTGCTCCGGAGACGAGAGCTCCTCCGAAGGGCGACCATGCTAGAACCGCGACTACAATGATTCCGAAGACGGCAGCTCCCAAGGTGTACCAGACCCAGTTTGGCATACAAGCGATTCCTGGGATCGGGCCTTGGAAGGGTATCGGATTCGGAGTTGGTTGTATAAGACATGAGACTCCCGGAGGATTGACCGGTTGAAGTACGAAGTTGACCACGGTTGTGTGGCCGACCGAGGTGACGACATTTGTCTGAAAAACCGTTGAGTAGCCATGGGCTGACGCGTAGAGCGTGTAAGTTCCCGGTGGAATGTTCGACAAAGTATAGTAGCCGTTTGTGTCGGTCTGCAGCTCGATCTGTCCTGGCTGGCCACTGCAGGGTGCGCTCAGACTGATGCATGCGCCTATGATAGGCCTATACTGGCCTAGAATGTTCTTACTCGATCCGTCAACGACTCGTCCTGAGATGAAGCCTGCTGTCGTGCCTCCATTGGGAGGTATTCCTGGATACTGGTAGAGCCAGTTCGCCAGACTCTTGGAGCCGATAATGTCATAGATAAGCGGCACATTGATTACTACAGGCACTGGGGTTGTGATGCAGCTCGTCAGTGTGCTAATTGTGCAGCTCGCAGTATTTGCAGAATACTGTACCCCGAGACTCTGAGTATCAATGTAGGTGAAAACTTGTCCATAAGTATTGGCCGCGATTATTTCTGGCATCGTCTTGTTGCTTAGCTGTGACAGATTAACGAGCCGGTCGACAGTTGGCACTGTTGCTGGCCGGATCAGCCCAGGGTCCTGAAAGATAGGCAGCTGGGTATGAATGCCCTGCACGAAATTACAAGTGTTCTGACCCGTACATCCCGACGTCTGGATTCCTTGACCGCCGATCCAGACGCCCACGATCCCATACCAGCAATTCCCTGAGACGACGTCGGATTGACTGCACGTGAGTCCTCCAAAACCCACCGTATTGAGACCGAAACTGATTCTCGTCGATGTTAGAATCGATACCTTGTTGATATCTGAGACCAGCCCAGGGAGGGAACTAGTTAATGTCCGCATCGGATCACATTTGCCTATGGCGAAGAAGCCGCAGACGCTGACATTGCCGTTACAGACGTTTGCGGATCCAGTGTTCGTCTTTACGCAGAGGGGCACAATTGCTGGTGGGACAATTTGGAGCGTTAGACTTGTTATCTCTCGGTAGACATACCATGTCTGCTGGCTGACTTGTGTCCCGAGCTGGACAAATGTACCGTTGTATTGTTTGCCGTTGACTATGGGATCTACGACGGTTGTATTGCTTTTTGAGGTGATCGACGAGCTTGTTATGCATGCGGTGGCTCCTTGAATGCAGGGAGGGTTGATTGCCTGCCCTGCTTGAACAATCTGGTAGTCAGTGGTCCAGCACGCATTGGCTGGTATGTCGCCCTTGTCTGGCGTTGTGCCGAGAAACTGTGTACAAGTCGGGTCGCCAACCGGGGTCGCTGAAGTCAAGAGTATTCCACCGAGCGCTCCGGTTACAGTGCCAGACAAGTCGAAACCCCTGACATCGACGCACGACGATGCCGTTGCGCCAGATGTCAAGGGCAGACTTGGAACGCAGGAGTCAGGTAAGCCCGAAGGAAGTTTCAGACTCCACGTGGCGAGGTTTATTCCGCAAACGAGCCCTATACAGTCGCTGTATGCTACGCCTTCAGCAAGCATTCCGATCGGATCATACATTGTTCCAGCTGAAACTTGGAAGAGCCCATTGCACACCCCTCCACAGGAACCTATTGGAGCCGACTGTGTCTGAATGCCTGAGTGACCGTTTGCGATGTATTGGAAGCTCGTCGTACAAGAAGCGCAGGGTCCCGGGTTATAGAACGGACTTGTGGGAAATGTAGGCTCTTCAATGTTGGCCGGGACGAGCTGGGGAGAATTGCCCCGAATGGTTGAGATCGAGCTGAGAGTCACCATGGCGACGAGTAGTAAGGGAAGGCCAGCACTGTGAAAACTCGTCCAGTTCCTAACGTATGCTCTGGGATCGGTCATGAGGGTTCACTTATCGAGTTGCGGGGTTCGCTGGTTTCTTCAGTGTGCTAGTTGACTCGGCAGTTCCTGTGGAATCGGGTTCGCATCCAATCCTCCAGTAGTGAGCCGTTAGAAGATTCCCCAAGAAATACTTCGGACCCTCTTGAATGAGTAGCTGGCCGCCTATGGTGTTGGCGCGTGGAGAGAATACCGAGTGAGTGCTGGTCGTCGGATCTATCATGAAGCTCACTATGAGCCTTGGCAAGCCAAAAACAATAGGGGAAGCCGAAAGTCAAAAGTGAAAGTATCGAACTCACATCCGAGTTCCTGCCCGCGCAGTACATTGCGAGCAAGAGCATACAGGTCTGTCTGCTGGGCTGACGCAAATTCGGGTTGTTTCAAGCCTGAGACTAAGCAGTTTCTCCCAGTTTAGGGGCAGTAATTCGCGATAATCGACCATTCAACTTTGAACGGTGGCCCATCCGGAGGAAACGCCACGAGTACGATGGTTCCTGTTTGACACCGTATCTGCAAGACGTGCTCGGTCATCGGGTCATCTCCTTTTCTGTGGAATTTCTTGGTCGTATCCTGCGCAGATAACCAAATTGCCAGAAGCTCTGACTCTCTAGTCTTCACGTGCCTCTCTTGTTGTCTTTGGGTCTCTCGGTCGAACATCGACTTGGGTCCACCACAAGCTGCTTGCCTAAACCAAGTAAGCGTTGGAAAACTAGATCAAAATGACTTCGACGAACTATGAATTGAGCAACGTTCTCTTTCTTGAGGACATTCTGAGGAGCCTCCCCAGAGGACTCGCGCTTCTGAAGAGCCCAGTCGTTACATTCTCGGTACTCTTGGCATCTGCCATACTTACCAACTGAAAATGAACCATAAACCTACCCTGTAATACCTGAGTGGTTCCGTCGTGATCGCAAAGTGAAACCAAGGCTGGGATTTTGGGTTCGATTAAGCATGGGATACGCTGGGCAGGAAGGTTCTGTCAAGTCTTCAGTTGTTTCGAGGCTTGACTTGCTCTCATTGACTCCGGGGATTATCGTAGGCGTCGGGTTCCCCTTCACTGCTTCACCTGAGAGCCCTTGCGCCTCAGAGACGAGTAGTCTCTTCTTGGCAGGGAATGGTCGAACCTCAACCGTCCCCTCACGCCAGTAGCGTGGTAGCTTGGCCCATTGCCCGGCAGGGATTTTACGGTAGCCAACCAACCAGGTATCCCAGTTCAGAACCGTCACATGATCGGAGTCACCTCCCTCATCCCGTAACAGGCTCATTTCACGAACGCCCCTAACGATTAATCGGTCACTCCTCGAACATAACGGTTAGAGATGACCGAAGAACAACAAACAGCAACCGAAGAATTGACAGTGACGGCAGGAACAATCTTTAATGGTTCAGCGTCGGAGAGATTAGAGACGGCTGTGATGAGTCAAAGTTACTCGGACTACCAATGAGCGAGAAGGCATTTGCCTGAGCCGTCGATACTACACTAAGCAATCTATAGAAGCGTAGACTGCGTCAAGTCTCGAACAATGTTTCCCAGAGTCTTCCACGAACGGCGGACGATCGGTGGAAAATCTCCATGGTCGGAGTAATAGTCTCGCAGGAATTTCACCGTCAAAGCGTCATGAGCATACCCTGAACCAATCTCCCCGTATTCCTTTTTGATCTCCTCAATTCTTGCGTCTCGGTGGACCTTTGCCATGATGCTGGCCGCGGAGACTACAGGATAGTTGATGTCTGCTTTGTGTTCCGAGACTATTCGTGGAGTGAAGGAGAGACAGTCTAGTATGTTGTTCTTGAACCGCTCTGTCCGAGTATCCGACGAATCGACATAGGCCAACTCCGGCCTCAACTTCTCTATTACCTGCGCCATCACTTTCGCTTCCAGCAGGTTCAGCCTCTGGAACTTTGGAGCGCGGTTCACTATCCTGTCCAACTCTTGTGCTCCTATTTCTAGAACGTGGTAATCATCGACTACGCTGGGAATCTCCTTGGAGAGACGAGTCCTGGTGGATGAGAGGAGTTGCTTCGAGTCTTTCACTCCAAGCCTCTTCAATCTGTCAAGCTTCTCCTCTTCGATTATCACCCCAGCTATGACCAAGGGGCCGATAACTGGGCCTCTTCCCGCATCGTCGACGCCACAGACTTTCATGAGACCGCGCCTTTCGGTTTTCTGATCCACTCGTCAACCTGACGTATTATTTTTCGGTAGATGGATTCGCGATTCTCTTTCGTAATCTCCCAATACAGACTTGTCTGCCTTGTCTTCTCGACTTCCGGATACCGCGATCCGAACTTCACCGTGGCGACAACAACTCTGTCCCCATTCAAGACCCCGGAGATGCCGTTTCTGAAGGAGGAGCTGGTCATTTCCATTGGTCCGATCTCGTCTATGATGACCAAGTCCGCGGTTCCGTTCATCGAACGTTTCAATGCGGCGACTCCAATCTTCTCAATATCCTCAGAAACTACCACGTAGGATCCTACTCTGGGCCCTGTCCCAAGATCCTTCCTAGCTAGCCAGCCTTCGCGGCCTGATGAGAGATCGGTTATCATGAAGCCTGTTCTTACACCTGCCTCACGGACTTCGCGGGTGGTTATTCCTTCAACCTTGAAACCGCTCGTTGAATAGTGCTCGTAGATCCGATTGACCATCGTTGTCTTCCCGACTCCGGGTCGTCCCGTTAGCATTATGACTCTCAACCCGCTGCGTCCTTGCGAGATTGATGCCATCTGGCCTTGAAACCAAGTCCTAGGAAATAGATTTCGGAGGCTTCCGGTCTGCTGGCCTTCGGCTTCAACAGTCGGCTCCTTTCGAAGAACAATGCTGCGTCGTCTTGGAGTTTCTTCCGTTCGGGGCCTTCAAACAGCTTGATGAGCACGTTTCCCCGGTAGTCAAGGACCTTCTCCGCGATCTCCAAGGCCCGTCGGGCCAGGTCCACTTGTCTGGCGTGGTCAACGTCCCAGGCTCCGATGATCGATGGGGCGAGGTCCGAGAGAACAGCGTTTGCCGGTCCGCCCAGCTCGGCTATGATTCGGTCAGGGGTATCTTCCGCATAAACGTCCATTTTCAGCAGTTTCACATTAGGGGAGTGTAGGGGTTGAATCTCCTTGAGGTCAATACCAAGCACGAGCCCCTCGGGTCCGACCGTTTCTCGCGCTACCTGCAACCATCCTCCGGGCTGTGCACCCAAGTCCACCACCTTCTGACCGGGTTTCACGATTCCATAGGTCCTGATTGTCTGCTGGAGCTTGTAGGCTGATCTACTCCGGTAGCCTCGAATCCGTGCGAGCCGGTAGTACTGGTCCTTCCTCCTCTTGGCCAGCCAGGTTCCTGTCATGACGAGGTGTGGCTTCTAGCTAACGCGTGACCCGTCGGGAACATCTCTCTCAACACCCAGCAGAGCAAGCTTGTCCCCCTCCGCGGCCGCCAGAAGCATTCCCTCGGACTTCTGCCCAGCAAACGTCGTAGGTTTCAAGTTGGCCAAGAAGATTACCCGTTTGTGAAGCAGCTCCTCTGCTTTGTAGTAGTCAACTAGGCTTGTAGCTGTCTGTTTTCTTCCATGGATCCCGAGGTCGACGACGACCTTGTACAGCTTGTTGGTTCGAGGAACGCGGGAGACTTCGACCACGGTTCCTACTCTCATCTCAAGCCGCTTGAATTCATCAATCGTAACTTCCTTAGCGGGATCATCCATGTCTTTACTGCCCAGCAGTGATCGCGATTTAAGACTTGGAAACTAGCTCTTCAATCGGGGACCCACAATCACAGTTGACAATCGAGAAGTGTCGAGATATTTCTTGCCCATTGACATCAAATCTTCCCGCGTTATCTTGGAGAAGAGCTGTCGCCTCTTGACAAAATAGTCCAAGCCTAGATCAAAGTGGGCCAGGTTATGGCTAGTCCTTGCGATTCCCTCCGTCGATTCCAACTCCATCAGGGCAGATCCTAACTGGTTCTGTTTAGCATCCGCCAACTCTTGCTCCTCCACCAATTCTTGGCGGACCCGTTCAATCTCTTCCTTCATCAACTCCAAAGCCTTCGCCACATTCCGAGGGTTGACCCCGGCAAGGGCTGTCCAGCTGCCACCGGCAAGTCCCGCATTCAGGAAAGACGTGCAGGAATAGGCTAGTCCCTCCTTGTCCCGGACCCGTTGTCCCAGTCGACCCATGAAGCCCAACTCGCCCAAGATGACGTTCAACAGGTTCAACGGCTCATAGTCAGGTTCGGTTCGGGAGCAAGCTATTCCACCGATTAGGATGTCCGCTTGCATCTTGTGGGGCATTACGATGTCTCTCTTCGCACTCTTGGAAACTAGATTTGACGGGCCATTCTTCTTCGAGTTGTTCCTCCTTTCGTTCCTCGTTCCGAAGGTCCGAGTAGCCCAGCCCACGACCTCGTCTTTCTTGAACTGTCCCGCAAACGCAATGAGGGTGGCAGCTTTTCTGATCACGCTCTCGAAATAGTCTTTAACATCCGACAGGTCAAGGTCCTTGACAGTTTCTGCTGTTCCAAACCTGTCCTTCCTGTACGGATGCCCGGAGGGGTAAACTATTCTCTGAAGTTCTCTCATGCCGCGCCGTGTCGTGTCATCGTCTCTGAGCCTAATGTCCGTCAAGAGTCCTTCTCGTTCTCGTTCAATATCCCTTGGTGAGAGAGCGGGTCTGGTTAGACAGTCTGCGACAACGCCGAGGACCCGTTTTGTCCAGGGGCTTGTCATTCGCGCCTGGAAGATAATGCTGTCTTGGGAATTTCGGAATGATACTGCTGCTCCAACGGATTCGAGCAGATCCGCGATCTTGACTGCTCCGAGTTTCCGGGTTCCTCTGATGAGGAGGCGTGTGGTAAGTTCGGCGAGACCTGACTTCCCTGAGGGTTCTAACGATGTTCCGGCTAGAATGCTACCGTGAACTGCTACTGTCGGGTTATTCGCGCTCTTGTACAGAAGGCACTTGATTCCTGGACCGGCAGGTTGCTCTTCGACTAGCTTCGCTAGATCGGTTTCAAGACCCATGGTTGTTCCTTACGCCAATACAGCGGCAGACCGTCCGGTTCTGCACGGTCAGGTATTTCGCGGCTATCTCCGAGACTCTCGCGGGCGATATCTTTTCGAGCTTCTCAACAAGCCTGGCCATAGTCTCGAACGACGTGATCATTTCGAAGATGCCTATCACGAAGCCTTGTCGGGCGACTCCGTCAAGCGTATACGCATACTGAGCCTTGATCTGCGCGATCGCCCTCTCAAGCTCATGCTTGCTAGGAGGAGTCCTCTGAATCTTCTCGATTTCCTCCATCAACACCCTCTCAGCTCTGTCTATAGAGACGCCCTCCCATACTGTAACGTCCAATGCAAACACGGAGGGATCGATGGTCGGCCAGAACTCCGAACTGGCCTCAGTCGCCAGCTTTCTTTCGACGAGCGCTTTGTGAAGTCTGGCGCTTCTTCCCGAGGACTGGCCGGGGCCGAACGCAAAGAGGCGAACTCCGCTTAGGATCGCGTCCAGCATCATCAGCCCGTAAACATCCTCGCTTCCAAACCCAGGCGTATGGTATGCGACTTTGATGTAGTCCGCCTCGGACGGGATTCGAACCTCGACTCGCCGCTCACCTGACTGAGGAGGCTCAGCGATTGCAGGTTCGCTAGGCCTATCGCTCTCGGCTAGCGGGCCGAAGTATTCTTGGATCTTCGGAAGAATCTTTTTTGGCGAGAACGGACCCACAACGACTAGCAGCGCATTCCCAGGAACGTAGTAGCGTCGATAATGTTCGAAGAGATCATCTCTCGTTATTTTCAAAAGGTCTGCCTTGAGTCCTCCTTCGGACCATCTGTACGGATGGAATCTGAAGGCTGAGAGGAATAGCTCCTCGGAGGCTAAGAACTCGGGATCGTTTTCGTTCCCTTCTCGCTCGGAGACAACGACCGTCCGTTCCGACGCGACCTCTCTTGGGTCGAATGCAGCGTTCATCATACGCTCAGACTCGATAAGGAGTCCCTTCTCTATCTGGTCAGCTGGAAGTACCTCAAAGTACGCTGTAAAGTCCTTTGACGTGAAACCATTGTACTCGCCTCCCACACTGCTGACTATTCGTCCGATGTCGCCCTTGTGGAGTTTCCCTCCTCCTTTGAAGAGCATATGCTCGACCCAGTGAGAGATTCCTGTGACCCCCGGTCTCTCATTTCGGGATCCAACTCGGTATATGGCCCAGCAGCCGGACACCGGGGCGTTTTGTATTTCTCGGATCAGGACTTTGAGTCCATTGTCTAGGGCGTGACGGCTTACCTGCAGTTCTTTGAACAGAGAAATTGACTGAGCCAATTTGATCAAACCCTAGTAGTTGCTAGAAATCACTTCTGAAGCTGCGTCGTCAGCTCCTCATACTGGGACTCCGAGATAGCATCCATGTCTAACAATCTCTGAGCGAGATCAGAAATCCTGGTGACCGAGTGAAGCTTCATTCCAGCCTTGAGAAGGTGTTCGCGTCCTCCCTCCTCCCGATCAACCAAGACCAGAGCGTCTTCAACAACTCCCCCCTCAGCTCTGAGAGTCTGCGACGCGTCGAGAATGTTCTTTCCGGTCGTAATGACATCATCCACGAGCAAGACCTTGTCACCGGGAGCCAGAAGACCTTCAACCATCTTCTCTCTACCATGATGCTTGACTTCCTTTCTCACGTAGACCAGCGGCTTCGAGAGAGTGTAGGCTAAGACTGAAGCCCATGGCAGCCCGCCGGTTGGAATTCCAGCGATCTTAGCAATATCTGCGATCGTTCTCGCGGTCTTTCCCAAAAGTTCGATTGAGGCGTGGAATGCGTCTGGAAAACTTGGGAGGACCCGTAGGTCAAGATAGTATGGACTGAGCTTCCCCCCAGAGAGCGTGAACATACCAAATTTCAACGCCCCAGTATGGACTAGAATTTTTGGAAGTTCTTCTTCAATCAGCTTGGGCATTATTTTCGACTCGAATTCCTTCCAATGCGTTGACCGTTAGTCTCGGCAGACGTAAAATCCCCCGGTTGGTATAGCGATTTAAAGGCAAGCCCAACCGAACAGTCAAGGCGGCCGATTTGGAACTCTGGATACCTTACGGTGAGACAGAGGTTCCAGTCCGGGTTCCAGATGACAATTTCTACAGGATTCTGGAGCCGGCCAAGCCACTTGGGACGAAAGATGCTCCGACTATAATCGAGGAGGCTCTGGAAAAGCCGCTTGGCGGACTCTTCCTCAAAGACGTGGTCAAACCTCGTGGCGTTGCTGGGATAATCATTGATCCAATCGTTCCAGCCAATGCAAGAGACGAGGCGGCGAAAGCTCTGAGGTCCCGTCTCACTGCCTTAGGAGTTGACAATGTGAGGGTCTTCATGCGAAAGCGCATGTCAAACATCGTCTCAGATGGTGAGGACCTCAAGATAATCGACCCGTCCCAGGCTTCGTTCACCGAACTTGGAAAGACTTCGCTGGGAACCAGTGTCGAGCTGGACCCCGACCTAGCTGCATGCGATGTTAAGATCAGTGTCGGGCTCGTTATGCCGCATTTCGCAAGTAGCTTCACAGGAGGACCCGAGATTGTTTTGCCGGGCTCCTCCTCAATTCGCTCGATCACCAAGAACCGGTCACTCCTGACGAAAGGATTCCCAGCGTCTTCGTCCCCCGCTGACAACCAAATACTGTTGGATTCACTCGAAGCATCCAAGCTCGCAGGGCCATTCTACAGCTTATGCTTCATGCCTGACGGCGCCGGAGGAGTCACCTCGGCATTTGCAGGAGAACTGGAATCAGTGTTCAGGCAAGCTGCCTCGCGTTATCACGAGGTCCACAGTCCAAAGATTGAACGGAAGTTGGACATCGTCATCATATCGGCGGGAAGCCTGCTCGGATCTGACCTCTACCATGCGATCAGAGTAGTCTCCAACGTTCTCGGCGCTGTGAGAAAAGGGGGCACCGTAATCTTGGTGGCCGAGTGTTCGAGAGGAATCGGCGATTCTAGCTTCCTAGAATACGCTCGGAGATTTCCGGAGCGGAAAGAATTGTCGACCGAGTTGAGATACAGATTCAAGCTAGGCGGCCACGTCAACCTGTTCCTCCAAGACGCGCTGGAGAAGTGCCGTGTTCAGTTAGTATCTATTCTTCCGGAGCTGTTTGTCCGGGACTCCTTTGGGCTGAAACCTTCTCAGACCGCCTCTGAAGCGGTGCAGAAAGCAATACGCGTTGAAGGCAAGGAATCCAAGATACTAATCGTCCCGAAGGGAGACTTCACGGTCCCAGTTATGGAATCCTAGACGACACTTAATAGAAATCTGGCCCGACATCGAGATATAAGCAAGATGCGTCTTACCTCGGTCCTTCCCGTCGCACTAATTGTGCTTCTCTCGATAGTTCAGTTTCCGCCGGTCCATTCTCAGTCGCCTCAGTTGATCACTCAACAAGGCTATGGACTGAACAGGTCTGCCTCGCTCACTATCAAGATCGTATTTCTCGGAATCACGCCGGCAGAGTTGAATTCGACCTATCTGAAGAGTAGCGTCTCCGTTCCGCCCCTGAAGTACCAGGCGATTCTAGCGGGGCCATTGAACACCGGTGTGATCTTCAATTTCGACTATCAACTGACATTCGCTGACAACTCGACCGTGTCCAAGTTCGCTCAGTATCTCTCGTCGATTGAAAAACGAGAGGATACTAATCCAGGTCCAAGCACGCCATATGGATTGGTCAATCCCTACTTTACGAACTCGTCGACGCTTTCTGTAGTCCACAACCACTTCTACGACGCTGACAAGGTCGAATCCTGGCTCGGGTCAAACATGACCCTGTTCGGAGCGAATCCAGTATCAGGATACACTCTCTTCATAGCAGATCTACACGTCCCAATCCCTTCGTTCAACTATACGGAATATCAAAACTATAACGCAATCTGTAGGCCGTGCACGACCCACGCGGTGGACGCTCATTATTACAACCGAACGGTCATAGATCCGGATCTAGGCCTCAAATTGGCGCGTCACTTCATGACCGGCTGGGGCGGAAACGGCCGATTCTACTACATGGATCTCTCGGCTGGACCCAGCTACTGGACGAACGAGCTCCCGGTACAAGTCGCATCGCAGTTGAGAGGAATCAGCAACAGCACATACTATGGGAAGCTCTGGATGAGCAAGTTCATCGGCGCATACGTCAACGGTGCCGTCAACAATCTGTTTGCTCCGGACCAGCTCTACCCTGTCAACTACGCCCAAAGTTACAACATTCAACTCTTCGTTATTGACAACCGGACCTCCGCCGAACAGGTGCAAGGTCCGAGATTGGAGGCGACGATCAACCAATCACTGATTCAGGAGAGTCTGGCCAGTCTTGTCCCATTCGTTGGTGCAACAGGCGTAACGGTCAATATCAGATATGCAGACGTCAGAGACTACCCTGGGCTCGCCGCGATAATGGCTAATGCAACCACAACTCTCACAGATCCTATCTCTGGCCGACCGATCGTGGACGGCGACTTGGTCTACAACTGGTTCACAACATATGGTCTGGGACACATTGCGAATTTCATCAATGTAACTCGCACAACGTCGAGAATCGATATTCCCGGACTTCTCTTTGCGTTCAAGGGAAACTACACGTTCGGGGTCCCGTTCAAGGAAGACATCGGGTCACCTAGCCTTTACGGGACTTTCGGGGGAGAGGCCTTGGGAGATATGGTTCTAATAGGATTCTCGCAACAGGCCGATTTTACTATCGGCAACAACTCGACCTACAGTCAGCCTGGCAAGGGAGCGGGCTTCACGCATGCCGCTACTCACGAGCTCGGCCATATGATGGGTTTGAACCATCCTTTCATCTACGATCTGACAGAGGATTTCACAAACACCGTGATGGGATACTACGCTTACAGTCTGAACTATAGCCAGTTCGACAGGGACTCAATCCTTCGGGGAATAAACGATGAGCTGCTCTCCTTCGCACTACAAGCCCTGTCCACAACCCCGAACACTATCCTCAACTCTGGAGACATATCCATGGCTAACCAGAATATTGCGCAGGCGGAAAACCTGTACAACACGATGGACTATGCGGGTGCCGTACAGTATTCGTTTGCGGCGGCCGAAGATGCTAGCGCGGCTCAGCAGCTTGCCAACAGCGCCATCTCGCCGGCACTCGTCTTCAGTCTCATCGGAGTCGCAATCGGCGTAGCCATCGGCATCCTGCTCGGCTATTTGATATTCCGGAGGAGGAAGTCAGCAGGAGTCCAGTACAATCGATGTCCCACCTGTCAGCAGCTTTTGAGATGGGACCCTGCCCAGATGCGCTGGTATTGCGACACGTGTCAAAAGCCAGTCTGAGCTATGCTTCTCACTGGGAACAGTAAATGAATGCGCCGCAGACTCGTCCGTTTCAAGCCTGACAGGCGCATAACAAGCCCTGATCACAAATCTGGGCAGGCGATTTTAGATCACTAGACTTTCACGAAGAGCCATACGCTCAATTTCCACTCTACGAAAACGGTCGACCAGCCTATTCCAAGCCGCAAATCGGAAAACTCACCCATATGAGCTTCAACTGGCGAGAGCCTCCTAGAAAAAAGGGGGCAGGAATCTTATTCTCGCGACGCGAGAGTGCTTCTGTCCGCGTTCAGGGATTTCTGCGAACCGCCGGAATGCCAACAGGCTTTGACTGCAAATCTAGGCTACTCTTCTCAGTCAATCATTTGCCCGTGAGATCTGGCTCATGTAGAGACATCGACTCCACGCCAGCTTCGCCGGGCGAATGCCGTGCCCACTGCCGAGGCTAACAGGGGCATCGCGAACTATCGCGAAGGGAATCTGATCCGAAGCCTCGCCCATCACGAACTGGGCCGATGCTGCTATCCCATCCGCAATCGCCCGGAACGTGATCTCGATACGTCTGCCGAAAAGGTCGACACCTCCTCTGAGGTCTTCGACTGCTTCGAATCCCGCGCAGCCGATCGCGAAACCTGTCGTGCCTAGTCTCATCGGGCTCACCCTACTATCGACGATAACCACTCCTACATTTTTCCCCGATTTTCGCCGAATAGACTGACGGATCTTCTTTGCTGACAGATCTGCGTTGCGGGGCCATAGCACGACCGCTCCTGCGGGAGCGTTCTTTCGGTCGATTCCAGCGTTTGCAACAGCGTCACCGTTCTTCACCGTCAGAAGCACTCCTTTCACGCCGCCGACCACAGTATCAGCTTCGTCGAGAACGGCTTGGGCAAACGATCGAGTGATGGAATGTTTGCGAGCAAGTCTTCTAGCCTGCGGCCCGGGTCTTATGCCGTCGAGGTAACGGATCCTGTTTTCGGCAATTCCGACAATCTTGCTTGAGACAGCAACAATGTCTTTCGACTCGACGCGCATTCGATTCTTGGCTAGAGCTTTGGAAAACAGTCCTGGAATGGAGTCCCCGGGTCTCGCCAGACTCGACCTAATCGGGTAGACAATCACGTTTGATTCAGGACCCGGTAACCTGGGCAACGATCTTCGCTATCTCACCCTCACGAACCATCCTGCGAATCTTCTCGATATCATCGTGGGAAGACCGATCTTCAAGTAGCCGAGGAACTTTTCGTCTGACGGCTTGGAAGACTCGTCTGGTTCCGACGCCTAATCCCTTTGCTCCTCGCAAGTCGATTCCTTGAGCCGCAACAAGCAGCTCTATGCTGGCAACGTACTGGGAGTTTTCGAGAATCGCTCTGGCTTTGTGGGCTGCTCCGGGTCCCATGCTGACAAAATCCTCAAAATTGCTCGATGTAGGGATCGAGTCACTGCTAGCAGGATGCGTCAACAGCTTATTCTCCGCAACGAGCGATGTTGCCGTATACTGCACCGCCATCAACCCGCTTGAGAGTCCTGGCTTCGACCTTCCCCCGACCAGAAACGGTGGAAGCCCATTGTTGAGTGACGGATCTAGCAGAGCGGATATTCTTCTCTCCGACATGTTAGCGAGGTAGGAAATCGCTAAAGCCAACAGATCGAGTCCCATCGCGACTGGCTGTCCGTGAAAGTTGCCTCCTGAAATACAGATATCGTCCGCGGGAAAGAGGAGAGGATTATCTGTCGCCGAGTTCATCTCCACTTCAAGAATTTGCTTTGTGAAATCTAGCCCATCTCTTGATGCTCCCATTACCTGCGGAGCGCACCTGAACGAGTAAGGATCTTGAGGGCGACCATCAGAAGGATCGCCCCTCTCTATCGTCCTAACCGTTCTACTTCCTTTTACCATTCGCCGAACGTGTTCGGCTACAATCTGCTGTCCTGGATGTGGCCTGAGCTTCTGAATCCTCTCGTCGAAAGCGTCAAGCCAGCCCTTCAAAGCCTCGAGAGAGAGAGCTAACGCTGCTTCTGTAGTGGCCAGGAGTTGGTATGCGTCGTGGAGGCAGAGGCAGCCGATTGCGACCATTTGCTGGGTACCGTTGTTAAGTGCAAGTCCTTCTTTCGCTTCGAGCTTGAGGGGCACGCTGCCCGAGACCTCTAGGGCTTTCCTACCGGGAATCCATCGTCCGTGTGATTCGGCGCTTCCTTCCCCTAGGAGTACGAGAGCCATATGCGATAGAGGTGACAGGTCTCCGCTCGCGCCCACCGAGCCTTTCTCTGGTATGTATGGGTGGACCTGTTTGTTGAGAAG
The DNA here is from genome assembly GCA_001919285.1 of archaeon 13_1_40CM_2_52_13. GTDB lineage: Archaea > Thermoproteota > Bathyarchaeia > 40CM-2-53-6 > 40CM-2-53-6 > 40CM-2-53-6. The sequence continues at coordinate 20,308 of MNHO01000049.1, forward strand.
CCTAACGATGGCGCTGACTACTTCTGGCCTGATTCCCGAGTTCCCTTTGAGAAGCGTGTTAGCTCGCAGAAGCATAATTGCCCTCACTATGTCGGAGGAGTGTGGTTTTCCTACGCTCGCCGAGTGGCTCCGGATGAGGTTCGTCTGGAGCTGTTTCAGATCGTCTGGTGGAATCCTGAAGTTTGATAGAGCTCCGAACCCTGTGTTGACTCCGTAGATCGTTTCCTTTTCTTGTAACAATCTTTCGAGGGATCTGCGTCCGTTTCTTGTGCGGACGATCGCTTTCTCGGAGATGACAGTCAGAGCATTCTCTCTGGCAACCTGCAAGACCTGATCGAGTGTAAGATGGGATCCGTCTATCGTAACCTCGGCCAATGTCCTACCGTTTGTTTGAAGCGAGATGTTTGAGAGATAAGTATTGGCGGGCTTACCTGAGCATCGGCATCCGCAGCCCCTGCTTTCTAACTATCTCCTTTGCCTTCGGATAGCCTGCATCAGCATGTCGGACAACTCCGATCCCAGGGTCTACCGTCAGCACACGTTCTAGCCTTTCCGCGGCTTCAGGCGTGCCATCAGCCACAAGGCACATTCCCGCGTGAATACTGTAGCCCATTCCAACCCCGCCACCCTGATGAACGCTCACCCACGTTGCCCCTGCAGCAGTGTTGAGAAGCGCGTTGAGGATCGGCCAGTCAGCTATCGCGTCGCTTCCATCCATCATCCCTTCCGTCTCCCTTCTCGGCGACGCTACGCTCCCACAGTCGAGGTGATCTCTTCCGATCCATATGGGACCTGATAACTTCCCAGTTCTCACCATATCGTTGATGCGTCCTCCGAACTTCGCTCTCTCACCGTAGCCTAGCCAGCACACTCGGGCGGGCAGTCCCTGGAACTTGACGTGCTGCCTAGCTTTCTTTATCCATCGTCGGAGGTCCGTGTTGTCGGGGAAAGTGTCAAGGACTAGCTGGTCTATTTTCCGGATGTCTTCTGCGTCCCCCACGAGCGAGGTCCACCTGAACGGACCTCTACCTTCACAGAACATTGGTCTGATGTACTTCTGGACGAATCCAGGAAATTCGAATGCCTCCTTCAGACCAGCATCAAAGGCTTTTTGTCGGATGTTGTTGCCATATTCAAAGACGACAGCGCCTTTGCGACCCATATCGATCATGGCCTTGACATGGGTCAGGATACTCTTGCCAGCTCTATCGAGATACTTGGTTGGGTTTGATTTTCTGAGCCGGTCAGCTTCCTCCTTCGACAATCCCGCAGGATAGTATCCGTTGAGAGGATCGTGGGCTGAAGTTTGATCAGTGACAATGTCTGGAATGAAGGATCTTCTAACAAGTTCTGGATGAACCTCAGCGGCGTTTCCAAGCAGGGCTAGACTTGTCGAGGTTCCTTGTTGCTTAGCTTCGTTCACAATATCGATGGCTTCGTCAAGATCATCAGTCGATCTTTCAAGATAGCCGTGCCTAAGCCTCCTCTCTATCGCGCGTTTATCGATCTCAACAGCCAGCGCGATTCCATCGTTCATCGTTACCGCCAACGGCTGCGCCCCGCCCATCTCCCCGAGCCCCGCGGTGAGGACAACTCGTCCCCTCAATCTGCCCCCGAAATGTTCCCTAGCGGCAGCGGCGAGCGTCTCGTAAGTGCCCTGTAAAATCCCCTGTGTTCCGATGTAAGCCCAAGACCCGGCAGTCATTTGTCCGAACATTATCAGGCCCTTCTGTTCCAGCTCGTAGAAGTAGTCCCATGTCGCCCATTTTGGCACCAGCATACTGTTGACGATCAAGACTCTCGGTGCCATCCTGTGAGTCTTGAAGATCGCCACAGGCTTCCCGCTCTGGACGAGGAGAGTGTCATCCTCCCCTAGATTCTTGAGGGACTCCTCGATTGTCGCCAGAGCCTCCCACGATCGAGCCGCTCTTCCCGTTCCACCATAAACGATCAGCTCATCCGGGTTTTTCGCCACGTCGGGCTGCAGAACATTATGGAGCATTCTCAATGCTCCCTCAATCTGCCAATTCCTGCAGTTGAGACTACGGCCAGTAATCAGAGAGAGTTTCTCTTTCTGTCTCAGAGTGGTAGCAGGCCGTGGTTGACCCTGTCGAGTCAATAGACCCTCTTGCCCTCCTTCACAATTTCCCTTCCCTCAATAAGGACCTTGTCCACCATCCCTTCCCCGTAGGTGTAACCGATCCGCTTGTGGCTCGGAACTTTCAGAACAACGATGTCGGCGCGCTTTCTAGGCGCGATACTTCCTATAGTATGTTCAAGGCCCAGCGATCTGGCTGCGTTGATCGTGATTCCGCGAATGATCTCGTCCGCTTTCATCCGGAGCCCCCTGGCCGCCACTGCCGCGACTGTAAGTTGTCCGAGAATCCAGTTGGAGGGGCTAAAGTCTGTTCCCAAGGCCACCGGAAGCCCTTTCGATAGCATGTCCTTCGCTGGAGCATATTTGCCACTCAGTAGACTGTGAGAAGAAGCTGGGAGCAGAACCGGGGTGACTGAGGTTTGGGTCATTCGCTCCAGCTCGCCGAGTTTCGAATGAACCAAGTGATCTGCAGATGCAGCTCTGACCTCGTTGGCTACTCCTGCTCCTTGGCTTTCGGTGAACTGGTCAGCGTGTATCCTCGGCCTCAGACCATTTCGGGTTCCTGCTCTCAATATTTTTCTCGACAACTGTGGGTTGAAGACTCCATTTTCACAGAAAACATCGCAGAATTCTGCAAGCCCCTCACGGCGAACAGATGGAATCATTTCTTCGATCACTATCCTTGCGTAATCCTCAGGAGCCATTCCTGAGGGGACCGCGTGCGCGCCAAGGAAGGTTGCAGCTATTCGGCAGAGGTTCTGCTCCTTGAGTTTGTGAATGACTCTCAGGATTTTCAGCTCGTCCTCAAAACGGAGCCCATATCCACTCTTGATCTCTAGTGTGGTCGTTCCGGCCTCTACCATAGTATTCAATCGGTCCTGAGCAATTGTGAGGAGTTCAAACTGGCTCGTTTGGCGAGTCTTGTTGACAGTTTCCATGATTCCTCCTCCCTTCTGGAGAATATCGAGGTAGGAGGCCCCTGCAAGTCTTTGTTGAAACTCCTCTTCTCTGGACCCTTGGAAGACTAGGTGCGTGTGAGGGTCAACAAAGCCGGGGACAACTATCTCGCCCGTTGCGAGTAAGTGTCTTGAAGCCGAGTACTTCTGTTCTAGCAATTGGGAGGATGCGGTCTCTACGATCTTTCCTTCATCGATTGCAACTCCTCCCTCATCTATGATGCCAAGGTCGTCGTCAACGGAGTTGTCAACCGTAATTGTCTCCTTTGAGTCAAGGATGAGAAGGTCTATTCGACGCTTCGTGTGCGGTTCCCTTGTAGATTCGACGCAGAGTTCGATAATTACCAGTTGTCAGATTACGAGCTTTCCCTCGACCATTATGGCTAAGCCATCAATGTCGATTGTAGGTTTTGTGAGTGTTCCTGAGAATGAGAGGCTACTATCGTTCTGTCCTCCGATCCCTTTGTTGGCTCCGATACCGATTGTCGCCGTTCCTAGGGCAAGCTCGTCGGTCCGATATCCGATAAGCTCTATTTTCGAATTCAATCCTAGAGCGAATTGGCCGATCCTGTCTTTGTCTCCTTGCGTGGCTTCGAAAACCTCTCTGAACACGTCTTCGTACTTCTTGGCATGAAATTCCTTTATCCTTCCTTTCTCGAACACAAACTGCAAGTCGGTTATCAGACGCCCCTTCAAGGCCCTAGGAGTATCGAGCACAACAGTGCCTCGCGCGCTAGTCTCGATCGGTGGCACCTCGACCTTCCCGGAGGGCAGTTGAGTCGAGACGAGGCCACGTTCCATGTCGTCCTGGTCTACGATTCCATCCTCAATATGGACTGGCCGTTTCGTAATGTCAAACCTGAGATCTGTTCCTATCTTGGATGTGATGTGGACCTTCGTCGCTCGTTCTAGACGGTTTGCAATTTTCTTGCCTAGCTCTGTCATTTTCGGATAGTCGACTCTGATCGCGTCCTCGGTGTTCTTGAGCCATCTGGCATAGTCGAAACCGTAGGCCCGAGCACGTTGGGGGGTGACGTCGCCGAGGAGAACCTGCAAGACTCGGATTTTTCTCTCAATAGTCTTGTCTACGAGTGGTTTGTCTCCTTCGAAAAATGGCTCGAGACGCGAAGAGGGAACCTCTCTGAACTTCGTCGGGTCTTCGGGACCCCCGATCCCAATCCAGACTGTAGCACTCTCCATCGCACCTAGGATGTGTCGAGGTGTCTTGCGGAAATACTGTTCGGGTATTTCCTCCAATGCCTTCCACCACAATCGGTCGGTCATAAGTGTGATCAGAGGCTTTGCCCCGGTCCTGAGGCATTCGAGTGCAATGTCACTTGCTAGGTCGATAGTATGTTGCCAAGTATCAATGACAACCATGTCGTCCTCGTGAATTCTCAATGAGGTCTGAACGACACGTTTTGCTATGGAGTCATCCGGCAAGCAAAGACCAGTTGATATGAGGATTTGTCGCGTAGATAAGCGTTGAACGCTTCGAGTGGAATGTGCATTAGATGCTATGACTGTCTGAGGTTCAAGCCTGAGTTATCAGCCTCTTGTCCGACCTATTTTTCGGAGTGTTCGAAGGTTCCACGCGGACTGTCGCGGACTCGATCTCGGGGGCATGGTCAAGTTTGACCTCGCCATGCGTAATCAACCTTGGTTGAGCGGAGGCTGAGCATGATCGTGGAGAATGCTCTCGTTTGGTCCGTGAGGGCTCCTGAGGGGTTGCCCGACTCCTACAGCGAAGAGTACTGTTTCTGAGACACCATCGAGATTCAGCTCTTTCTCGATAAGGTTGTCACGCAATATTCCGATGCAGAAGGCGCCTAGTCCGAGGGCGGTAGCGACTAAAAGAAACGACTGTGAGAGATGCCCGGCGTCGAGTAAGAACGCCCTATAGACTCGTGGTACTCTATACTTCCAAGCCGTTCGTGCAATGACAGCTGTCATTATGAAAAGGGCGCTCGCATTTCTTGTCCATGAATGACCGGCAGTCAACACTTCACATCTCTCACGGAAGTCTCCAGCTTTGAGAAGTTCCAGCGAGTGGTCTCTCACAGAGTAGTGGTATATCCCTGGCTCAATCCCCTCCACATTGTTGATGATACCGTAGGTTTCTATCGGGTGGCGTGCTCCGGCCGACGGACTGGTCTTGTGGAGCAGCTCTCCGAACTCGCGGGTCTTGTAGGATGAGATCCTTCCCCAAGTGAAGAAGGCGAGTCTTGACAGATCATTGAAGCTTATCGCGTTCCCAGAGAGTTCTCTCGTCGAATGTCTCCTGCGAAGTGTCCTGAAAAATGGGGCTTCGGGGCGAGATTCTTTCGACAGGTTAATCTTGGGTTGTTTGTGATAGGACTTGTAAATGGGTGGTTGTTTTCTTCCCTTAAGGTACTTCTTGTAATACTGGTTAATCTCGTCGGCCGAATTGTGAGGGTCGTCGATCTTCGTCGAGAAGTGATAGTAACGAGAGGCTGTCGGCCATAGCCATTCGTGTCCGAATTTGTTCTCTAACTTGGCCTCTTCGGAGTCTTTGGTGATTAGCAAACCGTTGTCTCTTAGGTTCCGAATTGAGTGAAAGATGGACTCTCTGGTGTAACCGCTCAGACTTTGTGAAGCTTCCGAGGCAGTTCTCCATGTCGAAAAGTAACTGAGGAGCATCATGGCATTCAAATCAATCTTGAAGGTTCGTCTCCTCATGTAATTCTCGACAATCAGGTGCTCTCGACGAAAATACATCATTACGTTGGGTGATCTTCTCATCTTCAACCCAGAGAATTCGCTATTGATTTTTCTACCGGTAGAAGTCAACTTGCGCTTCATCAACCTCCTTCTGGCATCGGAAAGCGTTATATTTCGTGCCTTGTCAGTTGGAGCGAGGAAATACTACTTGAAGGACAAGATGAAGCGTAAGAAGCTGAACGCAGTCGTTGTACCGATTCGAGCAACCCCGCGCTTGCCTGCTGGAAAATGGACCCTCAGTATCGATTCGTAGAACTTCTCAACCACTCGGACAATTAATGATCTTCAGTCGGAATCGTACTGGTAGTCTTGCCATATCCATATGTTGTGCTTCCTCATCCAAAGGCTTCGCTTATGAAGGATAAGTCGGGTAACAGTGGAACTATCATTGCGTTTGGTAAGTTAGCCTTCACCTCAGACAGTTCTGCTATAGAACAATCTGGTTATCTTCGAGAGTACGTAGATTCTCATAGACAAGACAGACTGTAGCATATTCCTCATAGACTGACGGAGCTCTACCCGCGGATGTCTGAACTCCCAAATCCGAGTACTAGTAACGAGTGAAATCTTCTCATCAATAGACTAATCTGTGGCTTGAATAGCACAACTGATTCAGGTTTCTGTTCTTTGAATTGTTCGAAACTTCCTTGGAAGGATTCGGCCAGGAGCAACATCGCATACTCTTCGTAACGACCTCCCATAACTGTGAAGGCGCCGGGTCCGAGGTCTCTCCTTCTGAGAAATACGATTGGCAGTCTTACTCGCGTACCTGCTTCGGTAGGGAGAGAATGGGATAGTTCTTCAAGCTCACGCGTCTTCATCTTGATGAGGTCTCCGGACGCGGCCGGAACTCTCGGGGCGGGCTCGCTCAGAAGTTCTTTCAGAGTTCTACGGTTCTTTGGAAGATGAGAGTTGAGCTTTCTCATGTCATCGCGAAGAAGTGCGTTGAAGAACCGATCACGCTGCTCCAATTCAGAGTTCACCGTTTGCTGCCCAGGATCATAGAGTGATCTTTTTCGAACGGGTCGAGTCGGATCATTTCTTTCACCATGTAGCCCTTTTCCTCAAGGAGGGTTCTCTCCTGTCGAAAAATTGATGAAGGTTCCTTCGAGACATCAATGCTTCTGGCTTTTACCGCAAAAAGGAAATCTCCATTGTCGGAGAGATACCGATCGATGTTCTCAGAGAGGATTCTAGCTTGGTCGGGCTGTGCGATGTCCGCGTAGATACTGTCGACGCCTTGGACGAGACTTCTATACTTTTCTGGAAACCTTGCGTCTCCGAAGATTGGGATCATGTTTCTCCTGTTCTTACTCGTGTTATTGACTAGGTCTCTGAACGATCTCTGAGCGAATTCTACGCAGTAGACTCGTCCCTTTTCTCCTATGATGTCGCTCACATGGCTTGCGGTCGTGCCACTTGCTGCCCCGAGGTAGAGAACCGTATTTCCGAGCTTGATTGGAACTTCAGAAAGCCCTTTCAGTACGGCGGCAGCTAGCTTACTCCTGTACGGATCCCAGACCCGATATTCTCTATCTGCGATCCTTACGATGTCTTCCCCGTAGACGGTGGTCCCGGGGTCCTGGCTGAGCGTGGCCAATCTCTCCTCTCCCTCTCGGACCAGCCAGTATATCCCTTCGAGCGTCTTGTGCGGGCGGACCCCAGGTCTTCTCATGTTCTCTCCTATGAGGCGGGCCTTGATAACGACCTTTCAGGTCCAGGATCTTCTTTTCAAGCGCTTCTTTGAGCCCCTGGCCCTTGTCGCCTCCTCCGTATGCGTCCATTCGGGCTGCTATTGCGAGTTTGCCAGCAACTGCTCTCGCGATCTTTCCTCGAAGCCATTTGGGCGACTGATGGATTGGTGCGTATTGGAAGATGATACCGTGCTTCGGCGGTCTAGCTCCCGTCTTCAGTGTTCTGAAGAGCGCTTTTTCTGCTCCGAGCACTTGAAGAGTGCTTGATGGCATCTTTGCAATATTCTCGAGGCCTCCCGCCATCGAGATGAGTTTTGCGGAGAGAACTGCGCCGAGCACAGAAGTCATGTTCGGTGCTACCTCTCCCATGATCTTGTCAGTGTATTTCTCGGCAGCTTCTCTCAAGCTGTACAATTCAAGCACCGTTCCGCAGACCTCGCGTAGCCATTCTAGATCCGTGCCTGTCATTTTGGCGCCGGAAGATTTCTCGGCCGACGCGGAGATCTGAGTCGCCTTATCTTGTGGTATGCCCAGTTTTGTTAAGGCGTCGTATGAGAATGATTCTCTTGCGCCGAGACTCTGAACCAGTCGAATGTACGAGTCGTGTTTTTCCACTAAGCGATCCAGTTCGGGGAAGTGGAGGCCATACCACTCTCTGACTCGGCCGGCCAGGAGGTTGAGAATCTTGTCCAGGTCTTCGATACTACGGACTGTCTGAATTGCGTAGAGATCTCGCTTCGTTGTAGCCTCTGTTATTGCGGTTTTGGCAAGCTCAAGGGAAACGTCTCGGACGAATTGTTCGTACTCATCTTTCGATTCGATGATCCTAAGACGGACCAGAATCGAGGGCAGCCTGTTCCTGAGCTTCGAAATAGTAGGGTCGCCCTCGTCCTGTACAACCTCTGATTTGACGATTGAACGGGCGAGTCTAGCGAGAGGCTCGCTGTCCACCGTAACGAGATCGAGTTCGAGCTCGGAGAGTCGTTGGCCGAAAGCTGAAGACGCCGGAGGCAGCTCGCCGTTCTGGACCTGCCTCATTTGGGCAGCCGCATCACTCGGATTATGAGCAAAGAGTGCTTTCTCCGAAATCTTGCCCGTTTTTTCGAGTAGAAACAGTCCGGCAGGGGAGTCGATCAGATACGCTTTCAAGCCTCTACTCCTGATCGGAAGCGGAGAATGTGGCGATAGCTTGACGTTCGCGCGAAGATAATTAGCACGGCAATAGTGTTCATTCTTAGACCCACTTGGAACCGGACTTATCGGTAGAGTTTGCGGGTATTAAACTCCCCAATCCCACAATTCTAGCCTCCGGAATTCTGGGAGTCTCAGGAGAGATGTTGATCCGCGTGTCTAGGGCCGGTGCTGCCGCCGTCGTCACCAAGTCGTTCAATAGGAAAGGCAGGGAAGGCTACAGAAACCCGTCCTTCATTGAAGTCCACGGCGGTTTTCTCAATGCCTTGGGCATTCCAAACCCGGGAATGGAAGAGATGCGGGAAGAAGTTGAGACCGCTTCAAGGAAAGGAGTCCCGGTCATAGCGAGTGTTTTCGGTTTTGACGCGGAGGAATTTGCTGAGTCTGCAATGATGGGGGAGAGGGGCGGCGCTATCGCGGTGGAGCTGAATGTTTCATGCCCGCATGTCAAGGAGGTCGGTGTTGAGATCGGTCAGCGGCCGAAGGTCGTCGCCGAGGTTACTCAAACAGTGAAGAGTCGAGTCCATATCCCAGTGTTCGTAAAGCTAAGCCCGAATGTTACCGACATCTCCGAAGTAGCCAAGGCGGCTGAGAGCGCAGGTGCCGACGCTATAACAGCGATCAATACGGTCTTGGGGACCGCGGTTGACGTAGATTCCGGTTTTCCGATTCTCGGAGGAGTCCTCGGTGGACTCTCCGGTCCAACCATACACCCAATAGCGCTCAGAGCGGTATATCAGATACGGCAGGCAGTTGGCATCCCCGTTATCGGAGTCGGGGGAATTGAGGATTGGAAGGGCGTTGTCCAAATGATGATGGCGGGTGCATCGGCGGTCCAGATTGGAAGCGCCATCACTAGCAAAGGTCTGGAGGTGTTTCGAGAAGTGACCACAGGACTCGCGAGGTTTCTCGAACAGAAACGATATCGATCAGTTCACGAGATTATCTCGATGGCCGCGGCTCACAAAGTCGAGGGCTCATGAGGCATGAAAGTGCCTAGTCCTCGAGATACCGGGCTAGAAGCGATGCTGCACGCTCGAGAATCTCTCTATCTTCTTGGTTGAATGCAGAGAGTCGACTGCTGTCAATATCAATCTCCCCGAGTACTCCTTTTCTTCCCTTTATCGGGACGACGATCTCTGATCGGGTTGAGGCGAAGCACATGAGATACCGTGGGTCCTTGCTGACCTACGGGACTATGATTGTCGCTCCTTCTTTAGCTGCAGACCCGCAGATTCCCTGTCCCATCGGTATCATAACGTGCTCAGTTTCTTCATCGCCTGCGTACGCCGCCAACACCAGATCGTTCTCTCGAACGAGATAGATACCCACCCAATCGAAATGATCCGAACTCTCTCGCAGTATGCGAACGGACATCGTCAAGGCTTTGGCTACGGGCTCGGCTGAGAGTGCTCTGTTCAATGTAGCGAGAAGGCTAGAATAGTCCGCGCTTTGGGTAGCCTGTGTCGCAGACTTAGGCATTCTCAGCTATCAACTCATTCTAGGGTTCTTATATGATTCTCGACTAATCTACGTGTGTCGGCTCCCTCATGAACAAGATTCAGTGGCTCGAGTGGGCAAAGGAGAGTTTTGACCGTGCAAAGTCGCTTGGGAAGCCAATTCTGTTAGACATAACGGGCTCTTGGTGTCACTGGTGCCACGTTATGGACAACACGTCCTACTCCGACCCTGCAATCATCGACTTAGTGAACAAGAACTTCATTCCAGTTAGAGTCGACACCGACAAGAGACCTGACGTCAATCGTCGCTACAATATGGGCGGTTGGCCTACTACTGCCTTCTTGGACAATGAAGGGAGAATTATCACTGGCGGGACCTACATCCCTCCTGAGCAGTTGAGGGAAGTTCTCCGCTCCGTTCTCGACTTCTATGGAACAAATAAGGGGAAGGTCGCAAGCAAGCTTCAACCAACGCGAATTCCTCAAGCCAAGGACGAGGCCTTGTCAGACAAGATCACAAAGGACATTGCAACTACTGTCGCAGTCAACTTTGACATAGATTACGGAGGCTTTGGTTTCGAGCCAAAATTTCCCCACACTGAGGCGTTGGAATACGCACTCTTACGCTACCGCTATCATGGGGAAAAAGAAATGCTGACCGTTGTCACGAAGACCCTTGACAAAATGGGTAATGGAGGAGTCTATGACCGGGTAGAACAGGGATTCTTCAGGTACAGCACGACTCGGGACTGGTCGATTCCCCACTTCGAGAAGATGGCGGAGGACAATGCGAAACTTCTTGCTGTATACTTGCATGCATTCCAGCTAACTGGTAGACCTCTCTACCGAGATAGGGCCGAGGGGATCGTGAAGTACGTGAATTCGAGTCTGGCGGACTTGGAGAAGGGAGGCTTTTTCGGGAGTCAGAATGCGGATGAGGAGTACTACAAACTCGATCTTTCAGGCCGAAAGACTCGGAAGACTCCCGCCGTTGATAGGACGCTCTACACTAATTACAATTCGCTGCTTATCTCGTCGTTCTTTCTCTCCAGTATCGTTCTGGACAGGCCGGAACTCGGCAAGTTTGCTATCAAGAGTCTGGACCGCGTTCTCGCTCTTCCAGCTGATGGACGAGTACCGTTTCACTACTGGAGAGAGGAAGAAGGCGTGAAGTTGAATGGGCTCCTGGTGGACTACGGGCAAATGCTCCACTCACTTCTGGACGCTTATGAGTACTCGAGCAAACGAGCCTATTTGGAGAAAGCGATCACAATTGCGGACGATTCGATTGAGAAGCTAGACGACAAGACCTCGGGAGGCTTCTACGATATTCCCATAGAAGATTCCAATCTGGGTGAACTCAGGATCCGAGACAAACCTATCGATGAAAACAGCATAATGGCAAACGGACTTCTGAGACTCTCCTGGCTTTTAGAGAGGACCGACTACGCGGCGATCGCGGGCAAAGCATTAGGGCTGTTCAACGCGGACTATGAGAGATACGGGGTCACCGGAGCGAGCTATGCGCTGGCACTGGATTCATACATTAACGGTCCAATAGGGATCACAATTATCGCACCTCCAAAGTCAAAGGAATCCGCAGCGTTCAAAGCCGGAGCTCTGAAACTGTATCCGGGTAGAAGATATGTTAGGTATCTGGATCCGACCAAGGACCTGGATCAGATAGGGCGTCTCGGATTCGACGCCCAGAAGGCTCCAGTGGCGTATGTTTGCGCAGGTAAAACCTGTGGCCCTCCGATCAATGATCCATCAAAAATAGACTCCACTCTTTCCTCCATGCTTGGACCGTAGGCGCCCGCGGCGACGATTCATTTCTTAATGCTCGGGAATCGCCAATTGGAGGCATCCCTGGCGAAGACTCCAATTCAAAACGCTGGTTGAAGGTCCATCCTTGCCTGATCCGGATCTCATCCTCCACAACGGCAGAATCTATCCAGACGCAGGATCTCGCACACGATTCGAGGCACTCGCACTCTGGAGGAGTATGGTTACCGATATCGGATCGAACGATCGAATCCTCGGACTCAGGACGAAGTTGACGCGAACAATCAATCTTCGCGGACGGACGGTATTGCCCGGCTTGCACGACTCGCACATTCATCTTCTCAATTATGGAATGCTTCTTCGCACTCTGGATCTCTCCCGTTCGCGATCCATTGAGGAAATCAAGAGGCGAGTCGCGAAGTGGACTACGGCACGCCGTCCGGATTCATGGGTCCTAGGCAGAGGATGGGATGATGAGAGGCTTCGAGAGCATCGCTACCCCACCAGAGACGATCTGGATCATGCAACTCAAAACCCCGTCTTCCTCAAACGAATCTGCGGTCACATAGCGGTTGCCAACTCGGCGGCCCTAACCTTGGCCGGAGTTGACGATAGCACCTTGGATACGGCTGGAGGACAAATTGTCAGAGATCCACGAGGAAGGCCTAACGGGGTCCTAAAGGAGACCGCAATAGAACTCGTTGAGAAGGTCGTCCCAGAGTCGATGGACGAGACCAAGAAGGCCTTAGTCTACGCCTCTAGGAGATTGACAAGGCTCGGCTTGACATCCTTACACTGTATCATCAGCAGTTTAGCTGAGCTGAATGCTCTGCGGGAGCTGAAACAAGAGCAGAAGATTCCTCAATCCATCTACGCGATCATGCCGGCGAAGCTGGCGGACCGCCTTGCTTCCCTAGGCCGGCCAAGCGAGATGGGAGACGCTTTTCATGTCGGAGGGGTAAAGTTGTACCTTGACGGATCTCTTGGAGCTCGCACGGCGGCTCTAAACGGACCTTACGATGATGATCCGACATCAAGCGGCATGCTCGTTATGAGTCATGAAGAGCTGGCCGAGATGGCGTCGAAAGCAAGAGAGTCCGAGTTCCAGCTCTGCATCCATGCCATCGGAGACAAGGCCGTAGACCTCGCAGTCCAAGTTCTCGGCGACACATTTGGGATAAAAGGGTGCAGAAAGCTCAGACATCGGATTGAACACTCATCAATTGTATCTGAAGAGTCGATGACAGAAATGCAGAGATTAGGGATAATCGCATCTGTACAGCCGAGATTCATCTATTCGGACAAGTGGGCGAAGGATCGGCTGGGCCGTGGGAGACTGCCTGAACTCTACCCTTTCGCGTCGATGAACAGGGCGGGAATCATGCTAACTGCGGGGTCTGATTGTCCAGTGGAAGATCCCAATCCGTTCGAGGGGATCTGGTCGGCGGTTGCAAGACCCGGTCTCGATAATAAGGAGAGACTGACTGTAGGCGAAGCTCTCACAGCTTACACAAAGAATCCTGCTTATGCGTCTTTCTCCGAACAATTCAGAGGCACTCTGACACCGGGAAAGGTTGCAGATATCGTCGTATTGGATAGAGACCCCTACGAGGTTAGTATCAAGTGCTTAAGAGAAATAAGGGTAGTCCGAACGATAATCGGAGGAAAAGTGCTCTCTTAGAATCTTTCCGGAGATTCAGACGGGAGCAATACATCGTGGGGTCTTGCTTCTTCAGCTCCAGAATTGGTAATGCCCGCTAGCTTTGATTTTTCCCAGAGTTCGGTTATTGTTCTTGCACCAGCATATCCCATTGATGCTTGTAGCCCCGCGACCATCTCCTGGACCACGACGCTGACCTCACCCTTGTACGGGACCCATCCTTCAACTCCCTCAGGCAAGCCCTTCGATGGCTGAGCGTATCGATCGGATGAGAATCTCTTGGCCATGGCAGATGGGCTTCCCATTCCCCGATATTGCTTGTAGTATCTACCGCCGATAGTTATCAGAGTGCCTGGGGCCTCCTTCGACCGGGCGAAAATGTTGCCCATCATAACAGCTGAAGCTCCTAGGGACAGTGCAATCGCCGCGTCACCTGGACCTCTGATTCCTCCGTCGGCAATTATCGGTAGTTTTGACCCGTACGTGTGAAGAGCGTCCGCAACCTGTGCCGTGGCGAACACAGTAGGGGACCCAGCCTTCGTCGCCTCCATAGTCGTGCAGATCGAGCCCGATCCGATTCCAACTCTGAAGCCCGCCACTCCATCGAGTTTCGTCAGAATGTCCTCGGCAGCCTGGTATGTTCCAATGCTGCCAACCACAACGTCCGTGTTGACTTCCTCAAGCAGCTTCTTCATCGAGCTGAACACGTTTGCGTTGTGGAAGTGGGCTACATCTATGACGAGGATGTCAGCGACCTCGCTGAGCTTCTTCGCCCGCTTGAGATCGAATGGTGAGACCGCAGCTCCGCAGAGGAGCTGGCCATTCTCGTCGCGGGCGGCATTGGGAAACCGGCCACGCTGGAGAATATCCTTTATCGTCATAAGACCCTTCAATCGGCCTTCCTTGTCGATAAGCGGAAGCTTTTCCACGCGATGTCTGTGAAGAATCTCCTTCGCGCCTTCAATGTTGGTGTCGGCGGGTGCGGTGATCACTTTCTTCGTCATTACATCGCTAGTGAGAAGATTCGAATCTGCAAAACGAACATCGCGTCCTGTCAATATGCCGACGAGATGCTCTCCCTGAACGACCGGTAATCCTGAAATGTTATGTTTCTGCATCAGTTCGGTTGCGTACTTCACGGTTGCATCGGGGCTAATTGTGATGACTTCCTTGATGACCAGGGACTCCGCCCTCTTCACCTTTCTCGCCATCTCCGCTTCCTCTTCCGCGGTACAATTTCGATGAATAACCCCAAGTCCACCCAGTCGCGCCAATCCTATGGCCATCTCGCTCTCTGTAACGGTGTCCATCGGACTAGAAACTAATGGGATGTTGATCGAATGTTTCTGAGAAACTTGAGTGGATAATTGGACTTGGCTAGGTTCGACTTCAGTCCATCCGGGGAGGAGAATCAGATCCCTGAACGTGACCGCGACATCAGAGTCTTTGAACTTCGCCCTGAATCCTTTTTCAGACACCTATTCTCGAATACTCCCGGTGAGTTTCACCGTAGCATGTCCCCTTTCCTTATTATACATGGCGGCGGTTGCCGCCGGCTCGAAGCTGTTCTAGCCGGAACATAGACGGCTGTTCCGTTATCTGCTGACTAGTTGGAAGCTTAGGAGGGGCTGAGCATTCCGATTGGAATATCTGTACGCTAGACCATATATAATTGGAATATTGGACTCTCGATCTGGGCAAAGTCTTGAGCCTAGTCAAGGACCCCGCGCTCGCGCCGTCTGGGCGCGTCAAACTTGCATGGGCCCAGGAAAACATGCCGGTGTTGGCGAGAATTTCCCGACGATTCGCCGCGACCAAGCTCTTCAAAGGACACCGCGTCGGAATGTGTCTTCACCTAGAAGCAAAGACCGCGGTTCTTAGTGAGCTCTTCCTGAAGGCAGGGGCGGAAGTTGCCATCACCGGAAGTAATCCTCTTTCGACTCAAGACGATGTGGCAGCAGCACTATCCGAAACTGGAGTTCATGTGTATGCCTGGCGGGGCGTCACTGATAGCGAACACAAAGCCAACCTAGACCGAGTTCTTGGATTGAAGCCTGACATCCTGATCGACGATGGCGCTGAGCTCTCGATTGCCGCGCACCTGAAAGGCAAAAGGTTTGTTGAAACGATCATCGGGGCTTGTGAAGAAACAACCACGGGAGTCACTCGGTTGAGGGCAATGGAGAAGGACGAACGTCTGAACTTTCCAGTCATTGCCGTGAATGATGCTCTTACCAAGTTTCTCTTCGACAGCAGATACGGGACGGGACAGTCGGCGCTTGAAGGCGTCATGCGCGCGACAAACCTCCTCTTGGCAGGCAAAAGCGTAGTCGTCGCTGGGTTTGGTTGGGTGGGAAGAGGCGTTGCACTGAGAGCAAAGGGAATGGGGTCACGGGTAATCGTGACAGAGGTGGACCCCGTTCGAGCACTGGAAGCACTGATGGAAGGCTTTGACGTAATGCCGATGTTAGAAGCTGCCAAGATAGGGGATCTCTTCATCACCGCGACGGGTAACACCGGCGTCATCACTGCGGCTCATATGGGGCTAATGAAGGACAAGGCGATTCTCTGTAACGTCGGACACT
This sequence comes from archaeon 13_1_40CM_2_52_13, assembly GCA_001919285.1. Taxonomy (GTDB): domain Archaea; phylum Thermoproteota; class Bathyarchaeia; order 40CM-2-53-6; family 40CM-2-53-6; genus 40CM-2-53-6. The sequence continues at coordinate 36,479 of MNHO01000049.1, forward strand.
ATGATGTCGAGGTAAGGGTCAAGGACCTTGAGAGGATAGCCGTTGCGCGGAAAAAAGTTAGACCCGAAGTTACGGAATACAGATTGAGATCTGGGAAGCGACTCTATCTCCTGTCAGACGGTCGACTTGTCAACCTCGCCGCAGCTGACGGGCATCCAGCGGAAGTCATGGACATGAGCTTTGCTGGTCAAGCTCTCTCAGCTGAATATCTTCTCCGAGAAGGTTCTAAACTCGAGTCGAAGGTGATTCGAGTTCCACAAGAGCTCGACTTACAGATTGCGCACTCGCGGCTTAAGGAATTCGGGAAGAGAATTGACTCTTTGACAAAGGTCCAGCAAAAATATGCCAGGTCATGGCATCCCTGAGCATTACGCACACCCCCATGCACGGTTCTGCACAGTCAGGTCCCGACTTTACGATGCCAAAGTTTGGACTTGACTGAGTCAATTGCGCTAACCTCTAACAATGATCTTTCCTTCTAACCGGTAACACTTCCGGGAAGGACCGGGGAACAGAGCTTGGTCTCAACGTAATATTTTACTCAATTTTCGTCTAAAGCTAATTAGTTCTGACAACCGACTTGCGATGCCCCGGAGTTATGGGCTTCTGTCTCGCCTGTTCGGCTCAAAATCTTTTCATCGAGTACGAGAGAAGAGAGCAAGAAAATTCCGCCCACCAGCTTGGGCAGTGTTGTTAGTCGCGATCTTCGCCCTCTGGGAGTCGGTCTCCCTCTCCGGCGCTGTGTCAAGCACCCAGCTCCCAGCACTGCACGACGTTTTCCTAGCTCTCATTCAACTCGCAGCAACGCCATTCTTCTTGGTGCACGTCGGCCAGAGTTTTGCCAATGTTACGACGGGAGTCTCGTTGGCGCTAGTTTTGGTATTCCCCCTAGCTCTACTTGTGGGAATGCGGAGTCAACTTGACCAGGCAATCACACCGATCATTATGCTCGTGGGTGCTCTGCCGGATCTTGCGATTCTAACGCTCTTGGTTACCGTAATAGGCCGAGGAAATGTTGCCGCTGTCGCGATTTCCGCCTTCAGTGCTTTTTTCCCCGTGTATTTCACGATCAGACAAGGGGTGAAAGAAATCCCAGGCGATTACTTCCACGTTGCTTCGGTATTCAAAGCTGGAAGAGTTCAGACTTTCACGAAAATGATCCTTCCTTCAATCTTTCCGAACCTTGTCACGGGTCTTCGCTTATCGTTCGAGTTCAGTTGGAACGTGTTGCTCGCGGTCGAGGTTATCGCGAGCGTGGCTGGGATTGGCACCTTTATCTCTACCAGCCTAGGAAGCTCGGCGCATTCGTTGACTTACGGCCTGGCCGCAATAATGACGGTTGGTCTCATCACTATTGCGATAGACAGAGCCTTCTTTGAGAGGTTTGAGAATCGCATCAAGAGGTGGCGGTAGGACTTGCATGTGGAACTGTCCAACGTGACGAAGGTCTACGAAGACCCACCTCAAATCGTAACTGCGCTGAAGGATATCTCGTTTCATGTGAATGAAGGAGAGTTCCTGTGCATCGTGGGACCGAGCGGGTGCGGCAAGTCGACACTCTTGAGGATGATTGCCGGACTTGATCATCCTTCCTCCGGCCAGATTCGTTTTAGGGGTGATCTCCTTACTGCACCTCACTCAAAGATCAGCATGGTCTTTCAGACCTTCGCCCTACTCCCTTGGAGGACAGTAATTCAAAATGTTGAATTCGGACTTGAGGTCCAAGGGCGACCGAGAAAAGAGAGAGCTGAGGTTGCCATGGATCTCCTGGAGATGGTGGGTCTCAAGGGATCAGAGAATCTCTTTCCAAAACAACTTTCGGGAGGAATGAAACAACGAGTCGGCATCGCTCGTGCACTCGCCATAGATCCAGAGGTAGTGTTGATGGATGAGGCGTTTAGTGCCATCGACGAGTTCACTGCGGAATCGCTGAGAGCGGAAGTTGCTGAGATTCACAATGAGACTCGGAAGACGTTCCTTCTGGTAACTCACAACCTTCCCGAGGCGATTGAACTTGCCGACCGCATCCTTGTCCTTTCAGCCCGTCCGGCCAGAGTCAAGAGCATTGTCGGCATAGAAATGGAACGTCCGAGAATTCAGACAGACTCAGAGTTTGTAAGTATTCACCGTGACATTTTCGCTTTGCTCCAGGCGGAACTGGAAAATAGCATCATGCGCCACAGGCTCAGCGGACTAAAGGAGTTCAAGAGACTCCAAGACATGGAGGATCGCTGAGATCGAATGAAATTCGGTCTCGTTGTCGGGGGGGCATTTCTCCTAGTCGCTGGACTTCTGGCCTATTCCATGATTCCGAATTTTCACACAGTTCCGCTTCAGTCGGCCCAGATGGTTGTCAATCCCAGGTCAATTCCAGTCAGCTCAGCCTCTCTGACCGAGACTCCGGAAAACGTCACCCTTGTTCCGGGCAGAGAAAACGAATTGCTCGTCAATCTTACTGTGTCCACCCAGTTAGGATTACTATCTTCGATCCAGTTCAAGTTCTTTCCCGAAGGCGCGTTCCAAAGCTGCATGCTTAATGCGGAACAGAGAGGGTGCCTCGTTAACCAGACTGTCTCAAACTCTAGCATTCGAATCCCCTTGAACGCCTCGACGACTTACTATCTCGGTTTTGACAATAGAGCTTCCAGCAGTTCAAAACAGGTGCTGGTGTCGGCAACTCTGGTTGCGAGCTCCGTTAGCACACTGGTAGCGAGAGATGGTGGATTGAATTTTGCTGGACTAGGGATGGGCTTGATTGGGCTCTTGGTCACTCTCTATGGCGTTTTTGCCAAGACCGTCATTCCTTGGGAGTGACCGTGAACTCGAGCTCTCGTCCGGCGAGCTGGGTGATCCAAAGGGGGCAGAAGCAATTGGAGGTTCAGTCTTCTTCCTACTTCGTCTCCGGTTCAGCGTTATTCCTGTCGCAACTATTGCAAGGAGAATCGCGGCTGTTGCTGCTGTTGCGAATGTTGGCTCTACCGTTACTCGGTATGTTGCGGTAATGACGGTGTCCGAGACAACGGAAACCCAACGCGGATTAGCCGTACTCCCGTCATTCCACGCAGCGAATGAGTTCGTCAATCCCACTTGGATTGTTGTGGAGCCCAGTGAGAGCGGTACTTCGGACTGGATATAGACCTCGTGAGGCCCGTAGTGTACTGGGAGTCTCAGTTCGTTGGACTTGTCAGAAGTCAAGTTCGCCCCGTCCACTGAGATGAGCATTCCGGGGGCAGGAGTGTTTACTTGGAGAAGTAGGAGGGGCGAGCTGGTCCTATCGACGATTATCGTGTAAGCGGTGGAGTTCGTAGCGGTGACAATTATCTTGACAAAGTTAGCAGAGTCCGAAAAGGTATTGTTGCTAGTGCACGGCGAGGAACAAGGTCCAAACGCGGCGTCGCTGAGATCCCCGCCCGGATGAGCATCTATGAGTCTCAGATTTCCATGCCCCCCTGCAATACTTTCATTTACCTTGTAAATTAGGAGGCCAGCACCTGGGTAATCCGAAGGGAATGGAAGATATTGATCGTAGGTTCCAACCTTTGCTCTCATCTCTAGCAGATAGTAAGACAGAGATCCATCGGAGTTCACGCTGATTGGGATCTTGACGATCTGTATTCCCGGGGTGGGAAGTTCCAGATTGTGGACAGTTATCGTTGTCAGATTGCCGGGGTAGACCTTTCGTATGCTTGAGTTGGAGATCCATCCTAGCTTAATCTTTGACCATGATGAATGTTGCGAAGGATATGTTCCAGCTGATGGTTGGAGTGGATTCGCATTGTTTGGGTTCCATTCTCCGAGTGCCATAATCTCCCAGTAGCCGACAAAGTTGTTAACGGGGTCTATCTGCTGGGTCAGATCGTAGAGGTCCGGCAGGCCCTGAAGATGGCCAGCTTCGTGGGCGTAGACTCCGACCGGATCGGACTCTGAGACTACGGAGCTCGAGATCTGGAAGGAGTCTAGGGGAGAGGGATTGAAAACGTATCCGGGAATGGTGAACGAGTGAATATCTGTGGATGCATGTGTCATCGCTTCGTCGTTTCCGGCGTGGACTATTATCGCGTATTTGTAATCATGAAAGTTTACTCCTGCCTTGTATGCAGCCTGAAGTGAGTCTGTGACCAATTGGTTGTCGATGGATGCTGTATTGGCACTGTAGTATTCCATAGTCTGCTGTAGCGAGTACCATGGGGAGGTGGCAGAGGGGCTGAGCGTCGTTGCAAACGAGACGATTCCGTACGAATCCTCGGCGTAGTAGTTGTTCAGGCTTGAAAGAACGCTAGCTATCCGATTCGGAGAAGTGCTATTGGGCTTGTCGGAGAACCCTACGAGCACTACCAGAGTCGACTGGGCGCCGCTTATCGGGGTAAGAGGAAGCTTGGAATCCTCGATCAGTGGAGCCAGATTATGGAGTTGGATGGGGCCCATTTGAGAAATGAGAAGGGCGGTTATCACGGCTGGAGCGATTAGAAGGCTGACCCGGAAAGGCATCTACCATCCTGGAGCGATTTCCGGTTCTCGCTTCCTCTCGGAGCGCAAAAGCAGTCTGTAACTGATTCAGTCGGAGCAAAGTTCCATAGGCATTTGCAGACCCGTTCTTTCGGTACGTTTTCTTGATGCGGGCCAAGAGGACAAATACATGACAGCCTTGTGTCAAGACTGCGGTCCAGCTAGCCTTAAATATGGTGATTCGCGAGAATCGCCGTTCATAGATCGTTCTCTGGGATTTCAGATGAGTCATAGAGGTGTAGGAGTTGTTGGATACGGCGTGTATATTCCATGGGAACGGATCGAGACGGAGAAGATTGTAAGAGAACGGGAGAGAAAGCGAGGCAAGGAACTGGAAAGAGTCCTCGAGAAGGTTAGGCACGGGCTACTTCTTAGAGAGAAAGCTCTTGCAGGTCACAACGAGGATACGATCACAATGGCCACCGAGGCAGCTGAAAACGCGGTTAGAATGGCTGGAATCGCCCCGGACGAGATTGGAAGCGTCACCGCAGGCTCCGAATCGAAGCCTTATGCGGTCGGAACGATTGCACGTCATGTCGCGTCCTTCATCGGAATGGGACAGAACGTATTCGTCGCGGATCTGGAGGGAGCATGCAATTCGGGCATGCAAGGTGTCGGGTTCATAGATTCAGAAATCCGAAGCGGTCGGATTAAGTACGGTCTCGCCATCGGTGCAGATGTCGCTCAGGCAGAGCGAGGCGATCCCTTGGAATATTCTTGCGGTGCCGGGGCAGGAGCCTACGTACTTGGCAGGACAGATCTCATAGCAACCATTGAGGATATCGCGCCCTTTTCGAGTCTATTCATGGACTTTTGGAGACGCGACCAAGCGGCGGTGCCTTCGCATTTCGGTCGTACCACAGTCGAAGCTTACAAGTCTCATGTGATTGGCGCTATTGCCAACCTGTTCCGTAAGCACCCCGATCTTTCGCTTTCAGAGTTTGATGCCATAACCTTCCATCAACCATCCGGATACCTACCCATGAAGACTTGCGCAGCGCTAACTGAGGACAAGATTCCCTATGTTGAGGATGAATCAATAGCTGAAAGAATGAAGCTTACCGAACAAGACATTGAGAAGAAGGTCAAGCCTTGGCTCAAAGTCCTGGACACAGGAAACACTTATGCGGCTTCAACGCTAATCTCTCTCGCGTCCGTTTTTGACAATTCCAAACCTGGAGATCAAGTTCTAGCAGTCTCCTACGGTTCTGGAGCGTATTCAAACGCGACTTGGTTTGAGGTTCAGGACGGCATAGAGGAAAAGAGAGGGCTCACACCAACCGTCGAGGACTACATTAAGCGCAAAACAACAATAAGGATTGAAACCTATCAAGACCTGATCAAGGCTCGTCTGTCCAGGATTAAGCAGAAGCTTGAGATCCCGAGGCTCGTCGGGGATGTGGAGCCAGTCAATGGCAAAGCCTTCACTGTTAGCCTATGCCACGGATGCGAACGAATCTACTACCCAGCTAGAGAGAAATGTCTTGATTCCGAGTGTACCGGGGCAATGGATGTCAAACGATACCCACTAATCGCTCGATTGAAGAGCGTATCCAAATTACCTCTCAAGAGGAGATTCACGTCCAACTTCGAACTGCTCGACCAGAACAAGGTGTTGTTTGTCGATGCGAAGATTCAGGACTTGAAGCCCGGCGTTAAACTTGAGGGTGTGCTGCGGAGACTTGACTATGAAGGAAAGGATGGCCTGATCATGTACGGCATCGCGTACCGGCCCGTGTTCCAGGAGACCCTTGCCTTGATCCCCAAGCCTAAGCCCTTGGTGATCGCGCCGACGCAGTACGCCTGAACATGACAGAACGGTAGGCACCCTTCCGTCCGTTTCAGCTCGACCTCCGGTCACGAAGCATGGCCATTTTCGAATCACTTTCCGAGGCCAAATTCAGAGAGAAGGTTCATCGTTTCGCTAAGGAGCACATTGCTCCGATAGCCCAAAAAGTCGAGGGGGGTTTGTTCCCCCGCGAAGTACTACAGAAACTCGGAAGGCAGCATCTCCTAGGGGCTCCTTTTTCGAAGACTGACGGAGGTGGGGGACTAGGTTGGAGCTTTGAAGTGATTGTTGCTGAGGAGATCTCTGCGGTCAGCGCGGCTACTGAAATGGCGCGTCTGGCGTCAGGCGCACTGTACGCTGCTCCTCTCGCTTACTTTGCGAGTAGAGCGCAGAAAGATGAGTTTCTCCGTCCGGTGCTGGCAGGTGATAAGGTTGGCGCACTAGCTTTGACTGAGCCAGGGGCTGGGTCCGACGCAGCCTCAATCAAAACGCGTGCAGAACTCAGATCGGGAGATTTTGTCCTCAACGGGGAGAAGCGTTTCATTACTAACGGCGGAATTGCCGATTTCCTTTTTGTATTCGCAGTCACCGATCCTACGAAACCTCCCAGATCCGGAGTCAGCGCCCTAGTTGTTCCAAGGGACTCCAGCGGGGTGCGAATAGTGAAGACGTATGGTCTGCTTGGAATGCACGGCGCAAACGTCGTGCACCTTAGATTTCGAAACGCAAGAGTTCCTCAGGAGAACGTGATTGGTGGGCTCCACAGAGGGTTTCCGATACTGCTCGACGAGCTTGATAGAGAGCGGCCCGCAGTCGCAGCGGGAATGCTGGGGATCGCCCGCTCGGCCTTTGAATCTGCCGTTGACTACTCCTCGACGAGAGAGCAGTTCGGCCGTCCGATCAAGGAGTTCGAAGGGGTCAGCTTCAAACTGTCAGACATGCTCGTTAGGCTTGAGGCAGCCCGCCTACTCATCCTCAAGGCCGTCCGCCTACTTGATGAAGGAAAGCTCGCTCGACTTGAGGGTGCGATAGCAAAGCTCTTTGCCACGGAGTCCGCCTTCGAGATAACGCACCAAGCTTTGCAAGTCCATGGAGGAATAGGGTACACTAAAGATCTGCCGATCGAACGCTACTTCCGTGATGCCCGATTCATGATGATAGGAGGTGGGACCAGCGAGATCATGCGGTTCGTGATTCAACGAGAGATCTACCGGGAGAAAAGGCGACGGTCCTCCTGAGTGTTACTGGGAATTTTGGCGGCGAGTTACGAGATACTTTAGTCAATTCGGGGAAATGGACAATGCGAAGAAAGGCTCTATTGTATGTCCACAGTGGAGATCGAAAATTATCGATGGAAGTGCGAGAATTTCTTGAAGGGCTATTGCCCTGGCAAAGACTGTGACATCTGCGCAAAGATGACGAATAGGTTATTGCTGAAGGGGCTTGTCAAGATTACTCACGCGGATGAGATTCTTCAGCCCCAACAAGCCGCAACTCCCACCAGTCAACCCTAAGCTTTTCTTTTTTTCCGGAACCGCTGATTGAACGATAGAAGAATTGTGCAATTTATTTTCGAGGTAGGTTTATACCATCTGCTGGCCAATATAGCCTATGGATTTCAGCCACAGTCCACGCGGATATCCACAGCATTCTCGCGCCGGCCCGGGGGACGCCTAACAAATGGTCGACTTCCACTATTTCATTTTCGTTATCAACGCTGACGCCGCGGTTTTCGGAGTCATAGTCTTCCTAATGAGCTACATCGCGTTAAGGCTGGTTTACAGAATGTGGCGGCGCAGCCTACGCTGCCCACACTGCGGCGAAGTCTACGCGACGAAACATATTGCGCATATCCCGGAGAAGACCCTACCCAACACTCTGTGGACCTAGCGGAAAAAAACGCTGACCTACCCGTATCTTTACTCTGTAAGGGAAACTAGGCCTATGTTGTGCTGAGAAAGGACAGCGCGAACTGTTTTGCGTGTCTTTCCGTGCCGCGATGTTTGCCTCCGACATTTCTCAAATGGTGGTAGAATTCGTGAATCAGCACGTAAGGGTCGTAGAGATACTCTTGGCTCGATATGTAGATCGTCTTTTGTCGATGGACATAGCAGCCTAACGCTTTCTTCTCCCCTGGGGGAAGTCCGATTCTGAGAGCAGGCATTTCTACACGATAGTGCTTGGAGAGGAGTTCGAGCGCGTCTTCTGGACGCTTCTCGATCGAGATTAGTTGAACTACTCTGTCTTGGAATTGTCTCTCATTGAACGTAGGATTCGACTTGAATACTGGCAGGTTCGTAATCTACGAGTCTCCCTGCTTGAAAGTCTTCGTACGCCTTGAGGTCCAAGAGGCCGTGTCCACAGTTGTTGAACGCTATGACTTTCTCTTCGTTTGACTCCTTACATCTTATTGCTTCGTCGATGACGTATTTGATGCAGTGTGCGGTTTCCGGGGCCGGGATCATACCCTCGGTCTGGGCAAATGTTCTCGCCGCTTGGAAAACCTCTGTCTGATGATAGGCTACGGACCTCACATGTCCTTTGTTGATGAGGTAGCAGAGTGATGGTGCCTTTCCATGGTAACGGAGGCCTCCTGAGTGGATAGGCGGCGATACGTACTTGTGCCCCACCGTATACATTTTCAGGAGCGGAGTCATCTCCGCCGTGTCTCCGAAGTCGTAGGTGTATGTTCCGCGCGTTGTTGAGGGTACGGCCTTTGGTTCGCAGGCGACAAATTCTGCCCCAGGCTTGCCTCTCAACTTGTCTGATAGGAAAGGATAGGCGAAGCCGGCGAAGTTCGATCCTCCTCCAATGCATCCTACAATGATGTCGGGCTCGATGTCGATACTCTCGAACTGTTTCTTGGCCTCAAGCCCAATAATCGATTGGTGCAGGAGAACATGGTTCAAAACCGAGCCCAGACAATACCGAGAGTCCTCGTGAGTCACGGTATCCTCCAGCGCTTCGCTGATCGCTATTCCCAAAGTTCCAGGATGGTCTGGATTCTGATCAAGCAAGGATTTTCCGAATTTTGTTTCCTTGCTGGGCGATGGGAAGACTTCTGCCCCGTAAGTTTCCATCATGGTTCTTCGTCCGGGCTTCTGGTCGTAGCTGACTCGGACCATGTAGACCCGACACTTCAGGTTGAAGATGGAGGAGGCAAGGGCGAGCGCTGATCCCCACTGACCGGCGCCGGATTCAGTTACTAGTCTCTGCGTTCCCTGCTGACTGTTGTAATAGGCTTGAGCCAGGGCTGTGTTAGGCTTGTGGCTTCCTGTGGGACTGAGATATTCCGCCTTGTAGAAGATCTTGGCAGGGGTCTTGAGAAACTTCTCAAGTCTCCTCGCCCGTACCAGGGGTGTCGGTCTGCCGATCTGGATATAGGCGTCCCGAACGGTTTCTGGGATCGTGATATTCTGTTCAGAGCTGATTTCTTGGCGAATGAGCTCTTTTGCGAAGATTCTCTCCAAGGAGGTGGGATTGACGGGTTGCTTGGTCCCAGGGTCGAGCGGTGGAGGTAGAGGCTCGGCAAGATCGGCCTGAATATTATACCACCGAGTCGGGATTTCTTCCTGAGAAAGACTAACCGTCATGAGTTCCCGTTTGGCGAGCGTCTGCAAGTAGAACGTCTATGTATGTTCGTCCAGGTAACATTTTAAGCTTGCCAGTACAGTTATGTACATTAGAGTTCGGCTAGAATGTGGAGCAAGATACAATCCATGTTGGAAGGACAGCCTGAGAGGCTGAAGGTGGTGCGCATAATCCTTGAGAACGGTTTGGGACTCCGCGGAAGTGAGGTCTATCTGAATGATATCGAGATACCCGTGGTGAGAATCGCAAAGTTGGCGGGGGTCGATAGGCGGACGGTAGATGAAACCATCAGAATGATAGAGCGTAATCCGGAGTTCAAATCGCTCTTTTCGAATCTCCGATCTGCTGGGCTCTCGCTGAGAGGGGTCGCGAAGCAGCTAGGGCTTGGTGTGGTCGAAATTATCGTTGAAGACCCTCACAAACCGGGAATCATCGCTGGAGCCACGCAGCTGTTTTCAGAACTTGGAATTAGCATTCGACAGGCCTTGGTCGATGATCCAGAATTGATCCCGGAGCCTAAACTCGTCCTAATCGGCGACAGAGCCGTCCCGGGCGAAATCATTCCCCGACTCTTGAAGATCCAGGGCGTGACAAAAGTCTCCGTTTACTAGTGTTACTGGCGAATCTATAGTTACTTCAGGTAACATTTATCTGCCCCAGATGTTACCGTAGGTAACAGAAGAGGGTCAGGCGCAATGAACCTAAGACTTTCAAATGAAGATGAAGCACGAAGAGTTGAGCCACGATCGGCGCTAGACTACGAGACGTTCAGCAACAGATTCGGGGACTCGGCCAGCGACAGGGAGCTCGAGGTCTTCCAAAAATACATAGCAGCCAGGTCGCTGATGAGCAAAGGATTCGACACATATCTCGACCCCTCACTAGAGGGAGACGACGACCGTTCAAGCATGGAAGCGGATGTTTGCGGAGTCAAGAAAGACGAGATTATCGTCGTATTCTGCTCTGCGAGTCTTCCGGAAGAGTCGGTTTGGAGCAGGATCCGGCTCATCAGCCAGTCACAGAACGCTCGATCGTTGATCTTCTCTCCTGAAGAGATCCCTCCAGACCTGATTGAGGAACAGGCCCCCGGAGCCGTAGGCACTGGGAAGTTACAGATCGAGACGCTTGGATGGTTCGAGGACACGCTAGAGCGGACTCTGCAGCAAACACTCCGCACAATCGAGCTACTGGTGAACGAGACTAGGATGAGAATGCTTGCACCGATGCTACAAAAGTCGGCTCTCAAGAGAGACTTTCGAGCGAGAATCAACCCCAAACTTGTCTACCACAACCTTACAGCACTGTCTGAAGCAGGAATTGTAGACGAACCAGTAGAAGGAACCTACGAGCTGAGCCAGCTTGGCAAGACCGTTCTACCCGAGTTCATTGCATTCTTGGAAAAGACGCGTAAGACCCTCGACGATTATCGACACAAGGAGGTGAGATCGATTGGAAGACGATGAATTCTTACCAGAATGGTTCAAGCGACGCTTCCGATCCCCATTGACCAATTGGTTCGACGATTTCGATCGAAACTTCGAAGAAATGTTCCGCGGGCTCGAGCTACCGAAGGATCTAGTCCGGGAGAGAAAACTGCCCGACGGAGGAACAGTTAGAGAGATGGGACCTTTTGTCTACGGCTACTCGTTCAGCATGGGACCAGACGGCAAACCAATAGTCAGAGAATTCGGCAACGTGAAACCATCAATCAAAGGAGGACCATTTGGAACCGCGAAGCCAAGCCTCGACGTCAAGGAAGAACGCGAACCTCTCGTTGACGCCATGGTTCAGTCAGACACTGTCAAGGTTGTTGCTGAACTTCCAGGCGTGGAGAAGTCGGACATTGCACTCGAGTGCGACGGACGGAACCTAGTGCTGAAAGTGGATACCGACAAGAGGCGTTACTACAAGTCCTTGGAGCTTCCCGTTGAAGTAGACCCCGATACATCGAAGGCGAGCTACAAGAACGGAGTCCTGGAGCTTGTCCTCACACGCAAGAGCCCTGGGAACAAACCCAAACAGATAAGGATCGACTAGGCTGGTTTTCTCCAGCCTGCCGCTTCTTTTTTTGGTGTACTGATTACCAGTTATTAACAGGTCGAAGCTGCAAAACTCTATCCTATGGCTCCCGATGAGCTAAAGATCAGCACCGAGGAACACGAAAACCGAATCGCGAAGATTCAGAACCAGCTTCGAAGAAACAGGATTGATGCTCTCTATCTGACCAATTCGACGAGAATTCTTTACACAACGGGCTTCGCGCATATTTCGACGGAACGGCCTCTCGCTGCGGTCATTCCCAATGAGGAACCACCTTTCTTCATGGCTCCACGCCTGGAGTATGACCATGCTCGAAAGGAATGCCCGTTTGCTGGCGATGTGCTAACCTATCCTGACTACCCTGGCGAGACCCACCCGATGCGGCTTTTTGCGAAGTTCATGGCTCAGAAAGGACTTGCATCTTCCCGAATTGCCACAGATTCCGCGCAGGGAGCCGCTGGGGGCTATGGTTATCGAGGACCTGCATTGCAGGACCTAATGCGTCGGGCCAAGTTCATTGACGGGAAAGACATTGTGGACAGATTGCGGCTGACGAAATCGAAACAGGAGATACGGCTCCTCCGAGAGAGTGCAAAATGGTCGGAGATAGCGCACGATATTTTGCTCGAAAATACGCGTGCTGGTCTTCATGATACTCTAGTAGCTGTGAAATCCAGCTACGATGCACTTGCCAGAATGTTGAAGAAACTCGGACAAACCTATGTCCAATTGAAAATAGCCTTGTCTCCAGTGGTCGTTGGCTTCCGCGGGCAGGTTGGTGTCAACTCTGCGATTCCTCATGCAGTCTACACCAAGAATAAGATTCGGAGAGGAGATGTTCTCGTTACAGAGGCCGGAGTGGAAATGGGAGGCTACACGAGCGAGCTTGAACGAACCGTCATCATTGGAAAACCTAGCTCCAAGGCCAAGCGTTACTTTGAAGCTATGCTGAAAGCACAGAACGCCGCTCTCAAAGAATTCCGCCCTGGAACAACATGTAGCAAGATAGACGAGGTAGCTGGCAAATCTATTGAAGACTCAGGACTCACGGATGCTCATAGACATCATACGGGACACGGAATAGGTTTGGACGGTCACGAACCGCCATGGCTTGATCCGGGGGACCGGACGATCATGCGTGAAGGAATGGTGTTCTCATGTGAACCAGGTCTATACTTTCCTGGCTACGCGGGATTCCGGCACTCCGACACGGTTGTGATAACGAAGAAGGGAATGGATTTCATTACCCATTACCCGCGTGGACTTGAGGAGCTCACGCTTTAGAACAGATCCTTGTTCGTCACGCCTTGAACCATTGAAACACTAGATACCGGATCTTTCCAGATTTCGTGTCGGGAATCGCAATTATGAAATGTTTTCTCACCGTGGTAGCGAGTCTTCCCGCGCGGACCACTTCGAAAGGACCCATCACTGATTCAGGAGTTTCGACAGATACAATGAATGGTGCGTGGTCTATTCCTGGGCCGTGTTCGTAGACGGCGAAATCGGCTCCGAACTTGATTCCCGGAGTGACGACGTAGCCTTTCTCCCTCAAGTCCTTGTATACTTGGTAGGCAGCGCTGAAGCCTCGATAGGTTTCCCGGGCTGCCTTCAGCAGCACGCTCTTTCCGACAGGTTTCTTGCTGCGTCCGTCGATGACGCCGATTCTCTTGTGCTCGAGCAGGTAAAGTCCCTCCATGAGATCCAATAGGAGTGGGACTTCAAAGTCCTGGTCAGGTTTCGGCTTGGGAATGCCTACTGGTTTTCCGAAGAATCCTGATCTGTATATTCCGAGACCTGATTTGTAATCCCAGATGATGAGCCTTGTCCCAATGAGTTCGGCTTGATCCTGAGCCAGGGAGGTCTTCACGGCCTTACTAGGCGGTCAAAGCGATGACTCGGATTAGGTCCACAACGTCCACTCCGAGGTCCGCCATATTCTCCATGTGAGCGCTGAGGTCCCTGATCAACAGGAGTGTGCGAAGGGGAATCTTCTCGTCAAGCACCTCTAGGTCCAAGGAGCGGTAAGCGGTATCGACTTTCCTTTCTGTCTCCTCAACGCCCTTCGAGAGTTCCATAGCTTTTGTCGGGTTGAATCCGAGGGACATCATGGTTTCACGAATCTTGGACATTTCTTCGAGAACGAGTCCGATGAGTTCGGATAGTCGTTTGGTGTATCTCTTGTCGACCTTCCAGCTGCGGTCGATAACCGCGGTCAGTCGGTAGCCTATCCCTTGAGCGTAGTCGGCCACCTCGCCTACCCGGAAGATGAGCCGGATGAAGTCCTCACGGTTACTCAATAGGGCCCCGAATGAAGCAACCTCTTCCAGCAGCTTCTTCTTGGTACCTTCGAAATCGTCCAGAATTTTGATCATGTTCTGATAGTGGTCCTTCGCATCCTTGCCCTTGCCGTCGCCGACGCTGTCAGTCATCAGGGCTAGTTCACGCGTTATCTCGACGACGTTCCTCGTCTGATCGCGACAAATGTCTAGGATTCTACGTCTGATGCTAGCTTCGGTTTCAACTGGAAAGGTCAACATCGACACCGGGGGGTTCTACTGCAGTGAAGGCGACATTCCCATAAAAACTAGTTGCGGCGAGCCTGGCCAGTTTTTGCCGGGAATCCGCTGCTGACAATGGAGTCGATCGTTGACTTGAGTTCGTCGATTTGGACCCTTATCTGGTTCCACGAGTCTCGATCCCGCAGGGTGACGGAACCGTCCTTCATTGTCTCGTAGTCGACGGTAATTCCGAGCGGTATGCCGGCTTCATCAGCCCGGGCATATCTCCGCCCGATTGACCCCCCATCGTCATACTCGACGCGCAGACCGCTTTCGAGGAGGCTTCGATGGACGCTCTGGGCCTTCTCCACAAGACCATCCCTGTTAACAAGAGGATAGACGGCGGCTTGTGTCGGGGCGATCCCGAAGGGTAGGCTCAAAATCAATCTTTCCTCCTTCATTCTGAGATTATGTTCTAGCGTGGAGTAAACGAGCCTCTCTACCCCAAAACTAGGCTCAATGACGTGGGGAAGGAATTTTGTTCCGGTCTCCTTGACCACCTCCTCTTTCGTGTCGAAGAATTCTGCCGGAATATCATGAGCGTCAATTTTGATTGACTCGCCGCGTCTCTTCCCTTGGAGGATTCGAGGTAAATCCTCCTTTGCCAGGAGGCTGATGATTCTTCCAGCGTCTGTTCCGAATCGTTGGCGTATCTTCTGGTGGTTCGGCCTGATTGTTCGGACTTTCTTTTCAATCGGTGAATCATATGCTTTGAAGACTCGCAGATCTATTCCGGTGGCCTGCATGTGACTGCGAAGGTCGAAGTCGGTTCTGTAGGCGAACCCGGCGACTTCGACCCAATCCCACCTGTCAAGCTTCACTTCATGATCGAAAGTCTGAGAAGAATAATGTGCTCTTTCCGTGGAGAGTTTCTCAAAAAATCGTTGATAGTGCTCGTTGATCCCTAGCTTTGCCAAGAACCGCGCGGACTGCGACATGAAATATGCCATCCACGGGGACTTTACGAGTCGTTTTTCGAGAGCTTCCGCAGTTGTGATTCTAGTGGTTTCACTTCTTCCTTTCTTTCTAGTATCCTCTGTTACGATGGACAGCTTGTCTTCCCTAACTTCGTCGATGTAGGGGCACTCTGGTCTTTCAGGATCGAAGAAGAGTTCGAAGTCCATTATTGTGAATTCGCGCAGCCGAATGGGTCCCTGGCGGGGAGAAATTTCATTCCTCAACACCGTCCCGACCTGTGCTATGCCCAACGGGAATTTTTCCCTCATCACTTCAAGTACCCGGTGGAAGTCGACGAATATTCCCTGCGCTGCTTCGGGTCGAGTGTAAGCGGGGTCTTCTCCGTATGGGCCGATGTTCGTCTTGAACATGGTGACGAAGTATTGCGGTGACCCGAGGACTCCTCCACATTCAGGACATTTTACCTGCTTCAGTAGGACGGATAGTTGGTCCAGATCCAGACCCTCAGTCTCAGTCCCTGCGGCTTCTTTGATCAACTGGTCCGCTCTGAACCTTCGATGACAGTTGGTACACTCCGTCATTGGATCTTTGAAATTCTGGACGTGCCCCGAGGCCTCGAGGACCCGTTCGGGGGTTATGATCGGAGTCGATATCTCTGTGAATCCGTGGCGTCTAAGGAAGAAATCTCTCCAAGAGTCTTCGATTTCTCGCTTGAGACCAGTCCCTAAAGGGCCCAAGTCGATGAAGCCGCTTACACCCCCGTATATTTCGAAGGAACCCCAGAAGAAGCCTCTGCGTCTCGCGAGCTCAGAGAGTAGCCTATGCTTGTCTCTTACCTGAGTGGTTAGCTGCTCCAAACTTCTGCTCTACGGTGAGATGTACAAGAATCAGTATAATGCTTTACGTGAGCAACGATAGGACGAAATTACAGCCGAGGTATCTGTTTCTATCTGGCCTTCACGTGTTTAACGATGGGCGGCCTGACTTTTCTGAGAATTCTATAGCCGCAGAAGGGGCACTTGATCTCGGGCGTCATCGCCAATTGGTCTGCTGTCAGTCTAGATCCGCAATTGATGCATTCGTAGAACAGCCCGCCGGGATTTCGCTCACGCACCGTTGGCTCTTGTAATGGGGCTTCCGGTTGTGCTTCCTTAGGACCCGCTTCCATCTAGACTTCAACTCGTAAGGGTGTTGGGTTCAAGTTAAGGATTTGGAAGGAGGGTTCCCTGAACCTGGAGTCTTAGGTTTGGAGCCTGCCGGTTTTGTCCTTTCTTGCGTCTCCATGGTCTCAGGTTGTCTTCTGACCAGGTAGAACCCTAGGATGATAATAGCAGCCACGACGCCTATTGCTGCGGGAATAAGGATTTGCAAGTTGCTCTGAAGTATTGTTACCTGGAGTGTTTGGGTTGCCAATGGGCCGCTATACTGGGGTGACGAGAATGTGAGAACGTATCGTCCAGGAATCGATGGCGCCTTGAACGATAGAGTGATGGGTTGACTAGCTCCGGGACCGAGGGTGACGCTTGTTGGACCTGCAACGACTTTGGAATCGAGGTAGAGGTTAACGCTGATGGTTTGAGTGAGCTTTGTTGAGTTGTTAGTCAGATGCACGGTCGCTGTGACCATCTGATTCTCGGCTACCTCACCAATCGCGTCCATGCTCGATAGCAGTATGGTCGAGTCGGAGAAGAAGCTGGGTTTTAAGACATCATTCACGAGAACGACGCCTGAGGAGTCCTCAGCAAGAGCAAAAACTACAAGTTTCTTCGCCGCGAGGATTGCGTCTGATTTTATTGTGAGTGAGAAGCTTCCACTTGTGTCTGTCTTGAACGGTGCCGAATATGCTAGGAATCGGCTAGGGACAAAGGGCAAGCCAACGACGTAGGCATAAGGAGGAGATTCAAGCGAATTCGCCGAGAAAGTGGACGTGCCCGCCTTGCTAGACACACTGATCTTGAAAAGCCCTGTGTGTTGTCTGCTAGGGACAACAGGGTCCGTTCCGACACTCATCATGAAATTCTTTGAGGCAAGATTCCCATTACTGAGACTGGTCAAGGCTATCTGTACGCCGTGCCCCGTCAGAGTCAAGGCCGCCTGATAGGCCTGTGGACCTGAAATGAATGGTAGGTCCCCAAATCCGTCCCCAGGGGTGCCAAGGGGAAACGTCACATTCGCTCCATGGGGTTGAGAACCGGGCCATTCGTGTTCTATCGTCACGTTTGCACTAAACGCCATACTTGGACTCGGATTGACAATAGTGAATATCATAATGAGCGGTTGCCCTTGGGTGAACACACCATTGACGACTGTAATATTGGAAACGTAGAGCCCGCCGCCGCCCCCGGCGGTCTTATTCGTAACAGGAATGTTGGTCGGTGTTCCCGCGTCGATGGCAAAGACGGTTCCGCTAACACCTATCGCCGCAGAGCTGTTTGACGCGTACGTCAGACTTCCCTGTACGGTCAGCCCGGTGTTGCCACCGCCGCTGCTGAATGAGCTGACCTGAATCTGATCAACTCTAAACGACGTGTTTCTAGCTCCCAGATCAAAGGCGCTAGTGAAGGTGGAAGCGATCGTCCAATTTCCCAAGGGCGCGAAAATGGGGATAGTGAAGTTGAACACGCCGCCTGGTGATTTGAGAGCCATTGTCCGTCGAGGGATCGTAGTCAAGGCTCCATTGGGATCGCGGAACGTGATGTTGAGGCTGCCCGTTGCGACAAGAGTGCTGGTCGCCGCTTCCACCCCTATTGTTTCGCCCAGCTGCCAGAAAGCCGTAGGCGAAACAGGCCCAGACAGAGATGCTGGGATGACTGTTCTTAAAGTTGCAGGTGCATTTTCGCTGGTCGCGTTAACAGTTACGGTTCCTTTCACTTTGTTGTTCGTCATGTTTAGAGAGACGAACGATGTGGAGTAGATGCTGCTGCAGTCGATCAACGCACTTTTGATGCAGGCCCCCTTGTCGAATGCGAACGGGCTTCCTGAGCCTGTGTAGGATGGGGTCGTTGCGTTGATCTGAACAATCGTGTAGGGAGTAGGATAGTAATAGCTGATGATTACCGTGGTCCAGTCGTGGTTCACAATCTGTGGCTTATTGAGGGGATGGTAGGAGACGGTCCGATTATAATTCAGGGGCAGGTTCGCTAGGTGAGCTACCGTGTTGCTCGTCGGGTCGAGAGTCATTGTATGACTGAGAGAGTTTGTAAAGGTAAGGCCGAAGTTTGGAGAAAAGACTATCAGCTCACCGAATTCAGCGTCCATAGACTGCTGACCCGTACCGGTGAAGTTCAAGTTGAACCGGATTGAGAGTGTAAGATTATAGCCGATGAAAGACGTCGCATCGAAGCATCGTTGCAACACTAGTTGCGGACAGTACAAGGACGAGTTGGTCGGTGGACTCAGGGATATGCGATTGGAAGCGTTGTACACTGCGAAGGTTGCGTTGTTTCCGCGGTTTTGTGTGAATGTTGGCTGTGGAAAGTCAAACCGTAGAATGGTCAGGTTGCAAGTTGAGCAGCCTCCTTTGGGAATTGGGAGGGTCCAGTTCATGTTTTGTGATCCAGTGATAGCACTAGAGGTCGTGATGTTGAACCTAAAGTCCGTTCCGGGGATAGGAGAGTTGTCCACCGTTCTGTTGACTGAGCTAAACCATGTTAGGTTTCCCACGAATGGACTGGATTTGGTGAACCCGTTGGACGAATTAGTGTATAGATCAGTCATGGCATAGGTCAAATTTAAGGCTGTATGGGAGCCAGTAGCATTAATCGCTGGGTCATTCAACTGAACAAATTGCGTCATTCCCGGCGATGAGCCTGCCGCACGCGGCATGCTATAGGGCATGATGATTAGCGAGGTGATTAAGACAACTAGGAGCGAGAAGGCCGTTCGCCGAATCAAACTTAGTCACAGACGCGCTTTCGAGGACGCGCCCCAGCGATTCTATTTAACCTTTGTAGGAATGAGGGACGTAGTGCGTTGCCGGATTCGCATTTTGTGATGACCGCAGGAATTCCTCCAGTAATGCAACCGGCGTCAGAATCGCGAATTCACCTATCTGCATCCACCATCCGTTTGCCAGCTAAGATTTTCAGAAATCGTCGCAATCTCAGATTTACTCGTTGGTCGGAGGTGCCGAATTAGGTGGGATTATGGACAGATTCAGCGGAACCCGGAGATAATTGGCCTTCTAGACTAGGCGGTTACCTTTTTGGCGGTGGTGACACTAAAACCACGTTGTCACCTCGTACAATGATCGTTCCTAGTTTTTTTGTCGCATCAGAATTGGTAACATCTTCAGCTTCTTCCAGGACCAAGTTCATGTGTTGGTCGAAACTGTACAGTCTTCCCCTTACGCTTCGTCCCCCTTTCAGCTGGACGAGAACGACTTTGTTTAGACTCTCTTCAAAAATTTTTGCAGCTACGTCAGACATTCAAGATCCAACTGGGGAAGTGAGTGTCCCGGCGTTTGTACACTTTTAAAGATTGTCGTAGAAGAAGCTGAATCGATTTGCCAAATAGAACTATCTTGAAAGATCGCGATTCCAAACCTCTGATTGAAGACTTGAACAAGATTCCTGGTTTCGAACATCTGTCCCGCAAATCTCGCGTCGAAACGGAGATGGTGAAGAGTTCGGAAGTCATTTTCGTCGACGGGCTCCCAGTTGCGTTCAAGAGAGAGAGACAGTTTATTCCGGTGTTGACGAATACAGTTGCTTTGGAAAAGATGCCCCGCGTTACTGTAGACATGGGCGCAGTTCCCCATGTAGTAGGCGGAGCTGATATCATGGCACCGGGAATCAGAAAAGTCGAGGGCAGTTTTGGTGAGAAAGAGCTAGTCGTCATCATCGATGAGAAGCACGGTAAATTCTTGTCGGTCGGAAGATCTCTGCTTGCTTCGGAAGCTTTGGCTGCTACAAAGAAGGGGAAAGTGATTGTAAATGTCCATTACGTTGGTGATCCCGTATGGGAGACGATAAAGTCCCAGGCGCCTGCGCATTCTGGAAGTTGATGATTTGTCTCGAATTTGGTCAGGCAAAGTTTAAAGTCGTTCTGACAGCTGGTTTCAGAAACGTATCATCATATCATGATTTGATGTTTTCATATGGCGCACTCTACTCTCTACGTGAAAGCGCTTCCGTTGCAGGAACTGGATGATGTTGAAGTTATCAAGACTGAGATTCGGACCGGAAACATCCTAATCGTCCGAATTACGCCCTTGGCACGCAAGAGCGTTGACGAGACTAAGCTAGCGATAACGGAATTGACGGACCACGTAAAGTCGATTGGTGGCGACATAGCCCGGCTTGGAGAGGAACGTATTGTAATTACTCCGCCGGGAGTAAAGATTTGGCGCCGGGAGACGGCGGGCTCTGAGACTGCTATCCCCGCTGTGCCTTTGCAGAAGGAGACTCTGCCGGGGACGAGCTAACGGAGTCTAAGTGATTCTAGGACATCTGGCACTACTGTTTTGATGCCGAAGATGCGATTGACGTTTTGAGCGAACAGTTCGGACTTTCTTCGCTCTCCGTGGTTTACTATGATTCTCGTGGGTTTGGGCATCATCCGCTTTATGAAACCTAGTAGTTGGTTGCGATCGGAGTGGCCCGAGAATCCTTCTATCGATTCGACCCGCATGTCGCACTTCACCATCTCTATCTTGCCGTCAGGACCGAAGAGTGACACTTCTTTCAATCCGTTCTTGATTCTGTTGCCGAGAGTTCCCTCTACCTGGTAGCTTACGTAAGCTAGGGTATTTCTCGCATCAGGGGCTAGCCGCCTGAAATAGTCAATAGCAGGTCCGCCCTCGAGCATTCCGGACGTAGCTATAATGACACAGGGTCCGCCCGCGACTATTTCGTCTCGATCACCTGGGTGCGTGACTGGATGGAAGTATTCAGACTGGAACGGGTTCAGATCTTGATGAAGAATTTGTTCTTTGATGTCTCTCACGAGATATTCGGGAAAGGCTGTGTGTATCGCCGTCGCCTCATTTACCATCCCCTCAATATAGACGGGTAGTTCACGCAGGGCGCCGTTTCTCATGTATGCGTCCAGGACCAGCATTATTTCTTGGGCTCGCCCAACGGCGGGGACAGGGATGAGGACTTTTCCGTTCTTTTCGACAGTCTCGTTGACTATGCTGACGAGCCTGCCTTCAACCCCTTCACGGTCCGGCATAATGTCGTCAGGGCCCCCATAGGTGCTCTCGATGATCAAAGTTTCCGCCCTGGGGAACTGGGCCATGGCAGGGTCCAGCATCATTGTTCTTCCAAACTTGAAGTCGGCGCTGTAGACGATGTTGTGTAGGCCTTCGCCGATGTGGAGGTGTACGATGGAGCTGCCGAGGATGTGTCCCGCATTGTGCAGTGTCAGTTTGATGTCTGGGGCTACGTCAGTCACAACATTGTACCTTAGTGGGATCGTGTGCGTCACGACCTCTCTTACGTCCTTCTGGTCAAAAGGCGAGTGTTCTCCTTCTCTGCTGTGAACGTCGAGGTAGTCGAGCTGGTGTAGCGTCATGAGCACTTGTGTAGGCTCTGAACAATAGATTGGGCCATCATAGCCATACTTGTAGAGGAAGGGCAGTATTCCACAGTGATCTAGATGCGCGTGAGATATCACAACGGCGTCGAGCTTTTCAAGATCAAACTCGTCAGTGTCGAACCGAGGATAGGCGGATGACGGGTCTTGTGCGCCAGGATTTATTCCACAATCCATGAGGACAGTGCTGCCTCCCGCTTGGATGAGCATCGCGGATCGTCCAACTTCACGGAATGATCCGAGAGTCACGAGACGGACATAGCCAGCCTTGGTGAAGGTTGGACGAAAGATTCTCTCTCCTACATCTCGCAGGATCCGACTTCTCTCTTCACTCTCGGTGTGGAGTATGTGACGGGTGCTAGCAATAATCTTGGAGTGTAACGGAGGTGCCCGCAGAATCCTCGGGCGCCATCTTGTCTCCTTAACAACTTGCTGAAGGACTGAAGCCTCTTTGCCGATTGCGACTCCAGGTTTCTTGGCTTCTACGACCACTTCACCGAGGCTAGGGTCGAAATTGATTGCCGTCACTTCAGCTTCAGCGGGTACAAGTTTCCGGATGTAGCCTTCCGCTTCTCTCTCTGGCAGTCGAATGGACTGGTCTGAGCGAATGACGATCCGTTTGTGGAGCAGGTTTACAATTTCTGTTACAACGTAGCTCTGTTCTGAGAGAAGGTTAACGTTCTTCACGTAGATCGCAAGGCGCGGTCCTTCAAACTCGATCCTGGTAATTTCGGCATCCTTCGGCATGTGTTCTACTATTGTCTCGCGTATCCTCGCAGACACATCGTTGTATGTTCTAGTCATTCGTCTATGCTGCTCCTTGTGTACGATACGTTGAAGGTGTGGTTGAGAACGAGGTCAGGCGTGGAGGATGTGCTTCTTCTCGTCCTCTGTGAGTTCTCTATATCCGTCCTTGGATATCACGGCTACGTCGAAGCTATCGCCGCTAGCCGAATCCCGTTTCATAGCAGAGTCTATTGCTCGCACTACTACGGGGACGGACTCCTTAACATTCATCGTGTCCTTCCACTCCGATTCCAGCACTCCGTATGCTACTGGAGATCCGGAGCCTGTGGAGACAAATTTTTCCTCCATCATACTTCCAAGCGGGTCCAACATGAAAATGTGACCGCCGGAATCGTCCATTCCTCCGATGAGCGCCTGAACACCCATTGGGTAATATCGGGATTGAAAGAGCACATTCGATACTAGTCTGGCGGCAGAGTTGATCGGGATTGGTCTTGCTAGATCGAGCTTGTAAAGTGCTGAGTTCGCCCGAAGCATTTCCACAATGGCCTGCGCGTCCCCCACAACTCCAGCTATGGTCATTGCTATGTGTTGGTCGATCCGGTATACTTTCTTAGCGTGTTTGTGGGCCACAAAAGAGCCCATCGTTGCTCTAGTGTCTGTCGTCAGCACGACTCCGTCATGGCAGACGACACCGATCGTCGTCGTTCCCTTAAGGACGGGTAGTTTTCCAGCTCTCTGAAATTCCAACTTGAAGTGTCTCTTAATCATGCGATATTAAAGACCACTTTCCGAGAAAACGGAAAGATTGGAATGCCCCGGTTCTCCACCGCTTAAAAACATTTGGGGAATCGCAGCTTCCTACCTTTGGCTCTCCGATCCCATCATTGCCCGCTTCGTTGGACCCTTTGACGCGGGCTTCTTGGCTGGAGCTCTTCTCTTCCGTGCAGGCTGAGCCGGAGCTTCTTGAGCCTTTTCTGTCTGCGGCTTCGTCTCAACTTGTTCGGCCGACTTGCTTGTTTCAACGGCCCAGGCTTTTGACGCCTCTTCCATCTCGGCCTCGGGTGCTCTCCTCTTGAACACCTCCCGGAATGAGATTGAGTCGATGTCTGGGAAGAATTTTTGCAGATCAGAGGTGACCGATTTCTTGGCTACTTGTAGGCCGCTAAGGTAGAACGCCTCTTCGGGGACCTCGACCGTCAGTTCCTTGCCAGTTCTTTCCACGCCGAATTTTGCCTTGTCAACTTCAGGGATTCGTTTTGATATGATGTTCAGAATCTTCTCGTTATCGTCCTCGACTATTTTTTCGATCGAGACATCGTAGATCAGGGTTCGGCCCGCTAGGGGATGGTTGTAGTCTACTTGGACGCGGCCAGCTCCCACCGCCCTTACTGTCGCAGGTCTGCCGTCGAATTCGATCTGTGCGCCTGGAGTCGGGTCTATGCCTTTGTCGCGAAAGCGTCTCAACGGAACAAGCCGCATCTTAGCCGGGTCGCGTGTTCCGAATCCCTTGTCAGGAGGCAGTTCGACCGTCGTCCGTTTTCCAATGTCGGCTCCTACCAGGGAATCTTCTAGTCCCTTTGGAAGCCAGCCTTCTCCGAGGATTATGAAACGAGGACCATAGGTTGAGTCTTGCCGATGGAGATGGGTATCTTTCGCAACCGCATCATATGTTGTGTCTACTGTTTCTCCACTCTCTTTCACCTTGAGAGTGAAATTGACGAGTAGAAAGTCGCCGGCCTTTACTGCCATTCTGCTAGTTCATCCTCGCAGGGAGTCGAGCCAGGGCTCTACGTGCAGCTTCGAGAGCTTCCGACATCTTGCCTTTGAAGCCTAGGTCTGCGCTTGCTGATGCAATAGCGCTTACCGTTGACATTATTTCAGGTGATCCAACGTTGCCCATGATTCCAATTCTGAACATCTTTCCTTTCCATTTTTCCAGACTACCGCCTAAGTCTATCCCATACTTAGTTCTGATGAGTTCTCTCAGCTTGCCATCCTCGATGCCACTTGGACACGCCACCGCGGCGACGGTGTGTGATCGCGATTCAGGCTCCGCCATTAGCGCTAATCCAAGAGCCTCCATGGCGCTGTAGACTGCTTCGGCGCAGATTCGATGCCTTTCAAATCTCGCCTGTAGTCCCTCTTCAAGGATCATATCGCACGCCTCGTTGAGTGCATAGAATAAGGAGACTGCGGGTGTGAAGGGTGTGAAGCCATCTCCCATGTATTTCTTGTACATTGGAAGATCGAGGTAAAAGGATCGGTGCTGTTTCTTCTCGCTGATCTTCTCCCAGGATTTCTGGCTCACCGAGACGAAGGATAAGCCCGGCGGGCACATCATGCATTTCTGGCTAGCAGTGACGCACATGTCCACATTCCAGTCATCGACGGGCAGTTTGTCGCCTCCGAGAATCGATATGGCGTCTACGATTAGTAGGATGTCTTCCTCCTCACAGAGTTTCCCGATCTCTTGAAGGCTCCTCACGGTTACACCGGTGGAAGTCTCGTTGTAGACCACCGCAAGAGCCTTCGCATCGGGGTTCGCTTTGATAATCTTCCTAAAGTCGTCTGTCCCGGGTGCCTTTCCCCATTCCGAGCTCACAACCAATGGATGGCCGCCGTACGCGTTGATTGCTTCGCCAAGTCTCTCGCTGAAGAAGCCGTTGACGTTAACGATTATCTTGTCTCCATCTTCTATTATGTTCTGGAGGGCACATTCGGTAGCGCCTGTTCCCGAGGTTGTAAGAACGAACAGGTCTTCCTTGGTCTGAAAGACCTTCTTGGTCTTGCCGATTACTTGTGATAATACTTCCTTGAAATCGGGACCCCTGTGGCCCATGAGAGGCTTGATCATGGCCCTCATGACTCTAGGAGGCACGTTTGTGGGACCCGGCAGCATGATCAATTTCTGGGTCTCACTCACAGAGCAGCCCAACCATGTGATGAAGCGCGAGCCCGAGGCGTGGTTCTTTTAAGGATTAGCTCTCAGCGTGACACGATTCGATGGTTACGATAACTCTGCTCTCGGACTTTGGATTGACCGATCCATATGTCGCCGAAATGAAAGGAGTCATTCTTAGCGCGGATCCTGATCTGACGATTGTTGATGTCTCGCATGGAATTGACCGTCATAACATTGCGATGGGCTCTTTCATCCTTGAAACGGCACTCCCCTACTTTCCTAGGGGTTCGATACACGTAGCCGTTGTCGATCCTGGTGTTGGAACCAAGAGACTTCCCTTGGTGGTGGTGTGCAAACTGGGAGTCCTCGTCGGTCCTGATAATGGTCTTCTCGTTAGAGTTGCTCAGAAACTTGGTTTCAAAGCAGGGTATCAAATAGATAGTCAGCGATTCAAGGGTGAGAAAATCTCTGCTACGTTCCATGGAAGGGACCTATTCGCGAGGACGGCCGCGAAACTAGCGGACGGACTGAGGCCTGACACGTTCGGGGCTGAAGTCAAAGAGCTTGTGAGGCTTGACATTCCGAGTGTACACGTTTCGGATGAAGGAATGACGTGTACCGTTCTTCACGTTGATTCTTTCGGCAATGTGATTTTGAACTTGGGCGAAGGGGAGTTTTTGACGTTAGGCTTGCACGAAGGCAGAAGCTTAGTCTTGAATACGATACTCGGCCAGCTGTCTGCGCCGATTTTTTCAACGTACTCGGAGATTCCCTCTGACCAGCTTGGGGTTATCTTGGGAAGTCAGGGATATGTGGAGATCGCGATGAGAGAGAGAAGTGCGGCTGCTATGCTCGGGCTCAAACCATTGGATCGGATCGAAATCCGCTTTTAGCTAGCCTTGTCACTCTTTGAAATGTCCCTCAGGCGTTCGTCCCCATCGATCTTCTTCAGGTAGCTGGCGACTGACTTTGGAACGAGTTCCTTCCATGGCCCGTTGGTCAACAGTCTTCTCCTGACTTCTGTTGACGTGAACTTTTTGCGGCTGAACATGGGAATGCGCTCGACCCTTAGACCCGCTTCCTTGAGTAATCGAAAGGTTAGAGGCTCATTCGTGAAGACGACGTCGAAGCTTGGAGTCTGAGATAGCAAATGCGCGACCCAGACTTTGTGGAACTCATCGTCCGGAAGAGGAATAACCGTAAATCGATCCGGGCGAATCCCTGATTCTTTAAGAGCCAGTCTTATCATCGTAATTCGTTCTCCGGCCGTGAACGGGTTGTCTAAGGTGTGGCTGTGCTGGGCACTGCCCACGACAATTATCAGCTCATCGACTCGTTCAAGAATATACTTCACCGCCTGCAGATGGCCCAGGTGAAATGGCTGGAATCGACCAACGTAGAGGCCGGTGGTCAATCAGGCGCCTTCGGATGGATTCCAGAGAGCTGCTGAATCGATCTTGTCCTCGTCGATCGGCACTTCTTCGCGTACTAGCAACTTACGCTTCGTCAAGCTCCCACTTTCTCCAAGGGTCCCGCAGAGTGAATAGTTACCTACGGTTAGACTACTGGGGACGACGCGGTGGCATGGAACGAAGATAGACCATGGATTCGAACCGACGGCTCCGCCAACAGCTCTCGCCGCTGAGCCGATATGATTCGAGATCAGTCCATATGTTGTGACCTTGCCTGCAGGAATCCTCTCAAGGACGCCGCAGACTTTGGCCTGATGGGTAGAAACGAAGTTTCTGTTGAGGTTCACATTTTTAGAGTTCTTCGCTCCCTCGAATCGTCTGATCATCTCTTCCGTTAGCCAATGATTGATACGCGTCGGGAATTTGCCACCAGTCTTAGCTGAATACTCTTCTAGGTGTTTCTCTAGAATTCGCGAGCTAGAGCCGAAGGAGGAAGCGACAAGTCTGTCGTTTTGGTCAACAATACAACCAAAAGACATCTCCTCAGATTTTCCGAGGGATAGTCGAAGGTTCTCCATGATTGGAGTCTGTTGGATGCACACTCTCTTTAAAGAATGGGTTGAAGTTCGGCTGGAAAAATGATTGAAATAGATGGAAGCATGGGCGAGGGTGGTGGACAGGTTCTTCGAACGGCTCTAGCTCTGGCTGCCGTGCTGAGACATGAAGTTCGCGTCTTTAACATCAGGGCTGGAAGAGAGGACCCCGGATTGAAAGCCCAGCATCTAACAGGGGCAAAGGCGTTATCGCAGATTTGCGGTGCATCCTCCCAGGGCCTTCGGATTGGCTCGACAGAGTTCATCTTCAACCCCGGAAAGGTGAAGGCTGGCTCCTTCCATTTCGACGTTGGAACAGCAGGGAGTATAACATTAGTCCTTCAGACGTTGATGCCTCTGCTCCCATTCGCTCCGGGAACCGTAGAAGTAGAGATCACTGGAGGAACAGATGTGAGGTGGAGTCCTCCAATCGACTATCTCAGACTAGTAACGCTTCCCTTACTCGAGAGAATGAATGTTCACGCGTCAATTCTTGTCTCTCGCAGGGGACACTATCCCAAAGGAGGCGGAGTCGTAAGATTCACTGCAACTCCTGCATTCGTTTTGAAGAATATCATTGGGAGAGATGGTGGGCAGGTAAGTGAGCTCACAGGAGTGAGCCACTCGGTGAAGCTTCCGGCCGGAGTGGCCGAAAGACAAGCTTCAGCCGCAACACGGGTAATTGAAGAGAAAGGCTTCCCTCGTCCAAAGTTCGAGATTGATGCCTCAGAGAACGGCTCACACCTAGGTCCAGGTAGCGGAATAGTACTCCGCGCTTCTAGAAATAGTGGAGGGTTGTTGGGAGCGGACAGTCTGGGAGAGAGAGGTCGACCTGCGGAGGTAGTTGGCGAAGACGCCGCGACAAAGCTCCTGGAGGAGGGCAGGTCTGCAGCTTTTCTGGACAGGCATATGGGGGACATGATTGTGCCTTACCTGGCGTTGGCAGCGGGTGTTTCTGATGTCTCTGTTTCAATGGTCACTCTGCACACGTTGACGAATGTGGGAGTAGCAGAGAAGGTCGCTGGGGTCCAATTCGATCCATTGCCCGAGGCTGGGATGCCTGGTAGGTTGCGGGTCAGCGGTCTGGGTCTGAAGCGTGAGGAGGTGTCCGTTTCTCCCAGAGAATAGTATTCGATGACAGGTGGTTGACGTAGAGTACTCGGTGGAAGGGAATCTGAGTCTCTCCGTCGCTTAGCGTGAACGATCCCTTGCCTAGATGGGAGATGGTTGAGACTCTGATTCGAACTTGGTTCTCGGGGGCTCCACGGTGGAGATAAGCAAGTTCGACCTCTGAAGAGTCGCCTGGACCTCGCATTAGTCTGGAGAGAATCGATCGTAACGGGTGCTCACGCAATTGCTCTCACCGTTGGTCACCATTCATTATTGCTTCGTGAATTATTGAGTCGTATCGGCTCTTGGCCGGGGACCTTCGCGGAATGGAATGGCCAGCAGGATTGTCTAGTTCTTGACGGTTGAGAAGTCAATTTAGCCAAGCCGTTGCCCTGTCGTCTCATGTCGTTGACCTTCATAGGGTTAGGATTGAACGATGAAAAAGGCATGACATTGGAAGGACTCGAGGAGGCACGGCAAGCCGACTCCGCTTATGGAGAATTCTACACGAATATCATGCCAAATCTAGACCTGAAACGTCTCGAGAAGAATATCGGAAAGAAGGTCGAAGTGCTCAACAGAACCCAACTTGAAGACGAAGGAGGTGAGAAGTTGCTGAAAGCGGCAAGCAAACAGAGAGTCGCCTTCCTAGTCCCGGGAGACCCTTTGATCGCAACTACCCATATCTCATTGAGACTCTCGCTTGCGAAAATGGGCATTCCGTCGCGCGTCGTCCACGCACCTTCCATTGTGTCCGCTGTCTGCGGCGCCACAGGGCTTCAAAGCTACAAGTTCGGCAAATCTATCACCGTACCTCGCGATCAGCCACTTCCAAGGTCCTTGCTCGACACGATCTCGGATAACAGTCACCGCGGTCTTCACACCCTAATTCTCCTAGACGTTCAAGCTGGGAAAACTTCTCAAATGACCATCCGAGACGCGATTACAAAAATGACAACGGCCGATCCTCACCTCGAAACGCGAGTGGCCGTCGGACTCGCGAGACTCGGCTCGAGGGATGAGAAGGTCAAAGCATCCAAAATGAAGATTTTGACCGGCGAAGACTTCGGCAACGGTCCGCAATCAATAATTGTTGTCGGTAGGGTTCACTTCATGGAAGCTGAGGCGCTTGAGGTACTCTGTGGGGCGGGCGAGGAAGACCTGCGTGAACTGAGTTGAAAGAGAGCGCGTCAGATAGGACCGCCAAGTATGTCGAGGCCACGTCTGCCTCTTTGAGGCGACTGAGGACAAGGAAGTTTCCGGCGACGGTGGCGCAGGCGCAATACGAGTATGTTATCGAAATGGTGCGTGGATACGTCAAGGATGCGCGACACTACGCAGAAAAGCGGAAGCCAGTTACATCCCTAGCGTGTATAGCGTATGCTGAAGGAATGTTAGACGCTCTGAAGTTCCTTGAGCTCGTCGATTTCTACCCTCAAACCTAGAGTAACACTGCTCTGATATCCGGCGCATGCCTTTTCATTATCGACTCGGAAAAATGGTCAACTGCAGCGCCTGTTCAGGAATAATTCATCGCGACGAACCGGTGTCGGCTGCTTTCAGCCAAGAAGGGAAGAGAAGCTACTATCACAAGGGCTGCGAAGAAAAAGCGGAGTATCTCTCTCGATGGAGAGAGGAAGCAGCTTGGGCATTTAGACCCGTTAGGCTCAGTGTTACGGAGTGGGAGGCTTGTAGTCCGAAGAAGCATTTAGGAGTCTGGCAGTCTATCTTCATCGCGCGCAGGGACGAGGATATCTGGTGTCCGGACTGTGGTCTGAAGATTGCGCGGCACGAGGGTCTGACATGTTCATCGTGTGGTTCTCATGCTATTGTTGTTGGGGTTGAGTCTACCAAGATGGTGTTTACACACAGACAACCACTCTACAAGCTTCTCGTTCATTGTACTGAGAAGGGGGAGGATTCGACGAGCTACGCTATCTCAAGCGGATTTACACCCGTTGCGATTACTTCTCGCAGGAAGGGAGAGGCAACGGAATCACAGCAATCCGTAATGATGCTTGAGTATGAGCCTAAAGAGAATCTCAAGAAAGGACTCAAAGTCTAAGGGCTTCTTTGAGAGAGACTTGATTTCTATGGGCGTCGTCTACAAGCTGTGAAGCACTTTTTTTGCTCCTGATACACCCCCCCGGGGGGTCGAGAATAAGATAACAGAAAAAAAAATAGTTAACAGAAAAGAAAAGATAACAAATCGGCTCGGCTCCAACGGTGAGGGGTTCTCCAAAGACCTGTTTTGTGTCGTGAGGATAAGTTGCTTTTGAGAATTCCTGGTTGGTAACGGGTTTGGTAACCGTGACTGGTAGCGTTGAGGGTTGGGAATCGAGATCTGGGCTTGCACTGATGGGTTCTTGGGTCCGAATCTTTCCTGTAGGGCTTCAGGTGCCCCATCAGTACGAATGGCTAGCGGGTGTTAGTGGCTTCAGCAGAGTTCATAGTTTGTCTTTCGTGCTGGATTTTTGGGGTTGAACTTTGCAACAATATACCTTTTTTAGTAGAATAGCGTCACGGAGTGTCTACAAGAATGCCCCATATCGAAACCACGGACCTCTCCTTCATAGCCGACAGAGTGCAACCTCAGACCTGGACCCTGTTCCAGGTCCTGAGAACTAGAATGAGACAAATGAAGGGCGTGACCATGAAGGTTCAGTATGAGAAGCACACGAGGGAACCGATACCCGCGTTCTACTATGGCAGCAGACAGCTCTTCCATGTCCATGCTAGAGGAGAAGAGATCAGCGCAACACTCCACACCGACCAGAAAGCCCGGACCAAGATAGCCGAAGACCAGTCAATTGATTGGAGAGCCAGAGACCAGGTCAAGAAGCGGACTTGGGCAGCCTTTACCCTGCGATCCTCGAAGGACCTGGTTCCTTTCATGGAGCTCGTGCGGGCAAAATACGACATGATCAATCAAGAGGCCTCGGGCAAACAGGAAGAGCAGCGCCCTGTAGCATTCTAGTCGTTCGCTCCGACCCTGCTCACTAACTGATGCCAGCGCAGCAGTATTACTTGAAGCCAAACCGCGGCGAGACGAATACGGGTCAGTCTATCTTCAGATAGATCCGGTTACTTTCCCTGTTGTTCAGCGTGGTCGAGCAGGGGGTCCTTTGATCGGTGGAGGCTTCGGCCTATTCTCGCCCGATTCAGAGCTATGAAATAGGTGATGCTGGGCCAAGAAGTCGAAAAACCGTTTCTTCAACAGTCTGAAGCGCGAAACCCGGAAGACGAATCCTCTGGTCCGGTCGATCTGGAAAGACACCGAATCCGACGAGATCCGTCTCCTCTCCATCTTCGGAACCGATAGGAATCGATGCGATTTTCCTCTAGACCTGACAATACCAAGTTCGAAAACACCATCAGCCATGGTCTTGAGCTTGGCTGCAGCATCGTCAGGTATCGCGCCCCTTGAAGCAGTCTCTATGAACAGTCCACCGGTCTTTTTCACTTTCGCACCGAGAGTCTGAATGAAATTAATCGCCTGTTTATCATCAACCCCGTTGAAAATCGGCGTAAGCGAGTCCAACACCACAGTTAGTGGGCCTCCCTTCGTCTTGGCGATAAACGCCGTAATCTGAATATTTAGCTCGGTGAGGTCTGACGGGTCCTTAATGGCCCCTTCGCCCTGTCCCGCCAATCCGGAATAGCAGTCGATGATCTTCAAACGGCCCTTTCTCAGATGAGAGATGATGTCCCAGCCAAATTCTGTCATTCTGGCTTGTACATCTTCAGGGAACGCGTCGTAAGATAACAGAGCACATAATCGGCCTGATTCCAACTCATCGTGAAGCAGTTGGTAAGAGAGTATCGTCTTCCCGCTTCCGGCGTCCCCCAGGAGAAGTATGCTTGCACCTCTAGGCAACGGTCCCCCCATCATCTGCTCCAAATGCTGGAACCCTTCGAGGGAGGTATCAAACCGTCTTACAGTAACGATCCCCCCCAAGACTGCTACGATTCCTGCGACTACGAAAGGCCAATAGCTCAAAGGCGAAGTTACAACTTGTAATGGAACAGAGGTTACTAGGTCAGGCCCTGTGTTTCCGGATCCGTCGTTTATGCTGTTTGGGCTCACGGCTAAAATCCACGTTCCGCTTGGATCGAAGGCGGAGACTGGGTAGCCAGTGGATGTGTAGAATCCGAAACGGGAAGTGTCATACGCAGCGGTGAGATTTGCGATGAGTGAGCCGGAAGGGTTTCTGAGGCCTACTGCGTATTGTCCCGAGGTCAAGTACGAGGTGCCGATAGAGTATTTTATTCGGAAGAAGGCGTGGATAGTGTCTCCGGGAGAGAAGCTTGTCGAGGGATCTCCTTTCGAGTTATAGGCGACCAAGGAGTCGACAATCAGGTCGTTCTTTGCGATTGTAATGTTTACCGGAGAACTCATGCCAGAGTTTCCTATGTTATCGCTGGCTTGAACAACTATCGTCCATGTTCCGATTGGATCTGAGCTGGACACCAGATAGTTATAGGTGTAGACTCCAGGGCTTGTCTGCTGCAGCGTCAGTGGCGCATTCAATGGGCTGTTTGTATAAACGGTTGCCGCATTGTCGGGTCCGCTGAGAGCTGTTACGGTCGCGATGATGGTTGCGGTTTGTCCCCTCTGCACAACATTTCCTTGAACTGGCTCCGAAATGACCACGTTCAACTTCGAGCTAACAGTGAAGGTGCCTGTAACCACGGTGCCGATGTTGGTTGGAGAGGTTTGGTTCACATATACATTGTAGACGCCTCCTACATCAGTTGCAACCGTGCCGGTCGAGGCGGTAAATGACGGGTCGGGATAGAATTGCGTCACGGCTCCGTTTCCACGATTGTCAGTAGTTACTGTCTTGGGTACGGTCGCGCTCCCAGTACCGTTGGGTTTTACGACATCGAACATGACGATATATGCGCTATTCCTCGTCCCTCCTGAAACGGTCAGGGTCATTGTAATCGTGCTGCCAAGACTGACAGGGACGCTAGGGTTGATCGTAAGATTGTATGGAGCTACTCCCTCGACGAGTGGAGCTGCTGCTAGGGAGAGGGTTAGAGCCAGGGCTACCAGGGGAATTAAGGCGCGTAGTCTGGTCAGCATCTAGTGTCGACGGCCGAGGGTATTTCTCCAGAGGAAGCGTCGAGGGCGTGCCGCGGAAGGGTTGTGTTACCGTGAGAGAATTAGAGTAGGAACACCCCCTAGTCAGACACAAGGGAGTCTTTGCTTCTCAAATCGCAAGAATGCTGGTTCAATGCGAAAACTCCGACAATCTTTATTAGAAATCTTCGAGTTGCGGCGCACTTGGCGGGTCTTCTGGGCCCGTAAGCCGGATCATCGAAGGTCTGGCCGGGCGGCTCAGCCAGGTAGAGCAGCAGGCTCAACGAGGCTGAAGCTCTTAACCTGAAGAACGAGCCTACGAGTCTCGTTCGGGGAACGGTCGAGGGTTCAAATCCCTCCGGGCCCGCCACAACCCAACCAAGGACCTTCCCTCTAGGCGGGCTAGTTTCATAGGAAAGCGAACCATTACTAGACTTGGTTCACTCGAGCGCTATGAAAAGCATTCAAAAGAAACCCAAGATTGTAGAGCGTTCCTGTACGAAGCACGGCGTTTACACTGGACCGTATTGCCCTGAATGTTATGAGAAAGCGATGGGTTCCTACGAACCACCGGTCTTGGATGAGAAGTCACAGTCCGACTAAAAATAGAGAACGCCTTTGTTGTGCTAGTCAGGGTCAACTAGTGAAAATCCAATTTGAGCAGGAAGTTCTATCGCTTCGCGTGGACAAGGACTCCTTCTTCAGGAATGATATAGATTCCCCGATTCCACCAGACGAACGCCCCAACTCCAAAGGACTCAACTATTTTCCACCCAACCCTGGCTACCGAGTCACTTCGAAGCTGGAAAGATTCGACACGCCAAAGGCACATCATGATGGCCACTAGCACGGGACCGCGACAAGCCTACTTGAGGTATGGAGCGCTCGCCTTTGAGATGGAGGGACGAAGTCTGAAATTAATTGTTTACAAGTCTGCTGAGGACCCTTACGCTCGGTCGCTCTTCATACCGTTCTCCGACGAGACATCTGGTCGCGTGACGTACGCGGCCGGAAGATATCTGGACCTTGAGGAGCAAGGCGGGGACGATTACGAACTGGATTTCAACGTGGCCTACAATCCCTATTGCGCCTATAGTGAAGAATATACTTGTCCGATACCTCCGGCCGAAAACAAGCTTCACATCAAGATTCTCGCCGGAGAGAAGAATTACAAATAGGATGAGCTGACGGTAGAACCGAGAACTATGACGACCCGAATGACCGACTATTCACCGGACTTTGACACTCTGGAAAAGATGGAGTGGGCCTTTTCGAAAGGCGACGTGGCCTACATTAGCAAGGTCCTGGATAGTCGACCTAGCCTAGTCCTTAGGATCCATGGAGTCTGTATGCTGGCCGATATGAAGAGAGAGGACGCGATTCCGGCGCTGGCCCGAGCCCTCAGAGAAGACCCGAGTCCGCTGGTCAGGCACGAAGCGGCGTTCGCTATGGGACAATTAGAGTTCAAGTCGGGAGTGCCCTCGCTGCTAGAGGCCATGGCAAGAGACGAGAGCGTTCTTGTCAGACACGAGTCAGCAGTAGCACTAGGCTCGATCGGCGACGAAAGAGCTAGACCGGGACTGATGACAGCCTTGGAAGATGTCGACGAGGACGTGAGACTGTCTGCCGAGGTCGCATTGGCTGATCTAGAGTTCCTAAGGAGACTAAGAACCAGGACGGAAATTCAACCCATTGCCGAGACCGGCTAGTTGACCTCTCGGAAGACAACACCCGCCAAGCGTCAGGTTGAGAGGCCTAGCGTCCGCGTTCCTCGGTCAAAGGCCCAACCTGCCATACAGAGCTTGATTAAGACTGGAATTCTTGATAGACAATTTTCCGTAATAACAGACGATCAGACGGTCGCCCTACCGCTGATGCGCGACCCGAATGAGATTGAGATTGACGAGTTGCGGAAGCTCGTTCCAAGCGCGAGTTTGGGGGTCGAAGATTTCGAACCTCGGAAGAGGCACCCGCGAACCTTCGAAGAAGCTCTAGCAGAGCGTTTGTCGCCCGATATTCTCTCCAGATTGCCGAAGTCCTTCGATGTCGTGGGCGACATTACAATTCTTGAACTAGATTCGGGATTGGCCGTGTACGAGACAGTCATAGCTGGAGCGATAATGGAGGTTCAT
This sequence comes from archaeon 13_1_40CM_2_52_13, assembly GCA_001919285.1. Classification (GTDB taxonomy): domain Archaea; phylum Thermoproteota; class Bathyarchaeia; order 40CM-2-53-6; family 40CM-2-53-6; genus 40CM-2-53-6. Next base: position 72,406 of record MNHO01000049.1, read on the forward strand.
CCGAACGTGCGGGCGGTCTTCGCAAAGAGCGGAGAAGTCTCTGGAGCTGAGAGAATAAGGCCTCTCCGCTACATCGCCGGAGAGAACAGAACCCATACAATTCACAAAGAGTATGGGTGTCTGTTCAAAGTAGATTTGTCGAAAGCCTTCTTCTCGCCACGACTCTCCACCGAGCATCAGAGGGTTGCGCAGATGGTCGAGAAGGGTGAACGAGTTATAGACATGTTTGCTGGAGTTGGACCATTCTCAATCTTGACTGCGAAAAGGCTTGACGAAGTCAGGGTGGAGGCGATCGACTCCAATCCGCAAGCGGTAGAACTACTCCAAGAAAACGTGCGAGCAAACAAGGTCGAATCGAAGGTCCACGCCCACTTCGGGGATGCACGGGAGGTCATCCGAAAGGAGCTTTTTCAAAGTGCGAGTCGGGTGATAATGAACCATCCATCCGCATCAAAGGACTTCGTCAAAGAGGCTTGTGCCGCGCTCCAGCCTTCGGGCGGCACTATCCACTACTACACTTTCGCAGGAGAAAATTGGGAAACAGATTCTCGTAACGATATCGAACATGTGGTCAAAGAGTCAGGCTACGTTGCGGAAAGAGTCTTAGGGATTCATAGGGTTCGAGAAGTGGCCCCTATGAGATGGCAGGTCGCAGTCGACCTCGAAGTCGCCCGCGGTCAATAGCAGAGATTCCAACTGTCACCCGACTAGTCGGGTCCTGAAGTAATCGGACCATGTCTCGAGGGATGTCCATCGAGGATTTGTCCGCATGGATCATCAGAGTTCGATCAGAAGTGAAGCCGCTTTTTCTGACGACTAAGTCCGTCTCGTGAGAGAAGGTTAGTCGAGGGTCTCCTTTGCCCTCCACGGTGAATTCGAAAGGCCCAACCTGCAGCCGTAGTCGGCCACGCCCGTTCGAACTCGAGAGAACTCGCTTCAAATCTACTGGTAGGTCTCGAACGGCGCTGGAGGATTTCACCGCGACTACGCAGTCTCCTCGATGAGTCAGCTCACGGCTCGTCGTTATCTCTAGTGTGGTCGGATGCGTAGAGAGGATGGCAGGATGACCGTACGCATGAAAGATCAATGCGGGACCCCGAGGAGGAGTGAACATTTCATGCTAAATATCCTTCAAAACTAGAAAGTTATCGGAGGGAGATAGCCAGGTCAGTCAACTTCGCCAATGAAAGGGAGAGAATGGTTCAGAGACTAATCAGCGAAGGACTTCTCCGATCACCCGAAGTGATCGAGGCATTAAGGAAGGTTCCGAGGGAATTGTTCGTCTCGGACGAGCTTCGCGCTTACGCCTACAACGATACTCCGCTGCCGACCGATCGAGGTCAGACCATCAGTGCGCCACACGGTACCGAAAGCCGGGCGATACATGGTGGCCATAATGAACCAAGCACTGGAACTGAGAATCGGCGACAAAGTACTGGAGGTAGGCGCGGGCAGCGGCTACCACGCCGCTACAGTTGCAGAGCAGATCGGACCCCAAGGTCGCGTCTACACGATAGAACTAGTCCCTGATCTAGTCAAGGCTGCACGGTCCAACCTAGAGAAAGCTGGCTATTCTGACCGTGTAATCTTAACCCAGGGTGATGGGTCGCTAGGGTACCCAGATCGAGCTCCCTACGACAGAATAGTCGTTACTGCGGCAGCGCCCAAGATTCCCCAACCTCTAGTTGGACAACTACGATCAGGAGGGATTCTAGTGATCCCTGTTGGCGGCCGCCTGTTTCCCCAAGAACTCGTAAAAGTCCGGAAAGATGAGAAGGGACGGATTGAACGAACCTCTCTGGGAGGAGTCGCCTTCGTCCCGTTGATCGGGCAGGAAGGATTCGACTCATAGGAGTCCACTCATCGATTCCGCATTTTTATTGTGCTGAAATGTTGAGGTTGAACTGCGGGTACGGTGCCTACCACGGCCTTGAGTCAGAGACTGATGAGGCTGAAAGAGAACCTCTCATCCAATCCCCGATCAAGCACCGATGAAAGAGTGGATGCAGTTGTAGCCATTCTTCTTTACCAGGATTCTGCTGACGAACTCAGCACTCTTCTAATTCACCGTGTTGAGAGGAGTAGCGATCCCTGGTCGGGCCAAATTGGTCTTCCTGGCGGCAGAGTTGAGAAGTTCGATGGTTCTACACAGGAAGCGTTGGAGAGAGAGGTCCGCGAGGAAGTGGGACTAGATTTAGGCAGAGAGGGAGAGCAACTGGGTGTTTTGAGTGTAGGTCATCCTGGAAGGCGTCTCGAAATGAAGGTTCAGCCATGGGTGTACGGCTTTCAACGTCGACCTGAGGTGACAACTGGACCAGAGATTCAGCAAGCGTTCTGGGTCTCGTTATCGCAGCTTCCTTCACTTAGGGGGACCTCAGAGGTCGATATCAGAGGAACACGAATGCCAGTTGATGCATTTCTGGTAGACGGAAAAGTCGTCTGGGGGTTTACGTACAGAGTACTGAACGAGATACTGGCTGTTCTTGGAGTACTGGGGTAATTACTGAGATAGACTTGCCATAGGGAGAAGCAGTGGGTCCGGCGCGGGCGTTCTTTCTTTCCCAGGGTAGCCCTTCAAGTCCAAAGTGACAGTCATGAAACCTAACTGCTTGAGCGCTCGGTCAATTTGGTCCATCACAGCTTCGTCAAAGAAAAGTCTCCTCTCTCCGGGGGCGACCTCGATTCTAGCGGAAGAGTTGCTGTAGCGGACTCGTAGATTCCTTACTCCTGTCAATTCTTTGACGTACAGTTCTGCTTGACCAATCATTCCAAGCTTGTCCGTGGTGACTTCTTCGCCATGAGTAATTCGGGAGGACAAGCAGGGCATTGCCGGTTTGTCCCAGACTGAAAGTCCTAGCATATGGGCGGTCTCTCGAACGTCTGCTTTTGAGAACGATGCTATCAGCAATGGGCTCTTCACTCCCGCTTCTTGGGCCGCTCTGAACCCGGGACGATCATCACTCAGATCATCAACTTGGGTCCCATCGAGAATCGCTTCAAGGCCTAGACTGTCCGCGAGGCTCCGTAGCTCCCGGTAGAGAGTATCTTTGCAATGGTAGCACCGGTCGGCGCGATTCGAGGTGTACTGGGGATTCTGAAGTTCGTCGGTCTGCACAACCACGTGCTTGATTCCGATTTCCTTCGCAGTCTCCTTGGCGATCTCCAATTCATGTGGAGGGAGCGATTCAGAGACTCCAGTAACTGCAACCGCATGATCGCCGAGCGCCTTACGTGCAAGGAGAGCAACAAGCGAGCTATCGACACCCGCTGACAACGCCACAACCGCTCCCTTGCTCAATCGAATCTGTGAAACAGCTGCGTCGAATTTCCGTTGAAGATCTTGCGGAAGTGATTCTCCCAAGTTCAGAGGAACATGGCCGCACATTGTAATTTAAACTGTCCATCTGAAACTTTCTCTATGGCCACTCGGGACGACTTGGCGAGATTCGACGCCGGGTTCAAGCGATTGAAAAACCAGACAAGTCTGCTCGCCATCAAGAGAGTGGCCCGTATCGCCCACTTAGACGTAGGACGAGAAATCAGGAAAGGACTGCCCGAAATAATTCTCGCCGAAGGAAAGGTTCCCCAAGAAGTCGCGGAAATCGTCGAAGCGATGGTGAAAAGGACCGGCCGGGCAATTGTTAGTCGAGCAACTAGGAAACACTTGCGCCTAATCCGCGCCAGGCGAATTCCAAAATCGAGCATTCAATTCTTTGAAAGATCAGGTATCATTCTAGCTAAGGTCAAGTCTTACCGGATCAAACAGACCGGAGGTAGAGTCGGCCTGCTTACGGCCGGTACGTCGGACATTCCAGTCGCGGAAGAAGCTAAGGTGATTGCTGAGGAGATGGGTTGCATGACCCGGGTCTACTACGATGTCGGTGTCGCAGGACTCCACAGGCTCTTCAAACCGCTCTCTGAACTGCTCAAGTGGGACTCAGACGTCATTCTCGTTGTCGCAGGGAGGGAAGGCGCTCTGCCCACAGTGGTCGCAGGACTCGTTGACGTCCCCGTCATTGGAGTTCCAACGTCCCGAAGCTATGGGTTTGGGGACAAGGGCATCGCAGCCCTTGCCGCGATGTTACAGTCTTGTTCTCTAGGAATAGCAGTCGTAAACATAGATGGCGGAGTCGGAGCAGGGTCCATCGGATCTCTGATTGCCAATAGAGCAGCGAGATACCGCGCGGGACGATCGTGAGGCTAGGTTAGGTTGGGTGTCGATCTTGGGGATCTCGTTCCGCATCGAAAGATAACTCTTGATGAGCTGTCAAGCAAGACGTTCGCTGTGGACGCTTACAATGCACTCTACCAGTTCCTCGCGATAATAAGAGGCCCGACGGGAGCCCCTTTGATGGACAGGCAGGGCCGCGTGACGAGTCATCTCAGCGGTCTTCTCTACCGGACAACAAATCTTGCGGAGCGTAGAATACGTCTCGTCTACGTTTTCGACGGGGTACCTCCAGCTCTGAAGGAGACCGAGATCAAACGGCGACGAGCCGTCAAAGAAGAGGCCACGGTAAAGTATGAAGCAGCAGTTTCTCGAGGTGAGGTTGAAGAGGCCAAGAAATACGCCCAGGCTACCGCGAGTCTGAAAGACATGATGGTTGAAGACGCTCAACGACTCCTCGAATACATTGGAGTTCCATACGTGCAGGCTCCTTCCGAAGGAGAGGCGCAGGCGGCGTACATGGCCGCTCGCGGTGACGTCTCGGCCGCAGTCAGTCAAGACTACGACTCGTTATTGTTCGGCGCAACTAGACTAGTCAGGAACCTTGCAATAAGCGGAAGGCGGAAGTTGCCGATGAGACAGGCGTATGTGCAGGTGGATCCTGAGATCATTGAGCTAGTGGCCACGTTGGAATCGCTCGGGCTAACCAGAGAACAACTAATAGATCTCGGAATCCTGATAGGCACCGATTTCAATCCAGACGGATTCAAGGGTATCGGTCCGAAAACAGCCCTCAAGCTGCTACGGGAGAGTGGCAATATTGAGAATGTAGCCCAAAAGAATCCGAATGTCAAGCCGCCAACAAACCTGAATCGGATCAGGCAAATCTTCCTCAAACCCGAAGTCACTTCACATTACACTCTTCGTTGGAAGGAGCCTCAAACAGAGGAACTTGTCAGATTCCTCTGCGGGGAGAGGGATTTCAATGAAGAAAGAGTAAGGACCGCTGTAGAGAGAGCCAAGAGTGCTATAGCAAAGGACTCGGGAAAACAAACCCTCGAATCATTCTTTCATACATAACTGACGGCCCAAAATTGCAGAAATGAACTAAGTTGACTCGCGGAAAAATCGTTCTAGCGACCGGAGCCTTCGATCTCCTCCACCTTGGCCACGTCAGGTTCCTGGAAGCCTCCAAGAGAAAGGGGGGCCCTAGAGCCAAGTTGATCGTGGTCGTTGCTCGAGACAAAACCGTCTTTAGTCGGAAAGGACGAATGCCAATCTTGCCTGAAGATCAGAGAAGGGAGCTTGTAGGCTCCCTGCGAGTGGTCGACAAAGCGGTCCTCGGTCATGCGCATCTCGATCTCTTGGGCATATTGCGGGAGGTTAGCCCGGACATCATCTGTGTCGGATATGACCAAGAGCAGATCAAGGCCTCAGTCGAGAAGATTCTCAGAGGGCAACGTCTCCCTATTCGGGTTGTGCAGATTCCGAAGTTCGGACCTAATGGGCTGAGTAGCAGTACGGAGATCAAACAGCGGGTGGCAAGACGCTGGACAAATCGGGCTAAGCCCCGAAAAGCACCCTGATGTTGACCGAGTCACCGTCCTTCAGGTTGAAACGGGTCCTCAACTTCTCAGGCGAGATGATTTCGATGACATCTTCTCCATAGTGAGCTCTTACGGGAACGATTACTGCCCCTTGCACCTCTCCGTTGATGATGGCTCGATAACTCTTCACCCCTCCGTAGGTACGTGTCTTGTTCGCAAATCCTTCTATTTCGATGAAGGGATTACTTTCGAGTTCTCGTCGCGCGCCTAGGTCTTCTTTTCTCACTCTGAGGTTCAACGTTCCGGGAAACGGATCGAATCCTAGTTTGGACCTAAACTGCTTCCTGTATCCTTCCAAGCCCATGTAGTAGGCGCCTTCAGACAGACCGGAGAAGACGAGCGCATTAATCTCCACCTCAGCTTTCGGAGCCTCGAAAACCGATCTTAACACTCGATACATCTGGGTCAGACTGTCCAGACCCTCCTTTGTTATCCTAACTGTCTGGGTTCTTCGCTCAGCGGATCTGGTGAGAAGACCTAGCCTCTCCATCTCGATCAGTCTACGAGAAGCAGTCTGCTGAGATACGCCGATGCTCTTTGCTACGAAGCTGGTGCTGTAGGGCACATTCCGTTGATAAGCTCCCATCTCGGCAAGCTTGTACAATGCGAGGAGATGCGAAGGCTTCAGTTTGAAGCACTCTGCTTTAGGTGGATTGATTCGAGATGTGCCTGTCGAAGTGGAGACGGATGGCCATTCACGATCGACTTTTCAACCAGATTGGACGCGGTCTCAAGAGAGATTCTGTGGCCGACGCTCACGTAGAATTTTCGATTCGGCGCCGTTAGGATTGTCCCGATCACCTCACCCTCTGTGTTTAATATCTTGCTATCCTCTGCCTTTCCATACAAGCGGGACTTCGCTACTCCGATCGTAGGCGTGTCCAATGCCAATCCAACATGACACGCCAAACCGAATTTTCGGGGATGCGCGACTCCTTGTCCATCAACGAGGAACACATCGGGTTTCTGTCGGATCTTCTCCACGATCCTAACGAGAAGAGGTCCTTCTCGGAACCCAAGAAAACCAGGAACATATTTCGTCGACACACTATCGACGAAGGTCGCTGTCTCAATAATCTCCCTGTTCATGACGTCCCAGACGGAAGCAGCGACAAACGCAGTGTCGCCCTCATAGGCTGCGTCCATCCCGCACAAGAATCGAGGCTCGAAGTTAGGCTCGTCGATGCTCTTAATTCGTTTAGACAGGTCTCGCTGTAGTGATGCAGCGTGATCAGTGTCTACGAACTGGAATAGTTTTCCCGATGTCAATTCTTCGAAGAGGCACTTAGCCTCTTCTCCAATCTGTCCAGCGATTGTTCCAGAGCGAAGCGTCTTACCTCGGTGACCACATCGCCTCGAGTGGATTCAATGATGCGCCGGTCAGCATCCATCTTGACCCTGAACGTAGGAATGATCGATGTGTGTTCGAGAGTCTGAAGATCGTCGTAAATGCCCTCCATGGCTCCTAGAAGCTTTTCCGCCCCTCTCACTTCGCCCCTGCGAAGGCAATTCAGGGCCATTCTCCGAAACTCGCCCACGGCATCGAGCAATCCCAGTACATAGCTCCGATTATCCGTCTTCAATTCAGAAATTGTAGGAATCCGCTCGCGCTGCGCGAAGGATCGAAGGGTCATAGCTTCCACATATTCCTGGAATGCGACGACCACCCCTGACGAGGTCTTGAACTCAGAGAAGTCGTTTGCGAGGATCTCTATCTTGCTCAAGATCTGTTCAACCTTCCGGAGTGTATTTGACGCGGAGTCAATGTCTCCTCGATGAATCTCCAGAATCGACGACCCCGCGAGCCTCGTCGCAGTCCTCGACAGGCTCAGTACTGCTTCGCGGGCGTCGTCATAATGAACGAGCTGCTTCTGAATCGAAGCGAGGTCTCTCTTACTCAACATACGAGCTCAGCCTAGAGCCCACTCGGGCGAATGACCCTATAACAGAATTTGCCTGCGAGTCTCGTGATTAGGCGAACTTTTGGGACTCTTCCTTAATCCCGTTATGTGTAATTATCAAGAGGTCGACCCCATCGCCGCTTGAGATGTCGCGTGCTACAGCGGACTTTATCGCCCTGAGAATCAGAGGTCTACCTTCCTCCACAGATAGGCCGTCTCTGTATTCTGATTCAAGAACTCCCATGGCAATCTCTGCGCCAGTCCCGACAGCAGCAAACTTGTCTCCGAGAACCGACCCAATAGGGTCCAACACGAAGAGTTCAGGAACACCGTCATCTATACCTGCAATTATCGTCTGCGCAAGGTAAGGAAAGAGACGTCTGCTAGAGAGGATTGACGCGAAAAGTTTCGCAGTGTTCTTGACCGTGCCTGGTCTTCCCCGTTCATATCGGTATATGCTCATGTAAGCGTTCGCCTCTCGGGCAAGAACTTGCATGTCGCCAATTATTCCAGCGCAGCCTACTCCTATGTTATCTGTAATCTTGAAGACTTTCTTGGCTACCTTGCTCATCACGAAGGTTCCGTATGAATATCTCCGTTCAGACGCTAGAATAGCGCCATCTTTACAGACGAGCCCCACGGTCGTGGCTCCAGGCATGAAGCCTTCTTCGCTCATAAATCGCGCCGATCGCGGAGACCCTAGTTCTGTTGCTATAAAGGTAGCGTCGAGTGTGCGACCGCCAGTCGCAGTGGGTTGAACCTATGCAGAGATGTGGTCTCGCAGCTTTCGATCGGGACGAGCGCGAATTCCGTAGGGTACGTACGGATTGTTCCAGTCGATAGGTCCGACGGAGAATCTGTTTTGGAAACGTCCCAGCACAAGGTCCCAGTTCCAGATGGAGAAGTCAAAAAATTCGTCCCACTCTTCACCTTCTAGGAACCCCGAGTGAACTAGGTCCAATTTCACAACTCCTCCTTTTGCAACCTGGTCGAACATCACATCGACTCTTGAGCGCAACCTTCGCACATTTGGAAACTGGGGAGGCGCGATGAATTCAAACGCGAGATGCTTTAGAGGTTCGACAGCCAAGACCTTGCACCCTTCAGTCCCCTGGAACCCTTTAGGCGCTTTCAGACTCAAGAAGAGTTCGTAGTGACCTCCAACCACCGATTCGATGTTGGCCTTCGGTACGAAGAAGCTGGTTACCCCTTCAACGGTGGTCCAAGCCTTCCAAGCATCTTCGAGCGTGGTGGTTGCGACCGTTTCTCTTCTTATGACCTTTGAAGAATTGATCAAGTTCTCACTCCTTTCAAGCATTTGAAGGCGGTGGTCGACATCATCCCTTATGCGGTGACCTCGAGTTTGTCCATTGAAACGCCAACCATTTTGCAAGCCTCACAAATCTCCAACGTAGTAGGTTCGCCGCAGGATCGGCACGATCTTAGCACTGAGTCGGGAACGCCTGGCTCTGCGAGAGCTCGGAGCTTGGTCATAGCACGGTACGACGAGAACAGTACTCCCGGATGTGCGAGTTCAAGCCTATTGAGCATCGTTCTCAGTTCATTCCTCAAAGCTTCAGTCATGTAAGGGCAAGACGCCGACTGGAAGGTTAGGCCTTCCGCGTACCCATATAGCGCTACTTCTTTCTCTGGCACCTCGCAGAGCGGCTTGACCCGTGGTAAGAATCCGCCTCTAGGATCGCGGAGGACAGGATTGAACCGTGCGAATCTCTCGACATCGCCTTGAAACAGGTTCAATAAGTAGGTCTGCACGACGTCGTCCAAGTTGTGAGCCGTGGCGATCTTTGTCGCTCCGACCCTTTTGGCTCCAATGTTGATCGCCTTTCTTCTGAAGACGCCGCAGTAAGAACACGCAGTCATTCGTTCTGGCCTTCCTCTGAGAAAATCGTCCAGACCATCGCCATACAATTCTTTGAAAGAAACGATCTCGTGCTCGACGTCGAGCTTGTCACAGTATGCCTTTGCTAGATCTACAGCCTCCTCCCTGTAACCAGCGATTCCCTCATCGACGGTGACGGCAGTAATCCTAGTCTGCTTGAACTTGGCCGATAATTTTTTGAGAATCATCAACATCGTAAGGCTGTCTTTACCCCCAGACACTGCGACAGCAATGTGATCCGCGGGAGAGAACATCTTCCAGCGACTGATCGTCCTTCGAACCTTTCTCTCAACGGAGTCTTTGAAACAGCCTTTGCAGAGGTTTACGCCTTCGTTTTCACGTCTGTAGTAAGAGGTGTGCCGGTGACAAGTACTGCAAGTCAGCCCCTGCAAGCACTCATCTCTATTTGGGAAATATCGTCCCATACAGAACAAAGGAGAGAATTAGGTTAGAGCCGAGCAGTAACAACGAGGCGATGCTTGCAACAGTCCTAACATTCTTGGTGTTCTTCAGACCTAGACTCGTGAGTATTGTGTCGAAGTACCTGTCGCCATCAAATGGAAACATCGGCAGCATGTTGACCAACGCCACTCCCAAGAGTATCAGCGACATCCACGATAAGGTGTTGAAAAGCTGGAACGGGAATGCGACCGGTAGAAACGATGCGCGGGGAGAGTAGTAGTTGAAGGTGAAGATCCCAACTGTCGCCCTACTCGCGTTCTCAGGGGCAGGCTGGGTAATGATGGTGTAGTTGTTCCCATTGTTGATCGTGAGCACGAGATGGTGGCGGGGCGCAAGGGGGGCAAGATAACTCCTGAGTGCGTTCGTCGATGGAACCGCGGTGGCATTCACGTGCGTAAGCACCGACCACTGAGGAATGTTATTGGTTTGAGCAGCACCTCCATTCACCAAGCCCGTGATGAGTACCCCCGATGAATTTGACTCGTATAGCGGACTAATTGTCAAGGCAAAATTTGTGAGCAACAGAACTACTAGGAACCAGCCAACGACGTTTGTGAACGATCCACCGGCAAAGACCCGAAGTTTGGTCCGCGCTTTTCTCTTTGAAAGATCCTCTTCGTCAATCTCCACGAATCCTCCGGGGAGAAATATTGCAAGGAATACTCCGGAAGACTTGATTGGAACTTTGTCCAAGACGCTCGCTATGCCATGGGCGGCTTCGTGAGGGATGAGCAGCGCCGCGATGGAGATGAGAATGTAGGGAAAAATTTCCCAGCTTATGGTCACGCCCGGAACTGGGATAATTAAGAGCGTAGGACCTGCTTGGGAGGAACGGTTGAACAGGTTTACAGCGTTCGCGACGAGGCTGAAGACTATGAATCCCAGCAGCCCGAGACCCATTGCTGCTCCAATGTCGAAGTAGGTCAGCCAGGCCCTTCGGAACTTGGATCCCAGCTTTTGCATCCAGCTGTTGAAGACGCTGGTTCTCAGCATGAGATAGTAGGGCTTGACGATAACTCCGTGTTTGTCGGCTTTCACAAGTAGGCCGATGCCGACGATTACAACCCAGACTCCCAGATATTCGAGAAGTGGAATGTAGGGGTCTAGCAGAGAACTCAAGGTGCTTCTCACTCAGCGTGAAGTTGCGAGGGCAACCGAGTGGGTTTCATATTACCCTTTCAATCTCTGTAGCTGAGTTGAGTCGTCGTCGTAAACTATAGAGTTCCACGGAACAAGTCTTCTTCAGAATTAACTACAAGGGCCTTACTTGCTGAATGATTCTGGAATCGAACTCTCGAGAGGCCCCTTATGATCGCGACTGGAGTCCTCTCTCTACCCTGTCCCATGACAAGCTCTGCGGCGGAAGCGAGTTCGTCGGCGAGGGCGACGTTCTTGAATCGGAGCGTGTAACCGAATAGGTCCTTCTGACCCCGATAGTCAATCAAAGGATTGAGTCCCGCAACTCCGATGCTCTCTTCAACCTGACCCTTCCGGAACGGACGGCTCCGTGTGTCACAAATGACGACTGCTACCTGCATCCCTGTAATCTGCCGAATTCTCTTCCTCAGCCTTCTAGCAGATGCATCCGGATTTTGCGGTAGTAGAGCATATGTGGTGTCACCCATTACGTTGGATTTGTCCACGCCAGCGTTTAGACAAGTCGCTCCTCCCTTCGTCCTTACGATAAACGCGTCCTTGTCGGCTCTGAGCACTTTCGAGGATTCTCTCAAGACAATCTCGACGAACCCGGGGGTCTTTCCTGTTTTCTTCGCGATCTTCGCCGCTCTCTTAGAGGGGCTCACGTCACCGATATCGATGATTCTCCCCTCGACTTTGGACACTGCCTTTTGTCCCATTACTACCAGATCGCGATTCCTGATTCCAACGCCTAGTTTCTTTGCTCTCGACACTATTATTCCGGCAAGATCGTCTCCCTCTTTCAGAAGCGGAAGTTGATTCAGCGGGATAATTTCCAACGGTCGTGACATTTCGGAAAAACGCGCCATCGCTGTGCTATTCAAGCTAGTTGCCTATCGTGTGTCCCGACCCATCGTCTGGAGGTCGTAAGGCAACTTTATATCGGAAAAGTTGATTGATTCTTGTTGAAGGTTAGCTCGCCGAGGAACGTATGCTGTCCGTTACCGTAACGACCGCTGCTTTCTCCCGTAGCAACCGAAACGAGAACAGACGAAAAGCGGAGGTGGAACATGCCTATGGGTTATGAAAGGAGAGGTTATGGTGGCGGTGCGAACAGATTCGGTCCTAAGCCAGTCGAGGAAGGCAAGGAATACGACGTCGACATCAAGGAGATCAGCAGACGCGGAGAAGGTATAGCCCGCGTCGAAGGTCTTGTCGTCTTTGTGCCGAACACCAAGCCCGGGGACCATGTTAAGGTCAAGATAACTCGGGTCTCAAACCGCTTCGCATCCGGCGAAGTCATACAGTAGAACCTGACGAGGGATTTTTCTCCTCCCTCAGTCCCCTTTTTCTTCTATGGTTACGAAGGATTCATCGCCGTAGATGATTCTCGGCGCGACTACGAAGCGTATTGTCTCATCGATCGGATAACCTGAAAACCTCTCGAATCGATGGGGCTGTTGTGGGGCGAAGGCTTATGAAAGCTGCCCGAGCGATAGCCAATTCTGATCGTGATTCTGAGTTACTTTGAAGGTACAAAAGCCAAGCTGGATTAGCACCGTTGAGGTCCGCGATCTCATCCAAAGACGACCTTGGTCTATTCTCTCATGGAGCGCAGGCATCGTTGCTCTAGCCTTCATTGGCTACTACGGGATTCTATCTATCGGGAACCCTCCGGCTAATATCGGAGCACAGTTTGTGGACGCGGAGTTTCCTCCTCCTTCGCTATCGCCTTGGTTCTACGGTAAACCAATTACTTGGTTCATCTATGCAGCATTCCTCTACTGGTCAGCCGGACTAGAGGCACAGAGGATACATTTCCTCAATTTTTCGGAGCGGACTCGACGGTTTCTTTTCATCGTAACTGCCCTCGTAGCCTTTGGAGCCTTCTACGAAATCTTCTACAACTTCATGATCTGGTCAGCACTAGAAGTCCTGACCCAGAGTTGCAGCCCATCGCCATGCAGTCCTGATGTGATCGCCAGCAGGTGGCCCTCGTTACCAAAGCCTCTCAACCTGGTCTTCGTGACAAAAGTCGTAATACTCGTGTTCAGCCTCTCAGTATACTCTCTCTGGTTCCTATACAGGATAGACAAGGAGATAGAAAGGCGAAATCCGACCCCACCAGCCGCCTTTTCACGGCAGGACGTTTATGATGCGGACACAATCAAGACGAGCCCTATGTCCCGAGCCTACTCTTTTGCAGTCACAACAAACGGACAAGATCCTCCAGAATCCCCTCAACCAAAATAGTGTGGTCACATGGACACTTACGATGTAGCAGTCATTGGAGCCGGACCCGCTGGGGTTATGGCTGCATGGACCGCGGCAAAGCAGGGCGCCCACACCGTTCTCCTAGAACGGGAGACCGCCGCAGGGCGAAAGCCATGCGCTGAGGGGGTGCTCTCAGAGGCCCTTGACGATGCTGAGGTTTCACCCCAACGCGAGTTTGCAGCTCACAGAATCACCGGGGCCTATCTCTATCCGCCGGACGAGAAGAAGAGGGTTCGCGTTGGAGGTGACGGTTACATTCTGGACAAGCCTGCGTTCCTGACAAGTCTATCAGAGAGAGCGGGCGCGGCTGGTGCCGAAGTGGTTTATGGAGCTAGAGTCGAGAGCGTATCGAGAGATGACGGACTCGTCCGAGTTGAAGGAAGAAGGGACGCACAAACATTTTTCCTGAGGGCGAAAGTTGTCGTGGGATGTGACGGTACTGGATCGATTCTTGCGCGTCAGTTTTTCCCCAGACGAAACTATCCTGTCATAGCCGCGTTTCAGTATGACATGATAAAATGCCAACTCGAGGATGAGGCTACGCTTGAGATCTTCATAGGTCACAAGAAGGCACCTGCCGGCTACATCTGGATCTTCCCGAAGGGAAAGGGCACGGCGAACGTGGGAATTGGGCTGAAAGGGTCCGGGGCAAAATCGCTCCTCGACAAGTTCATTCAAGAACATCCAGGCATGTTCGCCGATGCAAGAATCGAGCGGTCACAGGCCGCCCCCGTGCCAGTAGGAGGCGAAGTCGAGGACTACGTGACTGGAAACATGATGCTCTGCGGTGATGCTGCTGGACAGGTGATTCCCCTGACTGGTGCGGGCATTCACACCAGCATGGTAGCTGGAAAGATAGCTGGCGAGGTTGCCGGGAAGGCCGCGAGAGAAGGAGACGTGGGGGCAGAGCGACTCTCAGAATACAAGACTAGATTCGACGAGCTATGGGGGGAAAAGATCTCGAACAGTCTCAGAGCACTCGAATCGTTCGAACGCTTCTCGGATGACGAACTCAACATAATAACGGACTTTCTCGATGGTCAGGATCTGGTCGATATGGCGCATGGATTCAGTCCATCGAAAGCAGTGGGTCTCATGCTCCGACACCCTATTCTCGCGATGAAAGTCGCTCACCAACTAATGAGCAGCTAGGCAAGCTCACTCATGACCGGGCCAGTAGAATCCGCACTAATCGATGGGATAAGGGAGAAGGGATGCATACATCTTGCGCTCATCGATCCCGAAAAATTCGCTAACACCCTACCAGGGATCGTAACTGATCTCGAGGATCACGGCACAACCGCAATAATGATTGGAGGATCGACCTTGAGGTCTTCTGCCCAGCTCGATAGGACTGTGAAGACAATTCGCGATTCATGTTCGCTACCCACAATCCTGTTTCCCAACGGACCGGTGGGAATCAGCAGATTCGCACATGCGATATTCTTCATGTCCCTCCTAAACTCGTCAAGCACGCGATACCTGATTGAGTCACAAGTGATAGGCGCCTCCGTCGTCAGACGGTTCAACCTGGAGCCTATCCCGGTAGGCTACATGGTCGTCGGCCAGTCTGAAACAGCGGTAAGCGCGGTTGGAAGGGCGAAACACATACCGTTCTCAGAGGTCGATCTGGCGACAGACTATGCTCTTGCGGCGCAGTATCTGGGGATGAGGTTCGTGTATTTGGAAGCAGGAAGCGGAGCGGAGCACATGGTCGAGCCTCGAATGGTGAGCAGAGTCAGCGAAAGAATCAACGTCCCACTTATCGTCGGGGGAGGAATTAGAACCCCGAGCCAGGCAGAACGACTGGCCAAGGCAGGGGCCTCAGCTATCGTCACAGGAACTGTCTTGGAGCAGGAAGGACCTGGACGGGTCAAGCAGATATTAGCAGCCCTGAAACGTGCCTAGCAAATGCCGCGAGGTCGCAAAGGCGGCGTGTTAGGGACAGTCGACGCCTTCAACTTCATCAGACGCGTGGGCTTCCCTTCTACCCGCAGAGTCATCGCAATCTTTGCAGGAATCGCGCTTCTATCGGCATCAATCTCACTACTACCCTCAAACGAGAGTCCAGCCCAGACACTGGTGTTCGTGGGAGCAATACTGGTATGGCCAGCGGTTCTCGGCGAATTTCTGAACGCAACTCTGATTCTTCACAAAGAGAAGATCCTAGATTTCAGGCGGTTGATGGGACTAGAGATCGTTTCACTATTCCCAGTTGCAGTGCTACTTCCCCTATCTTCCTGGGTAGGCCTACTCATCGGGCAGAAGACTCTCTGGGAGTATGGGTTTCTGGTCGGCCTGGCCGTCTCCCTCCCCATCCGATTCCTGTCGACCGACGCAATGTCTTCTCTTGCTGCTTGGAGGAAACTCTCAGCCGCTCTTACAACGCCGATTCTGATTACGGCGTCGTTTCTTGCCCTGGGCTACTTTGTCTCACCAGTTACCCCTCTCCAAACGCTGCTTCCAAAGGTCCTGGTCTTGGTAGTCACCAGCTCAATCGTGTCGGCCTTAGGAGTCTCTCTTATCATCCATCGAGTGGAGGTGTCCGGAAGATCAGAGATCGGTTCTTCTCCTATGGGGCTATTCAGATCGTTCCTTCATCACTGGTTGCGTAAGACCCCGACCGCTCTCGAGGAGAGACTCCTGACTCTCTCAGCCGAAGGGTCGATTGAGACGAAGATTCTGAGCCTCTCTGGAGAGGGCTCGAGGCCGACAGCGTCGTTTGTCGTGTCCAACTTTCATCCTGGGCCGTACCGGGACATGGGAAGCGGGGGTCTCCCCTCCGAGCTGAAACAGTCACTGGAAGAATCGCAACATGGTGTCGTCCAGGTCCCACATGGGATCTCGAACCATAAGCTGAACATCGTCTCCCATCGGGATATCGATAGACTTCTCTCAGCGGCGAGGGAGAACTATCCCTCAGACCACCGGATCCGTAAAGCCTCCTCGATGATTCGAGAAAAAGAGGAAGAGGCTATCGTTTCGGGCCAAGTCTTTGGGAATATCGTGCTGCTTACGATTACACTGGCTCCTACGGAGATGGAGGACCTGCCGACCTCGGTGTCTACCGACATCGAGAGGGAGGCGTCGAGGCTCGGGTTCGAGGTGCTCATTGTCGACGCTCATAATAGTATCGTGGGTCAAACTTCTATAACACCTCTCCAGGCTGACCGCATCGTCGCGGCGGCGATCAGAGTGCTTGGCAGGTTGAAGGCGTTGTCACAGGGACCTTTCAGCGTAGGATCTGCATACGACGCGTTGGATTCTTACACGCTCAAGGACGGGATCGGCCCGGGAGGATTGTCCGCGATGGTAGTGAAGACCGAGAGTGACACCGCATCTTACATCACGATAGATGGAAACAATATGCAGCAAGGTCTTCGAGACCAGATCCTTCAATCGATCAGAGAAACGGGAGTTAGCGACGCTGAGATCATGACGACTGACACTCACCTGGTCACCGGTCTTGTGAGGTCGCCTCTAGGATACTATCCGGTGGGAGCGGCCTTGCCCACCGCCACTTTTGTGGCACAGATCACTAAGACAGTCCAGAAGGCTATGACTAATCTGGAAGAGTCATCGGCTGGTTTTTCCAAATTCTCTTTGCAGCTTCAAGTGTTGGGCTCTGAGACCTTCCAATCAATAACCGGCTTCATAGGTCGGATAGCGAGGCAGATCGGGAGATCTTTCTCTTGGCTTGAGGCTGCTTCGTTCTTGCTTGCCGTCGTAGTTCTTTTTGTGGTGTGATCGAAGACTGGAATCTGATGAATCGATCCATTACATGCAGCTTCCAAGAGAGGTCATCGTCGGCGTCAACATTCTCGACAGAGTAGGCGAGATCTGCACTAAGCAAGGGTTTCACGGCACCGCCCTGGTGGTCTCGGGACCTGTGACGTATCCTCTCGCAGGGGTTGGCGTCGCCAAGTCGGCGGCGAAAGCTGGACTTCGAGTCGACCATATCATAGTCAAAGAATCGACGGAGGCCTCGCTCAACCAGATTGTTGAGATGATCAGGAAGACCAAGCCGTCTATCGTCCTTGCGGTCGGCGGGGGGAAGGATATCGATCTGGGCAAGCTAGCCTCCGCGAAAGCCTCTATTCCGTTCATGAGTATTCCAACCGCCGCGAGCCACGATGGTATCGCTAGCCCGTATGCTTCTATCAAGGGTGGTCCGAAGCCCTATTCGATTCGGGCGCAGGCCCCGATAGCTATCATAGGCGATATTGGCGTGATTGGGGATTCGCCTTATGATCTCCTGGCGGCGGGCTGTGGCGATATTGTGGCGAAGTTTAGCGCGGTGAAGGACTGGCAGCTTGCTCACAAGCTGAAGAACGAGTACTATGGTGATTATGCGGCGGAACTGGCGTTGATGAGCGCAGAACTGGTTACGAGGAATTCGAAAGAGATCGTTGAGCGGAGCAAGGAAGGTGTTCGCACGGTGGTCGAGGCATTGATCAGCTGTGGTGTCGCAATGAGTATTGCCGGTAGCTCTAGGCCATGTAGTGGTGCCGAGCACCTGTTTAGCCACGCGCTGGATATTGTGGCTGGTGAGACGAGTCTGCATGGCGGGAGGACCGGGGTGGGAGCGATAATGTGCGCTTATCTTCACGGGTCCAACTGGGAATCCATCAGAGAGTTCCTCCAGGAAATAGGCGCGCCGTCCACTGCTAAGGAGTTGAAGGTTTCACCGGAACAGATAGTCAAGGCGTTGACGATGGCTCATAGTCTGAGACCCGAGAGGTATACGATCCTCGGCGAGACGGGGGTTACTGAGGGAGCCGCGGAGAAGGTTGCGCGAGCGACTGGCGTTATAGGATAGTCGGAGTTGAAGGTTTCAGCGCGCGCATACGCGATACAGGGACTAGTCAAGTATCACGGCTTGAAGAACGTGAAGCTGAGAATACCTTACCATGACAGTATCTCTGTCTGCATGAAGTCGCTGGACACTGTTACCACGGTGGAGACGGGGAATAGCCTCCAGAGAGACAGAATACTGATCAATGGAACTGTTCCGACGACAGGCGAAGAGTTGAGGGCCCGTGTTGTTATCGATAAGCTAAGAGAACTCGCAGGCCAGAAGACTCGGGTTCGAGTCGAGTCGAGGAATGCGAATGTCAAAGGGAAGGGTCTGGGCTTCTCCGCATCTGGCTTTGCGGCGCTGGGCCTTGCAACGTCAAAGGCTCTAGGGCTCAGCCTTGAGCCTCGGGAATTGTCTGAGGTCGTTAGGCTTGGAGCCGGGTCCGCTGCGAGGAGTCTCGTGGGCGGATTCTCGATATGGTATGCAAACCGGAAGGGACGCTCTTTTGCGGAGCAACTTGCATCTGCGAGTTCCATCAAGATGAGGACGCTGATTGTCCCTATTCCATCTACGATGAAGACAGACAGGGCCCACGCGGACGTTTTGACGTCTCCGTTCTTCAAGGCAAGGCTGGCTTATCTGGAGGGAGTCATTCGGAGAATGAGGGGTGCTATAGGAAGAAGGAATGTCTCGGAGATCTGCAGACTAGCCGAAGTGGATACATTGAACTTGCATGCTATCACAATGACGGGCAGACTGGAGACGATCCTCGTCAGCCCGTTGTCGATCAGGATCATGGACGAGGTTCGGAGGCTCCGTGAGGAGGAAGGGGTCCCGGTCTGGTATTCTCTCGATACCGGACCCTCAGTATTCATCAACACCGAGCCCAAGTCGGCCTCGAAGGTTGAGAGGAGAATCAGGACGCTAGCTGACAAGGTCATACCCTCTGATCCGGGAGGTCCTGCAGAGGTCCTCTCTCATCACCTTTTCTAGAAGAAAAGAACGGCGATTCTAGCCGGCTGGGTATAAGGTACCGTTTGACCGGTGTGAGTAGCGCGAATTACTATGACCCATGTTTTCGCGTGTTGGAATTGTTTGAGGACGTCCGCTTCTCCATTCCCGATGCAGTAACATAGTCGGAAACTGGGACTTGCCATGCTGTCGTTTCCAGATCCTAGCTGACTACAGTATTTTCATACGAACTCGTCGGATCAACCGAGCGTTTGACGCTGACCGGTTGCCGCGGCCATCTCGATCGCGTTCAGCATGCGATGGCGCGTGACCGCGTCGTCGAACGTAGGGCACAAATGCGTTCCCTCTCGGTAATCGCCGGCGAAGCGCGCGTACGCTTGGGCGACGTTGGTGGAAGGGCCCTGCGGCGGCGACCACAGATACTTCTTTGGCACGGGCAGGACCTCGAGCGAGGACTCCGCGCCCTTACCGCCGTGTACGGTCATCTCGAAGATCTGGGCTTGGCCGCCGGTTGCGGTGAGCTGCAGATCGCCCTCGGTGCCGTTGATCTCCCAGAGCAGGTTCGTGCCCCGCGAAACGCCGCCGCGATAGTGAATCGAGAGCGCTGCCCCGCCCTCGAGCAGTCCGCTGACCAACACCTGATCCTCCGCGGTCATAGGCTTGCTTTCGCCCGTCTGAGCGATCGTGAAGGACTTTCGGCGCACGGTCATGGTAGCCGAGAGCTGTTGCACTTCGCCGAGGCAGTGACACAGCGCGTCCGTCGCGTGGCCGAGCGCGATCGAGAGCATCGTCGCGCCGTTTTTCTTGTCGTTGAGGTAAGCGTTGTAAGGCTCCACCGTTGGTCCCCAGCCCATTCCCGAACCGATCAACGTAGTGGAGAGCACCTCACCGACGTACCCTTGTCTGATCAGGTCACGTACGTAGGCTACCGACGGCGCAGAGCGGGCTTGCAGCCCCGCCACAGCGAGAGCACCTTTCTTCTTCGCCAGCGCGGCCAGGGTCTCCGCCTCTTTCAAGCCGTTGCCGAGCGGCCATTCGCAATAGACGGCCTTGCCCGCGTCGAGCGCTGCCGTCGCTAGTTCGAGGTGATATGGCACTTTCACGGTGATGGCGACGACGTCCACATCGGCGCTGTTCACGAGGTCTTGGTGATTGTCGAACGCGAGAGGCACACCAAAGAGCTTGCTGGCGGCGTCGGCAGATTCGCGTTGGCTGGTGGAGAGCGCCGTGATCTCGAAGTCATCCGAGAGCGACTTCAATGCAGGGATGTGTGCCTCAGCCGCCCATCCGCGGTCCGGATTGGCGCCGATGATGCCGACACGAATCCTCTTGTCTCGTTTCTTGCTCGTGGTGGTCATACCTTGTCCTTGTAAACTACGCCATCGAGGAAGCAGCCTCGGAGGATTATCGAGTTCTGGGTGCTATCGTTTCGTCTTCGGTGTGAATGCGATTACAGGGATGATCCTTTTGGTCTTCTGTTGGTACTGTGCGAATTGTGGGTAGAGTGAGGCTTGTTTCTTGTAGAGTCGGTCGCGTTCAGCGCCCGTGATCTCCTCGGCGAGTACGTCGATCGTCTCATTCCCGACCTCGATCTTCACGTCGGGGTGAGCCTTGAGGTTGTGGTACCAGTCGGGATGGGTGTCGGCTCCGCCCTTCGAGGCGAAGACCAGGTAGCGGTTGCCGTCCTTCAAATACATTACCGGGTTGATCCGGATCTTGCGGGTCCGGGCGCCGGTGTGATTGATGAGTAGTAAGGGTGCGCCCTCGAAGTTGCCGCCTACCTTTCCACGGTTTTTGCGGAACTCCTGAATAACGCCAGC
>MNHO01000069.1 GCA_001919285.1 archaeon 13_1_40CM_2_52_13
GCTTCCGCGGGTCTTGGAGGCACCATCGACTTGGAGAAGGTCGTTTACAGTTTGAAGAAAACGATGTACGAGCCTGAGCAGTTTCCGGGACTCATCTACCGCATGGACGAACCAAAAGTCGTAATTCTGATCTTTGCCAGCGGCAAACTAGTCTGTACTGGAGCTAAGAAAGAGATTCAGGTTCACATCGCAGTCAACAAGTTGCAGGAGACACTTGAAGCGAAGAATCTGATCATGTACGAGGGCCCCGAGAAGCCCCGACTGCCACCTATCCCCACAAAACCAGCAGACTAGGTCGAGTCTCAATTTGTGCGCTGCATCCCCGCAATGAAGTAGCCCGCGGTCCGATCGCGGTGGGGATAAAACCTACGACAATCAGCGAGGCCCAACAGACCCGGTGACCCATATTGTTCGAGGATAGGTCGAGTCTCAAATTCTGGATGAGACTTCAGAAATGCTGATATGACATTTTCGTTCTCTTCAACCGTCAAGGTGCACGTGCAATATAGGATCCTTCCCCGCTCACCAACGAGCGACGCCGCTGACTCGAGGAAGTGGTGCTGAAGAATCGAATAGCGAGCTACTGACTGGGGAGAGAGGTGCCATTTCATTCTCGGATTCCGATCAAAGACTCCGGTACCTGTGCATGGAGGGTCAATGACGACGAGGTCGAAGCTGTCACGAAGCCCAAGGCATGAAACATCACTGATCATCGGTTCCGCTATCTTTACTCCAAGTCTCTGGACTTCTCGTCTCCAACCTTTCATTCTTCTACTTGAGTAATCGACTGAAACAATACTGCCCCTGTTCCTCATCAACTGTGCGATTGCTGCGGTCTTCGCGCCCGGAGCTGCACACAAGTCTAGGACCTTTTCTCCAGGCACAGGAGCTCCAGACTTGACCGCAAGGAAGGAGGCGAGGTCTTGCATTTGGAAAGACCCTGATGAAAAAAATCCTGCGAAGTCGGAGAGAGAGCCTACGACTGTGTATACTCCAGGCGTAGAGGGGACCTTGGTTAGTCTCTCAGCCAGAACCCCGAGCTCCTTAGGCAGCGTTGTTTTTCCCCGGTTTTTAAGAGAATTAACGCGAAGGTATCTAGGTCGGGTCCTCGACGATAACAACTCCACAGCCTCAGCGCGGCCGAAGACGCGGAAGCAGTAGTTGACCCACCAGACTGGATGATGTGTCTGAAGAGCGACTCTCTCAGAGTCTCTCAAGCCGTAGAGCATCTGAGTCGTATCGAAGGCAGGCAAGGTTCCCAGGAAGAATTCGAGCTTAGGAAGAAGCTCAATCGGAGCAATCGCTCTGAGACCGTGCTCAATTCGTCTCGTCTGCCCTTTTGCGCCAAGTCGTAGCATTGCGTAAGTCGTCAGCCGAAACAGGCAGCGAGTGGTCATCCCCATCTTTTCATCGGGATGCCCATTCCGGACGAGAATGTCGATAACGTCCTGTTCGCTTACCGTTCCTAATACCAGAGCTAAGGCTTCTCGCTTGACACTCGTCAGACGAGGGTCCGAGGCTGCGGCCCGCTGAACTGCATCTCGCTCACTAGCACCTGCGGTAACAAGCAATAACGCTCGGTATGCAAGTCTGAAATGGCTTGAGTGATCAGAATCACTGGCAGGTAGTCTTTCGACACGCTTGGATTTCTGCCGGTCGTTCGTGGAGCCGACTTTGTCCCTTGCCAGGTTCACCGGACGAAGATTAGGTCGTTGTTCGTAAGCGCTTGCCGGCAAGGCGGTGCTAGGAGTCAGTTGTGGTCAACACCTACAGCAACAGTCTAGATAGCAGGGCATTTTCAAGACCAAGATTGGAGCAACTAAGGTTTAACTTTCATGCTTCGGATAATCAAGTCCGCGTTAATGTCCAGTCTCGACCAGTACATGGCAAAACCTGAGCCTGCGCCTCCTCCTCGACCGAGGCAGGACCCGAAAGCACAGCTGAACTTCAGACCAAGCATCCCGCAGGAATTGGCCGAGTCATATTTCGTAGGAGCTAGCTACGATGGGGAACGACGCGCTGTCTATCTGAAACTTTACGAGCCAAAATCCCAGAAGATACACTTCTGGTACGACAACACAGGCCATACCCCGTACTGCCTCTCCAAGGAGTTGCCAGAAACTCTGGGGAAGAACCAGAGTCTCGTAAGACACCCTGGCTTTGTCAAGTTCGAGAGATCCAGTAGATTCGACGCGCTGAAAGGCCAAGAGATTCCGGTTACTGTGATCTACGCGAGGGACCCTCTCTCGATTGGCGGACGCCCCGCCGGTTGCATCCGTGACATCATCAAAGCTTGGGAAGCAGATATCCGATACACTGAGAACTACATCTACGACCGCAGACTAGAGCCTGGAATGTCCTACTCCATTAAGCGCGGTAATCTCGTCCCGCTTCAATCAGGCAGTAGCTCGATAAACATCCAGACTGTCTTCGAAGAGGCTGATCCAGTCTATCAGAGCCTACTCGACCGGTGGCTTCGCTTGTTAGACTTCCCAGTACCAACTTACAGAAGAGTAGCATTTGACATTGAGGTGCACTCGCCGATCGACACTAGAGTCCCTGACCCCCAAGAGGCAGAGTACAAAGTAATCTGCGCAAGTTTCGCCTCCAACGATAATGTGAAGAAAGCCCTGATTCTGAAACGGCCAGGGCTTGATGTCGAATCTGCTGAGGCTCCTTCGGGGCTGCTCTTGGATTTCTATGATACCGAGGAGGAGCTGCTATCCGCGATATTCAGAGAGCTGAATGATTATCCATTTGTCCTGACGTTTAACGGCGATGATTTCGACCTCCGATATCTCTTCCACAGAGCCGAGAAGCTGGGTTTTACACGCGACAAGATTCCCATCGAGCTAGGACGAGAATCAGCAGGGCTCAAATATGGGATTCATTTAGACCTCTACAAGTTCTTCTTCAACAGATCAATCCAAGTCTATGCATTCAGCGGCAAATACAGAGAATCGACGCTCGACGCTATATCGGAGGCACTTCTCGACACCGGGAAGCTAGAGATCTCCACGCCCATTTCCCGCCTCTCATACTCCGAACTGGCCGCCTACTGCTACCAAGACGCGGAGCTAGTTCTGAACCTAACCCAATTCGACGGCGAAGTGGTGATGAAGCTTGTCACCGCGCTCTCAAGGATTAGCTTCCTGCCAATCGAAGACATGTCCCGTCAAGGAGTCTCGGGATGGATCAGGAGCATGCTCTTCCGAGAACATCGGCTTCGAGGCTACATCATTCCGAGGTATGAAGAGATTACAGAATCAAAAGGCTCCACCAGTACAACAGCCGTCATAAAGGGTAAGAAATACAAGGGAGGAATGGTCGTTGACCCGACTCCTGGAGTTCATTTTCAGGTCGCGGTCTTAGACTTCGCCTCGCTGTATCCTTCGATCATCAAGACATGGAATCTTGGCTACGAGACAATCCTCTGCAACCACTTGGAAGACAGGCCGAACAAGATTCCTGGCACGGACCACTGGGTCTGCCGGAAAAACCGCGCTATGGAGAGCCAGCTGGTCGGATCGCTACGAGATGTTAGGATCAGATGGTACAAGCCGCGATCAAAAGAAAAATCGCTAGACCCATCTACGCTTAGCTGGTACCATGTCGTCCAGAACGCGCTCAAGGTCGTTCTGAACGCCAGCTACGGCGTATTCGGAAGCGATAGGTTCTCTCTGTATTGCCCACCACTGGCCGAGTCAACTGCTGCCGTTGGACGATTCGACATCACAAGCACGATACAGGAGGCTAAACGTCTGGGAATCGAAGTGTTCTATGGCGACACTGATTCCCTCTTTCTTGGGACCCCGGACAGGTCAAAACTGGACGATCTGATACACTGGTCCAAGAAGGAGCTTGGTATGGAGTTGGAGGTCGATAAGAATTATCGGTATGTCGCTTTGAGCGAGCGTAAGAAGAACTATCTCGGCGTACTTCCAGACAATCGCGTTGATATCAAAGGACTAACAGGCAAGAAGAGACACACTCCAGAATTCATCAAAGCGAATTTCAACCAACTCATCCAGATTCTGGGGCAGGTCCAGACATACCCGGACTTTGACCAAGCCCGGATCAAGATCAAAGAGCTCGTCCTAGATTCATACAGCAAGCTTCGAAACAGGAAATACTCGATGGAGGATTTGGCGTTCAACATGATGATTGGCAAAGCGGTCGCTGGCTACACGAAGACGACGCCCCAACACGTGAAGGCCGCCCAACAGCTTACCGACAAGGGTAATGAGATTAAGGCCGGAGACTTAGTTAGTTTCGTAAAGGTGACGGGTAGCTCAGGAGTCAAACCGGTGCAGCTTGCCAGCATCCATGAGATAGACGTGGAGAAGTACACGGAGTACATCCGCGCCACATTTGAACAAGTTCTCGACGCAGTGGGACTCGACTATGAAGAACTCACCGGCGCCAAGAAGCTAGAGTCTTTCTTTCCCGGAGCCAGCTAGGAGTATGCTAACCATCTTCCCTGTAAAGGGAATTCCGGAGATCAAGAAAGGAGACGAGCTGGGCAAAATGATCGTGGAGAAGGTCGAAGACCAAGGAGAAGCGTTTCAGCAGGGTGATATCGCCGTAATTTCCCAGAAAGTCGTGTCCAAAGCGGAGGGAAGAGTACTCCATCTCTCGAAGATCAAACCGTCTGACTTTGCCAAGACAATAGCCAACGAAACTGGCAAGAACCCCCAACAGGTCGAGGTTGTTTTGCGAGAGAGCAGAAAAATCATCAGAATGAAGGGAGGCCACTTGATCACCGAGACGAATCATGGCTTCATCTGCGCCAACTCCGGAGTCGACCAGTCAAACGTCGGGACAAAACGAGACTCAGTAACTCTCCTTCCACGTGATTCAGACGCTTCAGCGGACAGAATCCGAAAATCTATCTATCATCTTACTGGAAAAGAAGTCCCAGTGATAATCACAGATACCTTCGGCCGTGCGTGGCGAATGGGACAGGTAAACTTCGCAATAGGAATCTCAGGCATGAAACCAATCCACGACTATCGCGGAACCAAGGACATGTATCGAAGAACTCTCCAAGTAACCGAAATAGCCGTCGCAGACGAGCTAGCATCTGCAGCCGAGCTTGTAATGAACAAGGTCGACAAAGTACCTGTCGCCATCATTCGAGGGTACAAAGCGCCTAGAGGCCAGGGAAGAGTCAAAGATCTCTTGCGACCCGAGGAGTTTGACCTCTTCAGATAGAATCATGTACTCGTCACCTTTGTCGAAAATGCAGATGACTCAATGAAAGATGGCAGTGATCCAAATCCATGATAGACTTTCTGAAAGAAGCTCGTAAGATCGAACCCGAGATCATCGAAATCCGCAGAGAGATTCACCGGAGACCCGAGCTTGCTTACAAGGAAAAAGCCACAGCAAAGCTGGTTACTGAAAAACTTCGAACCTTCGGCCTAGAGGTTCAGACTGGGATTGGTGGAACGGGAGTGCTCGGAATACTCAAGGGGGTGAGAAAAGGAAGGGTTGTCGGTCTGAGGGCTGACATGGATGCTCTTCCCATAGAAGAAATGGCTGACATCGACTTCAGATCGAAAGAGAAGGGAGTGATGCATGCGTGTGGTCACGATACTCATGTTGCAATGCTCCTCGGAACCGCCAACCTACTCGCCAATCACAAGGAAGACCTTGCTGGGATCGTGAAGTTTTTCTTTCAACCAGCCGAAGAGCACGGAGGCAGGGGAGGAGCGAAACCCATGATTCAGGACGGAGTGATGGAGAGTCCGAAAGTCGACTTTGTCTTCGGCCTCCATATTGATGGTGACCTGGAATCAGGAGTCCTCGCCTTCAGAGGCGGACCCGCGATGGCCGCGCCGGATTCGTTCGAGATCAGAATCATCGGGCGAGGAGGCCACGGGGCATATCCCCAGCACACAATCGACCCGATCTATGTCGCCGCACAGCTGTTAATCGCGCTCCAAGGAGTCTCAGGCAGGATGATCGACCCAATCCAGCCGATCGTGATCAGCGTTGGAAGCATTCACTCAGGTACCAAAGAGAACATCATACCGGACCAAGCAATCCTGCACGGAACGATAAGAACGCTTGATGAAAGTACGCGAAAGAGAGCCAAGGCCAAGGTGACTGAAGTGGCCAGATGGGTCTGCCGAGCTTTCGGCGCCAAAGCTCAGGTTGAATTCGAAAAGGACGCATATCCTGTTATGGTCAATGACGAAAAGGTGACAGAAAGAGCCAAGAATATACTGAGCAACTTATCTGGGACAAGAGTCAAGCTCAGAGCGCTCCAACTCGGAGGAGAGGATTTCTCCAGATTCCTCCACGAGGCCCCGGGCACATTCTACTTCCTCGGAACGAAGAACCCAGCCAAAGGCTGCATCTACCACAACCACAGCCCGAGGTTCAAGGTCGACGAAGATGTTCTGAAGTTCGGAACCGCGTCGCTCGCGCAATTAGCAATGGAATTCACCAACCCAAAAAGCTAGAGAAGAATCAGTAGACCAAACCCTTTTCTTCCGTTAGATCTCGTTCAACGTCAGGTCTGAATCTATGTCCCGAGAGATACGAGTTGCAATCGCCGGGGTAGGCAACAGTGCCTCTAGCCTAGTTCAGGGAATAGAATACTACCGACAACAAAAGAAAACGATAGGGCTAGCCCAGCCCAAGATAGGACCCTACGCTGTTCCTGACATCCATATCGTCGCAGCTTTCGACATAGACAAACGCAAAGTGGGCAAGGACCTATCCGAAGCAATCTTCCAAGAACCAAACAATACGCGCAAGTTCGTCCAGCCACGAAGCCTTGGAGTCGAGGTTCAGATGGCACAGCCTCTCGATGGCGTTTCGCCAATCGCGGGAGAGAAAATACTCGTCAGCGACTCTAAACCAAGCAACACGGCAAAGACACTAACAGAGTCGAAAGCAGGAGTGTTGGTGAATTTGACGCCGACCGGCGCCTCAAGAGCGAGCCAGATGTATGCCCAGGCCGCCCTACAATCCAAGACCGCTTTCATCAATGCTACTCCAGCACGAATAGCTTCGAACGGCGCATGGCAGTCCAAGTATCGAAAGAAGAAGATTCCACTCGTCGGCGATGACGTGATGGACCAGATTGGATCAACAATTCTCCACAGAAACGTCCTCGAACTATTGGTTGACCGTGGCGTACGAATCGGCGAGACCTACCAGCTCGACATCGGAGGAGGAACCGAATCAGAACTCTCCCTAGATAAGAAGCGGTACGAGATCAAGAGAAACATCAAGACCTCGGCTGTCGCAGCCGCCGTCCCATACCAATTCCCAATCGTTGCGGGTTCCTCTGACTTTGTAGATTTCATGGAAAACCGTCGAACGAGCTACTTCAATATCAAAGGCGAATACTTCGGTGGAACGGAATTTTTCCTTGACATGCGCATGTCACTAGAGGATGGGCCTGCATGTGCAGCAATAGTGACAGACGTGATCCGAATGACAAGACTGGCTTGGGACCAAGGACAAACCGGTCCGCTGATCGCAGTCTCAGCATACGGATTCAAAGCTCCACCGAAACGAATACCGGACCAAACCCTTAAGCAAGAGTTAGCCACTCTCGCAAAAGGCACAAAGCACTCTTGAAGAGACACGTCGAAAGCAACAGTGCTTTTCGCGAAAATATTCTCTCGGCGTCGAAAAATAATTTTAGTAGAGTCATTCTAGCCCTGGATCTTCAGGGTTCGTCTCAGAGCCAACTATTGCGGAATGGCAAGAAACTGATCGAAAAAACCGCTCCATACATCTGCGCGATCAAGCTAGGCCGTCCGACCGTTCTGAACTTGGGAATGGAGAAGACAAGGACGCTAATCGCAACTTCGCACACGAACGAGTTACCTTGCATAATCGATGATAAGCTGGGCGATATTGACGACGTAAACTTGGCCATAAGCCGGGCCTACTTCGAGCTCGGTTTCGATGGCATAATCGTCAATCCCATCGCAGGCTGGAAAGGTGGACTGGAACCCGTCTTCACTCTCGCACAGACGACTGGAAGAGGCGTCATTGTGCTAGTCTACATGAGCAATCCCGGCGCGTCAGAAGTGTATGGACAACTAGTGGTTCGAAACTCTCGCGGGAAGCCGCGGCCCCAGTACGTGATATTCGCTGAGAAAGCGGATCTATGGGGGGCGGACGGCGCTGTAGTCGGCGGGAACAGGCCGGAGATAGTTAAGAAAGTGAGGGAAAAGCTCCGTAACGGAATCCACATCTACTCGCCTGGAATAGGCACCCAGGGCGGTGAAGTTCTTCGGGCATCAAACGCAGGCTCGGACTTTTTCATAATCGGCAGATCAATAACCAGATCCAGCGATCCTGAGCACGCCGTGCAAAAATTTGCACGACAATCAGTAAGCTAGACGTTATCAGCCCTGGCTAGTATGCCATAGCTCGCGACGAAGAAGATCCCTTACAGCCGCACGTATCGCATCACTCCTGCTATGGTAGATGCCGGCCTTGACCAGCTGATCCACATCAGTGATGAGTTTCTCCGGAAGTTTTACGGTGACAAGCTTCAAAGAATCAACTCGCCCACAAAGGTCAGATGGGACTGCCGTCCTCGGGATAGCGAATAAGCGTTTCGCCTCTCTTACTCGAAAACGTATTTATCCCGAGGTGGGAGAGCATCTCTCGACTATTATGGGTGGCGCCAAGAAGAGAAGCATGGCTCAGATGGAGAAGACACAGGACCAGCCAGACAAGGGAAAGGAAGAGTCTAGTGGACAGCCAAAGAAAGGGGGCAAGGCTAAGACTGTTGCAGAGAAAAGGTCGCGAGGTCTCCAAGCACCTGACATGAATGATCCTAAGTTCCTCGGGGAAGTTGGAAAGATGAGCGCTATCACGCCCTACAGCCTTGCAAGCCAGTTCAACGTAAAACTGAGCGTTGCCAAGGACCTTTTAGAAGAGCTGGAGAGGCGAAGACTTGTGACCCTCGTCGGAGGCAACGCGAGGATCAGAATCTACCAGCCCGCTGCAGCCTAACCCTTCTTTATCGCTACAATAGTTCCTTCCTTCACATTCCGGAAAAGATCCAAGCCTTCAGTAATCCTGCCAAGCTTGTTCACGGGACTATACGGCTTGGTCGGCCCGTAGAACACGCAGACAGCATCACCCATCGGCCAGTAAGCGATGCTCCCAACATCCACAACACTCTTAGGATTCTCGCTCGGTGCTTTCACCGAGACCTGGAAGTATACTTCTTCACCATAGCGAACAACCCGGCCTCCAACGGGAAGATTCCGCAGAAGGGCGTCAGCTGTCCGGGGGCTAGCGAACCTATGAAACTCTCCAATGGCATCTCCTACGCCCTCAATGGAGAAGATGACCTTTGGTCGCGAGACCTCAGACGCCGGAATACGAGACAAGATCAATCAAGCGATCGTCTTTCGTAGAGTTTCTGCAACGTAGTCCATCTCTTCCTCGCCAAGGCGAGGATGGACTGGCAAGGAGAAGACTTGGCGCGAAGCCTTCTCTGTCTCAGGAAGCCTCCCCCTCCTCGCCAGATTGGATTCGCGATAGAATGGAGTAGAGTGTACTGGAGTCGAATAATACACCGCCGCCTCAATATTCTTGTTCCATAGTTTGTCAACTATCTTGTTCCGCTTGGCTGCGTTGACTCCTCGCAATCTCACGGTATACACGTACCAGGCGTGTCTACGGCCTTCCGGTTCTTTTGGCAGGATCAGCTTTCCGGTCATTTCCAGCTTCTGGGTAGCTAGCTCAGCGTTCTTCCGCCGACGCTCCAAGAATCCTGGCAGCTTCTTCAGCTGAGCTTGCCCGATCGCGGCAGCGAGCTCAGTCATGTGATAATTATGACCGAGCCTCACAGTCCAGTACGGTCGCTGCTCACCGTGCGATCGGATCATTCGAAGTGCCTGAGCATGCTCATCATCATCGGTCGTAATCATACCACCCTCTCCAGTTGTCAGGTTCTTCGCAGCGTAGAAGCTGAAAACCGTCATGTCGGAAACGCACCCAATCCGTTTACCATCGTACTGCGCGCCGTGAGCCTGAGCCGCGTCCTCGATCACCATCATACCCTTACTCCTCGCTAGATCCGTTGCAGCCTTCAGATCCGAAGGCAATCCAAAGAGATCCGTCGGAATAATCGCCTTTGTCTTCCGGGTCACAACCTCCTCAATGCTATCAGTTCTGAGACAGAAGGTATCCTTGTCGATATCTGCAAAGACAGGCGTAGCCCCTGATAGAACAACGGCGTTGACTGCACCCACGAATGTGAAAGAAGGAACAATGACCTCGTCCCCCGGCCCGACCTCAGCAGCAAGCAAAGCGGCGTGAAGGGCCGCTGTGCCATTCACAACAGCAATCGCATGTTTTGCACCGACATATTTGGCAAAGCTTCTCTCAAACTCGAGAACCCGAGGACCCATCCCACTCTTATCTGTAAGTACTCCGCTTCGGAGAACTTCTACGGCCGAGTCGATTTCTTCCTTTCCGAGAAAAGGCTGATTGATTCTGATGAGCTCTCGCAATTGGTAGAATCTCCGATTCTCTCCACAACTTGTAGGATTACTCTAAAAGAGTTCTCTATCGAACACGACAAAACCATTCCACGGCTATTGCTCTTGTACCACTGAGACGCACGAATCAAGTCGTCAAGGCGTTTTCAGAAGGTCATTTAGTAAATCCGTCTAGAAAGATCGACGAAGGATTTGCTGCAACGAGTTTTTGGTGCACGGTCATATCCTTCACCTAATCGACTCATTGCGAAGCAACTCGATACTTTACGGAAGAAATTTCCACAAGCTATCACAAGGCTCAAGGAAATTGAATGGAAGAATTTGGAAAAGGATTGGCTCTTCGGCTTTCATCATCGGACTGCCTTCAAACGGGACCATGATCCGATTGACGTCACGCGGACCGGGTCTTAGGAACATCAGCGGCCTCAAGATCGAATGGCAAAAGGGCTGAAATGAAGCTGAATTCTGCTGATTGTTTCTTGGATTCCTCGAAGTACTGATTGCCTCTGTTTTCAAGGTTCCTCCGGTTGCCAAAATTTATATCGCGCGCGTTTTGTCTCGCTGGAATCGCAATAGAGGAGCAAGGGGAAGATTGTCCGCAGAACTGACAGGCCAGCAAGTAATTATTCTAAAAGAAGGAACATCCAGATCTAGAGGGAGAGATGCCCAGAAGGCAAACATTGTCGCCGCGAAGATAATCGCGGAATCAATCAAAACATCTCTCGGACCCAAGGGCATGGACAAGATGCTCGTCGACGGGTTCGGGGACGTTACTATCACAAACGATGGCGCGACGATACTCGACGAGATGGAAGTCCAACACCCAGCCGCCAAGATGATGGTCGAAGTGGCAAAGACCCAGGACGATGAAGTGGGCGACGGCACAACAACGTCCGTCGTCGTTGCGGGAGAATTATTGAAACGGGCCGAGGACCTTCTCGACCAAGACTTACACCCGACCGTTATCGTTGATGGTTATCGTATCGCATCCGAAAAAGCATTGGAGATTCTTGACCAGATTGCGATCAAAGTTGATCCAACCGACAAGGCCATGTTGAAGAAGATAGCCACGGTCTCACTTGCTAGCAAGCTGCTCGCCGAATACGAACAAATAGCGGAACTAGCAGTGAACGCAGTTCTTCAGGTAGCTGAGAAGACTGAAGAAGGATACAGGGTTGATATCGACGACATCAAGGTGGAGAAGAAACCTGGAGAATCGCTCCTTGATACAGTACTGATCAAGGGCATCGTGCTGGACAAGGAAGTTGTCCACCCCGGAATGCCCAAGAGGATTGAAGAGGCTAAGATTGCTCTCGTCGATTCTCCGCTCGAGGTTGAAAAGACGGAGTTTGATGCGAAGATAAACATCGAGAATCCTGAGCAGATGAAATCATTCCTTGACGAAGAGGAGAAGATGCTGAAAGACATGGTCGAAAAAGTCGCGAGTGCAGGTGCGAACGTGTTGCTGTGCGAGAAAGGGATCGATGATGTAGCTCAGCACTACCTCGCAAAGAAGGGAATCCTCGCCGTTCGTAGAGTAAAACAGTCCGACATTGAGAAACTTGTGAAGGCTACCGGTGCAAAGATCGTCAGTAACCTTGACGATCTTAAGGCCGGCGACTTGGGCAAGGCGGCTCTGGTGGAGGAGAGGAAGATCGGGGACGACAAGATGACATTTGTGGAAGGCGCGAAGAACCCGAAGGCTGTAACAATTCTTGTTCGGGGGGGAAGCGAGAGACTAGTGGACGAAGCTGAAAGGTCAATTCATGACGCCTTGTGCGTCGTAAGAGATGTGGTTCGAGATCCTCGAATCGTGGGAGGAGGGGGCGCTCCAGAGGCAGAGATAGCCAAGCAGCTCAGAGGATTCGCGCAGAAGCAGGAAGGAAAAGAACAGCTTGCCGTCTTGGCTTTCGCCAGCGGACTGGAAGCCGTGCCCGTCGCTCTAGCCGAAAACGCGGGGCTAGACCCTATCGACATTATGGTGCAGCTCCGGGCGGCCCACGAAAAAGGACAGACATGGTATGGCGTTGACGTGTTCGAGGGCAAGGCCGCAGATCTGAAGGAGAAAGGCGTGCTCGAGCCTCATGGCGTCAAAATGCAGGTCATAAAATCCGCATCCGAAGCCGCTGGAATGATCCTAAAGATAGATGACGTGATAGCCTCAGCAAAATCGAAAGACTCTCCGGGACCTCCGAAACACGACGGAGAAGGTGGCGAAGAGGGAGCAAGTG
>MNHO01000060.1 GCA_001919285.1 archaeon 13_1_40CM_2_52_13
CGATGATTGCGGTTCTAAGTTTTGGATTGTTCCTCGTAGGTTACGGTCTTGTTCGAGGTGGTGTAGTCAAGGACTGGCAGGCCGGCATTCTATTCTTGGGTAGCCTTGTGTTAGGGGTTCTCACGTTTACATTCTATGTTTCAATGGGTATCGGTTATGGCGATGACCTAGCCGCGTGTGGTGGGATTCCCCCAGGGACTATCTGGAATCCACAGGATCTGATTCTCACTCGCTGCGATATCTTCTATCGTGTCCAATGGTACCCGACTTTGCAATGGGTCTGGACAATGCCTCTTGCTGCCACTGGCCTAGCATTTCTAGGCTCATTCATCGCCGCCCGTAGACTTTCCTTAGCTCAATGAACGGCA
Organism: archaeon 13_1_40CM_2_52_13; assembly: GCA_001919285.1. Classification (GTDB taxonomy): domain Archaea; phylum Thermoproteota; class Bathyarchaeia; order 40CM-2-53-6; family 40CM-2-53-6; genus 40CM-2-53-6. The sequence continues at coordinate 369 of MNHO01000060.1, forward strand.
TTAGTCAGTTGCAAAGTACATCATATGCCATATGACTCCCACAATCGCTTTATCGTGGGGCCCGGACCCTCCTAGATGCAAGCTTTGCCAGAAGGCGACCGTAGACTCGCTGCGATAATGTTCACTGACATGGTAGGCTATACTGCCCTTTCTCAGAAGGATGAGGGGTACTCCCTCCAACTTCTGAAGGAGCAGCGGAAACTTGTTAGGCCGTTCTTCCCAAAACACAGCGGCAGGGAAGTCAAGACCTTCGGCGACGCCTTTCTTGTCGAGTTCGCTAGCGCATTAGAAGCTGTGCGATGTGCATTCGATATACAGCAGGCATTGCACGAGTTGAATTCTGGCCGTCCGCCCGAGAGCAGACTCTTACTCCGCATAGGTGTCCACCTGGGGGATGTCATTCACAGCCAGAATGATGTTTACGGAGATGACGTCAACGTCGCATCAAGAATAGAGCCACTCGCGGAGCCAGGAGGCATATGCATCACGAGACAGGTCTATGACCACATCAAAAACAAATTCGAATTTCCACTCTCAAGTCTTGGCAAGAAGGAGCTCAAGAACATCAGCGAACCAACTGAAGTGTTCAGAGTAATTCTCCCATGGCAAAAGGAGGTTGCTGTTAGCCCAGGCTTTGATGTGCATCGGCTCGCAGTTCTCCCACTCGCTAACATTAGCCCGGACCCAAAGGACTCTTATTTCGCGGATGGAATGACGGAAGAACTGATCACCGTACTGTCACAACTGGAAGGCCTAAGGGTCATCGCAAGGACTTCCGTCGATCACTATGCTGGGCGCGAAAAACGGGTATCGCAGATTGCCCAAGAGTTACAAGTCGGGTCAGTAATGGAAGGAAGCGTTCGAATGGCAAAAGATCGGATACGGGTAACAGTCCAACTCATCAACACTACGAACGAGGAACACGTCTGGTCCGAGAACTACGACCGAAGACTGGACGATATCTTTGAGATTCAGTCCGACATCGCGCAGCAAGTCGCTCGCTCCTTGAAGGTGAAACTTCTTGGCAAGGAGAGGGAGCGATCGATTGCGCGACCCACTGAGAACATTTCGGCTTATGTGAATTATCTGAAAGGGCGAAGTCTCCTCTCTAGGAGAAGAGGGAACGAGATTAAGCAAGCCAGAGAGCTCTTTGAATCGACCATTGTTGCAGACGCCAATTATGCGCCGGCCTATTCGGGCTTAGCTGATGCTTACTTCCTCTCAGGAGACTATTTTGTCCTACCCGTTCATCTTGCACGACAAAAGGCCAAAGAGTTTGTTTTGAAGGCACTTCAGCTAGACCCAGATCTCGCGGAAGCACACGCGTCGCTCGGGCTGATCCTAGATGCAGAATACGAGTTTGCACAAGCTGAAAACGAATACAAAATGGCAATTGCACTCAATCCAAGCTATGCTAATGCCCATCATTGGCGTGCTCTCTCGCTCGTTAGCCTGGGCAGATATCAAGAAGCCATCAAGGAGCTTAGACTTGCCGAAGAAGCGGATCCTCTCTCTGTCACTATCCTTGGCCTGGAAGTCTTGTGGTTCGGAATCCTAGGAATGAGAGAGGAAGCTGCCAGGAAGCTCGAAAAAGCGATTGAGATCGATCCTGATCATTTGTTCGTCATTGATGTACACGGAACATACTATTACTTGAGACGCGATTATCAACGGGCGATAAGAATTCTGTCGGACGGGTTAAAGATGGCCAGGGATCCCAATAATCCCATGTTCAAGGCTGATCTGGCGTTGGCTTATGCAGCGTCGGATGATAGGACGAATGCAATAAGGTGGCTAAGGGAACTGCGATCGATACCCGAAGAGACAGCCGGTAGGTCCCAGTCGATAGCCTATGTTTATGCAGCCCTAGGCGAGATCGATGATTTTTTCGTATTTGCGAACCGAGCCTTCAAGGAGAAGACACTGAACTTCGGGGACTTTAGACTAATCGACAGAATAATTCCAGGCACACGCAAGATCCGCGACGACCCGCGATTCTCCGAACTGTTCAGAAAGGCCAATCTGGAATTGCAAGCAGATATCGACTGACCCGCGCCAGGCCACCTGGACCACAGGTGGATAGGGAGGATCGCATCTCGGTTCCGACGTCATTCGTTGACCGTGCCTCACAAGGGAGTCGATGGTTAGTTCCGGTTCCCTTCCAATGCGGACTCACCGCGTGCCTAGATTCTCTGACAGGAGTTTGGACTGAACAGTTGAGGTTTAGAAGCCGTTCAATGCTGGCTCGCCATTGCCGGTCTCACTCGGTCCTATCTTGCCTAGCTTTCCTTCTTAGTTCGTTCAGGGTCCTTACCAAAGGTGGTAATCCAAAAGAAGCATGATGTGCCAAGTTTTCTTGGCTCATCGTCATTCTAACTACCATAGGTGATTTGGAAAGATAAGCGTTCTTGTCACGCGAAACCGATTGACTAGGTGGCGCGTTCCAACCGTCTTCTCTCTGGCAGCGGACTCAAGCCAGCAATCTCGGGTTAATTTGATAAATGTAGGGCCAGAGACAATCTCGGGTTTCTATTTGCGATCTAGGCAACTAGGTCTCAAGCAACTATCTGAGCTATACTGATCAAGCCTTAATATTGAGGTGGACGGTCGACCGTGTTTGGTTCTGCTCCGGGACGTGCTCGAGTGCTAGTCAACATAGGCGTCGGCTACAGAAGAGCCCCATTGGCAACTCTTGAGGCGTTAACTCTTCGAGACATTCCAGGATTCTACAGCATAATCAGGGGCATTCCCGGAGTCAGTGGGGCGGTTCTAGTTCAGACCTGTAACAGGGTTGACATGTTCATCGATGCTGACGAAGGGGCGGGAGGTATTATCGAAAAAATCCTCTGGAATTGGGCTCTTGAGACCCGATTCAAGCTACACGAGCTTCGTAGGCTTGCGGATCAGAGGACTGGCGATCAAGTTCTGGAATACCTCGTCAGTCTCGCATCGGGACTGGAATCCATGCTGGTTGGAGAGAGCCAGATTCTCGGCCAGCTAAAATCATCACTGTTAGAAGCACGTGGACTGGCCGCGTCGAGTCCTACTCTTTCCAAGCTTTTCGAGATGTCACTCGCGGCGGGTACAAGAATTCGAGCTCAAACAGGCATAGGGCGAGGAACCGTATCCCTCGGTTCTGCCGCTCTGAAACTGGCAGAAGAGTCTATCGGACCTCTTGATCGTACAAGAGTCCTGTTGCTTGGAACAGGAGAGATCGGGATGGTCCTGATGAAGGCATTGAAAGCTAGAGGGGTCACCGATGTGACCGTTGCGAGCAGGACGCGACAGAGGACAGAGTCGTTCTGCAGAGCCTTCGGCGGCAAACCGGCTGACATGCACGACATCCTTCAGCAACTGGGACTTTTCAGATTGGTGGTGGTGGCAACAAAGGCGACCGGCTACGTGCTGACCAAGGAAACCATTGTCCCTCAAATGAGACTACCGCAAAACCAGAAACTCGTGATTCTTGACCTTTCGATCCCAAGAAATGTCTCTCCTGGAGTGGAACAGATTGAAGGTATTGTCATCAAGACAATTGACAACCTTCGCGACATTACAGACCGAGCAGTGTCCACGCGAAAAGCGCTCGTCAAAGAAGCAGAGCCAAGAATCGAGGAAGCAGTAGAGAACATTTCCGCGTTGATACGCCGCGAGGAAGCCGAGCCAGTTGTCTCTGAGCTTTACCACAGGGCCGACAAGATTCGAAAAGAAGAGCTAGGCAAGGCGCTATCCGAGCTGAACCTCCGGCCTGATCAGCAAGAAGTGCTAGAGAGAATGAGCCTCTCTCTCATACGGAAGCTCTTGGCCCAACCGGCAGTCAACCTTCGTGAAGCGGCGAAAAAAGGGGACACTAAACTCCTGACGGTGGCGAGTCAGATATTCGAGGGAGACTAGAATACCGTGAGCTTTCCCGCACTTCGAATGCGACGACTTAGAAAGACATCGCTTATTCGCGAACTTGTAAAGGAAGTTAGGCTTGACCGTTCCGATCTCATCCAACCGATATTTGTCGAGGATGGACTGAAAAGAGATGTTCCGATTCCATCGATGCCTGGCCAACGTCGACAAGCCTTCTCAACCGTGGGCCGGGAAGTGACTCGGCTTGTAGAAAACGGAGTAAGATCCGTAATCCTGTTTGGTATTCCGGCAGACAAAGACGAAACCGGATCAGCTGCCTATGATTCGAATGGAATAATCCAGAAAACAATCTATGAGCTAAAACAGCAGTTCGGCGAAGAACTCGTCGTTCTCACTGATGTGTGCCTGTGCCAATACACCAGCCATGGCCATTGCGGCCTCGTCAAAGATGGACGAATAGACAATGATGAGACACTCCCGAAGCTCGCTGAAGTTGCGGTCAGCCATGCCCACGCGGGCGCTGACATGGTAGCACCCTCGGCCATGATCGATGGTCAGGTTAAGACAATCCGAGATGCACTCGACGACAATGGTTTCAAGGATGTAAGTGTGATGGCTTATGCGGCCAAGCATGCGTCATCGTTCTTCGGTCCATTCCGAGAGGCGGCCTTCTCCACACCCAAGTTTGGAGACCGAAGAACCTACCAAATGGACTATTCCAATCCAGAAGAAGCCCTCCGCGAAATTGCACTTGACGTCAAAGAAGGCGCTGACGTGATCATGGTCAAGCCTGCACTAGCCTACCTTGACATAATTTATCGTGCGAAGAAAAGATTCCGGATGCCGACCGCAGCCTACAACGTCAGTGGAGAATTTTCCATGATCAAGGCAGCTGCACGTGAAGGGTGGATAGATGAAAAATCGGCTATCCTAGAAGTTCTAACTAGCATCAAGAGAGCAGGTGCAGACATGATTCTGACATATCATGCAGTGGAAGCGGCCGAATGGCTGGGATAGATTCAAGATCCGAACAGCTTTACCGTCGAGCGAGAGGAGTAATACCGGGTGGGGTCAACAGCCCAGTAAGAAGCTACTCACCCTTTCCTCTCTTCGTCGCGTCTGCCAAAGGCTCGAAGTTCAAGACGGTTGACGGCGAAGAATATCTAGACTATTGCATGGCCTACGGTGCCTTGCTCAGCGGACACGCCAACCCTGAAGTCATTGATGCTGTCGAGGAGGCACTGGAAAAAGGATCCATTTACGGACAGCCGACCGAAATGGAGGTCGAACTCGCGGAACTCATCGCCTCATTGATGCCATCAATGGAGATGGTTCGCCTGGTCAACTCCGGGACCGAAGCCACGATGCACGCTATCCGGCTCGCGCGCGCGTTCAGTGGGAAGAAAAAGCTCCTGAAGTTCGAGGGTGGATTCCACGGGTCCCATGACTCAGTGCTGGTGAAAGCAGGGTCAGGTGCCACCCTACTCGGAAGCCCTAGCTCAGAAGGCATCCCGAACGAAGTGGCCAGGAACACGCTTGTGTGTCCTTTCAACGATGAGAAGATAGCTGGCAAGATCATTCGTGACCATTCAAGCGAACTTGCGGCTGTGATTGTCGAACCTGTGCTTGGAAACATAGGCCCTATTCTTCCGAAACCCGGGTTTCTGGAGACGCTGAGAAAATGTACTAAAGAAAACGACGTCATCCTGATTTTTGACGAAGTGATTACAGGCTTCAGGTTATCCATAGGAGGTGCTCAGGGCTTCTACAGGGTTCGTCCCGATCTGACGATTCTCGGCAAGGTCCTGGGTGGCGGGCTTCCTCTCTCAGCTTTTGGAGGAAGAAGGGAGATTATGGAAGAACTCGCCCCGCTAGGCCCTGTGTATCAGGCCGGAACCTACAGTGGCAATCCAATTGGCGTGTCTGCCGCGCTAGCAACCCTAGAGTCGTTGAGAAAGCATGCGGGGCGTGTATATCCCCGGCTAGAGAAGATGGGAGATGAGATGCGGCGAGGAATAGGTGATTATCTGAAGTCGAGTAAGGTAATCGCGCAAGTAAACGGTGTCGCTTCGATGTTCCAGTTGTTCTTCACGGATCGTCCGGTGATAGATTATCACTCTGCAAAATCGGCGGATACTAGCAGATACCAGAAATACTTCCACTCATTGCTCGCCTCCCGAGTTTTCGTTCCACCATCACAGTTCGAAACATGCTTTCTCTCAACCGTCCATTCCAGGGCTGAATTAGAGACTACACTCGATGTGATTGGCACTACACTGAAAACTCTGCCACGGTGACCGAACAATACTTCTCAAGGTCGCCACTCGAGGAAGCAGGCTCTCAATCGTCCAGACGGAACTAGTTGCAGAGGGTATCAGGCAACAGAATTCCGGCCTAAAAATCGACCGGATGATCATCGCGACATCGGGCGATGCCGATCAGCGTACACCGCTCTTTTCGCTCGATCAGAAGGGAATCTTCGAACGGGAAATCGACCAAGCTGTCCTCGAAGGCCGGGTTGACTTTGCAGTTCACAGTATGAAGGACGTGCCGGTTTTCTCCAAAGACAGCCGGCTCTCGATAGCTAGCGTTCCAGAGAGGGGCTCTGTTGCGGATGTGCTGGTTAGCAAGGGAGACATACTCTTGAAGGATCTGAAAAAGGGCAACAGGATAGGAACGAGTAGTCTGCTCCGAGTCGCTCAGATCAGGCGCGCGAGACCCGACGTTAACCCGGAGCCCATCCGAGGAAATGTGGAGACAAGAATCCAGAAAGTCGACCAGGGCGAATTTGACGCGGTCATACTGGCTGAGGCTGGGCTTTCAAGGCTGGGAATAACCAAAAGGATCTCGGAGCGCCTACCGGTTGAGGATTTCATCCCTGCTCCGGGCCAAGGTGCGCTGGCTATTGTTACGAGACGGGATAATTCGAAAGTCATTGATATTTTGAAGTCGATTAACCATCCTCCGACGAGGGCCGAAATCGAGGCCGAGCGAGAACTGGTTCGGATTCTCGAGGGAGGTTGCAAGGTTCCCTTGGGAGCCCTAGCTAGAGCTCATGGAGAACGAATCCAGATTGCTGCCTGCATCTTCTCGATCAATGGCAAGGAGAAACTTCTCGCGGAACGGTCAGGACGCCTCCAGGAGGCGGTAGCGCTTGCCAAAGAGATTGGAGAGGAACTTATTCACAAGGGAGCGAAGCGGATCGCAGCGAGCTGGAGAACTGTCTACGTCTAGAATGTCCACCGGGAAGTCCATCGCCATAACCCGTCCCGTTGGCCAGGGAGAAGAAACCTCTAGGTTTGTGAGAAGGCTCGGATGGAACCCATTCATTGTCCACGCCGTTGAGCTGAGACCTCTGGAACAATCGAGTATTCTCAAGGAATTCTCAAGAGTGATAGCCGCGGGTCCTGTTGATTGGCTTGTCTTCATGAGTCCCACCGGTGTTGGTGCTTTCTTTGATATGCTGAAGTCACACTCTAGCGTTCTGCCGAGCGCTTCTGGCCAGGTCGGGATTATGGCAGTTGGTCCAAAGACCAGGGCAGCGCTAAGAAATTATGGTGTTCTGGATGTGGTCGTCCCGGAGAGTTACAGCTCCACCGGAATAGCGAATTGTCTGTTAAGGTTCCAGATGAAAGGGCAGCGAGTAGTTCTAGTCAGATCCTCAGCTGCCGACGTGCGCCTAGCGACCTCACTTACTTCGAGAGGGGCATCAGTAGAGACGATCATCATCTACGAGTCAGTCATCCCAGCGAATAGAGAGAGTGTAGGGGGTTTCCTCACCGGACTTGTAAAAGGACAATTCCAGGCGATTCTGTTCACGAGTGCAGTTTCAGCCTCCAACCTGTTTAGTTTGGCCGAACGTGAGATACCAAGGTCGCATCTCATCAACCTCATGAGTTCTAGTCTGGTAGGGGCTATAGGTCCCGCAACCGCTGAAAAGCTCCGAGAGCTTGGCATAGACCCAAGCGTTCCGGGTAGATACCTTATCGAAGACGCGATAGGCGAGCTTGTGAAGAAGTACGAGGAGGAAGAACGTCACTCTGGTCCTAGACGATGACCGGGAAATTAGGAACAGAGTCGGAACCAGGTCAGGCTAAAACTGGATTCTGCAGCACGAATCCGTAGTCACGACTCTCAAAGCCAGCAACGTACGTCACCGAGAGAAAACCGCTGAGAAAGCTCATTGCAAGCTTAGCCAGCGACCTTGAAAGAATTAGCCAAAGCGTTCTCGTAGGCAGCCTCGGGTCCGACCGCTAGGCGGTTATCGTCTCCTTCGCCAGGAGCGGCCTGAGCCTCGATACAATGGCGTCGATCAACTCTGGGTCATCATTGAGAGAGGCAGTTCTCGTGAGTCTCGCGCCTAGAGACGCGGCGTAGCCCTTTGCCTCAATGTCCAGATCATAGAGTACCTCCAAGTGATCAGAAACAAAGCCGAGGGGGCAGACCAACAACTCGCGAAACCCTTTCTCGCACAACTCTGCAATCTTCTCTTTCATGGTGGGTCCAAGCCAAGCCCCGATGGGAAGTCCAGCACTCTGAAAGGCGAAATCCCAGAACTTGATTCTTGATTTTCCAGCAACGAGCCAGCTGGTCTCCTGAAGCTGGCTCCAATACGGATCTTCGTCGGCGACTAGCTTCTTGGGGAGACTATGCGCCGTGAACAGGACAATCGCGTTAGAGGGCTCGCTGAACTTCTCGAGAGAGTCATGGACTCGTCGTGACAACGCGCCGATGAGAGATTCTTGGTCATGCCAGCTCTCTACCATGGTAAACGGGACCGGTCTTCCAGTTCGAGCCAAGCCTCGTCCGACGGCGTCCGCATACCCACCTATACTCAGCTTGGAGTAGTGGGGAGCAAGTGCGAGTCCGATAATGCTCGAAGCGCCATCCTTCCCGATTTTCTCGACAACATCCTCGACGAACGGGTGCCAGTGCTTCATTCCGACATACACTTTTGAATCGAATCGCTCAAACCGAAGCTTCTCCTCCAGCGCTTTTGCTTGGGCTAGAGTTACTTTCAGGAGAGGGGTCTGGCCACCGACCTGGCGATATTTTTCGCGCAAACGTTCAACCTCCTCAAACGTTGGCAACCTTCCCCCTCTTACCTGGCGCAGGTATTCTCCGACCTCGTCAAGTGAATTCGGGCTGCCGTATGCCATCAGTAGAACCGCTTGACGTTTGCCCATGTCGCGCGACTCCTCTATTGTTTGGTTCGGGTAGTCCCATGAATAAATTGAACCAAGTTTTTCACGTGTTCTGGGGATGTTTCTGGAAGAACTCCATGGCCGAGGTTGAAAATGTGGCCGGGACGACCGCCCACCCTCGACAAGATTTCCTTGGACCTCGTGTGGACAAGCTCGTTCCCGCCCAGCAGAATCGCCGGATCGAGGTTACCTTGGATTGCAATGTCGCCAAGAATAGCCCACGCTTCGTCTAATGAGATTCTCCAATCGATCCCGAATACGTCACCGCCTGCTTCCCTCATCAACTTCAATATTCCGGCAGTTCCTACCCCAAAGTGTATTCGAGGAACACCTCCCGGTTTCAGGCGTTCGAATATTTGTTTGTTGAATGGCAGCACGAATTTTTCGTAGTCGAATGGAGAGAGGCAGCCTGACCAGGTGTCAAAGAGCTGGACCGCGTCCACCCCGGCTCGAATTTGCGCCAAGAGATAATCGTGGATCATGCTGGACAGCCTGGTCATCAGCAGCGTCCATGCTTCTGGCTCGGCGTACATCATTCTCTTAGTTTTCGTAAAATCCCGCGATGGGTTTCCTTCTATCAGATAGGAGGCAAGGGTGAAAGGCGCTCCAGAGAAGCCGATCAGAGGCGCGCGTCCGTCCAACTGTTGGATGGCCAGCTCGATCGCGTCTGTGACGAAGGGCACGTGATCTTTCGGAGAGAATTTTCCGATCCTCTTTACGTCCTCCATCTGTCTTATCGGCTTCTCTACTATTGGGCCGACGCCATCTACAAGCTTGAAGCTTTGGCCGATTCCTTCGAGGGGTAGCATTATGTCGGCGAAGATGATTGCAGCGTCAACTCCTAGCTCTGTTGTTGCATCAACGGTGACCTTTGCTGAAAGCTCTGGGGTTTTGCAGATTGTGAGGACATCGTTTTTCGCCCTGACCTTTCGATAGCTCTCCAGATATCTGCCGGCCTGTCTCATGAACCAGATCGGAGTAAACTCGGTCTCCTTTTTCCAGCAGGCTCTTAGGAAGTTATCGTTCTCGAAATCAGTCAAGGATAGCGCTTCGTCTTGTGTTATGGGCCGAGGAGGTCTAGCATTTTCTCGGGCTCAACGTTGATACAGGTGAAAATGGGAGTCTCCAGCGCCGTATACTTGCTCGCCTCGGTGGTTCTGAGGTCCATGACCAGGTTGAGAAAGTCCTCTGGATAGTCTGTTTCGAATGAGAGTACGAACTCGTAGTCATCTATTCCGAAAGAGTATGATGTGTGTATTGTGACTGAGGGGTATTTCTGGCCGGCTTGGACATGGTCTCTCATTATTCTGCGTCTCTCTTCGAAGGGCAACCCATACCACTCTCTCTTCTTGGTGAAGGGATAGACGAAAAGGTACCTTGAGCCGACAGGTTCCTTCTCTGAAGGTCGTCCGAAATATTCTGATGGGTGTAGCAATGCGAGGTATGAGTAGGGTGTGGAGAGATAGCTTCCCAGTTCGGTTTTGAGAAGGTCTGAGTGGAAGCCTTGGAGAGTCTCGAGAGAGCGGGTTATTGTCCACAGCATGAAGTCAACATCGCCTCTAGTTCCGACAAGCGAATAGGATCTAGCTCTAGTCTCTTTCTCGTTCCGATTGATAGATGAAAGGAAGCTTCTCCTCGAGAACTCTCTCTTTTTTGAGGGAAGCTTTCTCCAGGCCGAGTCCAGTTTGAAGAACGTATATTTGACAAAGCGATAGCCAGATTTCTGCTTGACTGCTGGTGTGGTCGCCTGGAGGCTCATGGCTACTTGCGAAGCAATGGGGTATTGCTTGTATTTGAAAGAAGCTCGTTTGTCGTTCAAGGCAGTATATAGTCGAAGTTCGGCGAGATCTACCGAGCAGTCCGTTTTATTCGGGAGGTTCTGGTATCCTCTTGAACGATCTCGACTATGAGAGGAGAACTCAGAGAAACGCGAGCGAGCCTGACGCCACAATCTACGACTACTTCAGAAACAAATATCCACTCAGACCTTAGACGACAGGTCCGGAAGGGTCAAAGCCACTAGCAATGTTTTCTTGATTAGTCAGGTTTATACGTCAAGTCTGGAGGTGAATGAATCCGTTTTGAAGTAAATTATGAAATGGGTTACACGTGAAAAAGCTAAAGTGGATAGGATCGCCTGCCCCTGGCTAATCAAGAAGTTCGTGGACAAGAACCCAGAATTCCTATTCGTCCCACCGGAGACGATTCCGCAAGTTGTCAAAGACACTGGAGCAATAGCATATGATGCGAAGGGCGTGGAACTCACTCATTACAAAGAGAACGGCGAAGAACGCGTCAGCTTTGACGCCATCATCAAAAAGTACAAGCTAACGGACCCAGCACTGCTCGAACTCGCCAAAATAGTGAGAGGAGCCGACGCGAAGATTCCGAACGCGCCGCCCGAGTCGGCAGGCTTAGAGGCTGTAGCACATGGTTTTCGAAATCTTGCAAAGGATGACTTTGACAACATGCGACTACAATTTCCGACCTACGACGCATTGTACAAGTACTGCCAGCTCAAAACGGAAGGAACTCAGAAGCTAGAGTACAACATCGCGCAGCCTGCAAGGTAGGTCCCAGATTTTCTCAATCATCTCGGCTACGTAGACTTACCTGCACACCAGACGAAGGGCGGCTTCGACCACGCCGCCGTCCACGTCAAGTCAGGGACGCTATACGTTGCTCATACCTCAAATGACGCATTGGACGTAATCGACTCCCGCCACGACAAATATCTTCATTCGATTCCTGGCCTTCCCGGCGTAGCTGGCGTACTCGTCTCTAACGAGAAGGATTTGGTATTCACCTCTAACCGTGGCGAGAAGACTGTAGGAGTATTTCCTCATGGTCGAGAGGAGAAGCTGGAGAAGGTAAGGGTGGGAGGCTTCCCCAACGGATTAGCCTTCGACCCTTCAAGGAACACTCTTCTCGCGGCAAACGTGTCCAAGCAGGATGACCCTAATCCAATCACCGTCTCTATGGTTGAGACGAAGAAGAAGATTCTAACTGCCGACATTATTGTGCCTGGAAGAACACGGTGGACGGTCTTCGATAGCAAGATGGACCGGTTTTACGTCAACGTTTCCAAGCCGCCACAGATAGTCGCTATCGAAAGTAAAGATCCTGACGGAATAACAGCCAGCTACGATATTCCCGTCACTGGTCCCCATGGCCTCGACATCGACTCGGAGAATCGAAGGCTCTTCTGCGCCTGTGACCAAGGCGACCTATTCACGGTCAATTTGCAATCGGGAAGAGTATCACGCGTTTCCGACCTGAGTGGCTCTCCCGATGTGATATTCTACAATTCCCGTCTGCACCACCTCTACGTGGCGATCGGAGAGCCAGGGGTAATCGATGTCTTCGACACTGAAACAATTAAGCTTATTCAGACGGTGAAGACGGAGATGGGAGCGCATACTATTGCCTACAACCCAGAGACAGACAAAGTATACGCATTCACTCCAGCAAATCATCGGGCTGCAATCTATCAGGACGTATGAGCAATCTACCTTGATTTGTTGAGTCGATCCAATTAACAGCAGCCGGCTTCCCTTTTTACTGGGACTCCGCTAAAGATTCTCCACGAGAAGGTCAGACTCGATTTTGATCATTTGAGCATGTTGTTCAGGAATTCCAGCGTCCGATTCCAGGCCTGATTGGCGGGGGAGGCGGCGTATTCCTTGGGACGGTTCTCCTCGAAGAACCAGTGTTTCGTTCCCGGCTAGTCGTCTCTCAAAGAAAGCTTTAGTTCCTTGACGACCAGCTCTCCCAGTCGATGCTGAAATCCAACTCGCGCATAGATGCTAGTTGAAGGAGTGTGTTCTATGTTTACGAGGGAACGTCTCAGCTCAGGAAACTAGACAAAAAAGGGGAGTTTGTTTGGATTGACGAGCTCTGTTCTATTGCAGAATGAACAGCGTGAATCCGCTGACTTTTTCATTGAAGTTGATCCCTGCTCCTAGCACAGTCAGCTCTATTCCTTCATGCCATCCTCCGGGCGGGTTCCCGAGTTCACAGCCCACCTTCAGCACAGCGTTGAAGACCGGCGTGTCGTGAACTTTCAGTGTCACCTGAATGAGCGCAAGCCCACCTTCAAAGTTCGATGGTAGTCCTTGAGCAGACCCGCTTCCGAAGGAGTGGAACGCGATTAGCTTGGTTGCTTGCCAGGTGCCCGATGCGCGTATGGTCCCGTCGGCCATTGTATGGACGAAAGTGCCGCTGCCTGTTGCTGTCATTGAGCGAATGTCGAAGGTGCCCATTCCTGCGACCGCCACAGTATCGCCATTCGGCGCGCTTGATACATCAGGGCAGGCATCCGGGGCAAGGCTGCAGAGAGGGTCTACGCCTAGCAGGTACTGGTAGGTCTTGTGGCCATTATCAGCGAAAACTGTCGCCGGTAGAAACCCCGTCAGCAAAAGAGCCGATAGCAATAGGAGAATGCCTTTAGTCGTTCTCATCTTCCACCTCTCACCGACTGTCGAACCGGACTTAAGTTATTGCCCAAATCGGGTATCTTAGTAAGTCTGCGTATGTCCAAAGGTGACCTGGGGTTGAGCTTAATGCGAACCGTCATGTTACGTCTCGACGTCTTTCAAGAGACCCACTGTCTTATTCTGGGTCGAGCAAGAAACGAACAGCCTTGAAGCGAGGTCCTAGATTCCGCGTTGGCCCCCGCTTGGACTCGCACCTAATCCTGACCTAATCCTGACCTACCTTCTAAAGGAAGACTAGCCTCCCTCTAGTCTGGCCAAGTCTTAATGCATGTCGTGGTTGGGATGATATCCAGGACGGCAGAAACGTGGGGATGCCCAGGTCCGGTTCGGAAGTATCGTGGAAACGTCTGTTGTG
>MNHO01000012.1 GCA_001919285.1 archaeon 13_1_40CM_2_52_13
CAGAGAGAACTCTTCTCCGAAGATCACTTCTGCACAACATGCGGACAATGCTTAGACTGCTGCCAAGGAACCCATACCGCTCACCAACCCCAGAAAGCTTCCCACTGAAGCCGAGATACGGATCTCCGAGTATGGAAATCTTTTAATGAAGAAGGCCCGAGAGCCCTTCTCGGGCTAGGATGCGTCTAGGACCAGAGGGCCCTTTCAAGAGTTCGGTGAGATGGCTTGCAAAAGGCAAAACGGAAAGAGGAGTACGAGGCCAGAATCAAGCAGGCCCTAGGCGTTCTGAACGAAATCTCAAACGATAACACCACACCACGTAACATTCGTCGAGCAGCCAAAGACGCAATGGACGCTCTGCAAGCACAGTCAAACACGATTGGGGTCAGAGCCTCAAACGCAATATCGATTCTGGACGAGATTGGGCAAGACCCCAACATGCCGCCCTACACCAGAGTAAAACTCTGGAACGTTGCAAGCATCCTTGAAGCAGTGAAGGATTAGATCCGTCAAAAGACCAACCGAGTCTTGGACAAGTATTTATCGCCTAACGGCCCCAAGGTAGTTTGGGACCCAGATTGGAAATCCGGCGTCTCGTACCATTCCTCATAGGCCTAGTCGTACTCTCTTTCGCCCTAGGATCGCTGCCTCGAGGCTCACCGACCGGCAGTCTTCTGTTTGGATCATACTGGCTTCTCTACCTAATCAGCCTCGGCCCGTTTGCTGTTCTCGGAATAATGGTCGCGCTCATCATTCTGATTGGGCTAAACTGGCGTGACCTAGGAGCTGGCATAGGTTTTGGATTGGCCAGAAAAGCCAGATCGCGCAAGCCCCGTTCTCGCCTCTCTCTTTTCTTATCTATTGCTCTCTGGGGCGTAGCAATCGGAATATTGATCCAGAGACCGGGAACCATTTTCAACCCAAATCGAACCAGCTCCCAGATTGCAGGGCAAGTTGTGGGAGGAAACAGCGCTCTTCCGGACCCGATTCAGACGGGCGGCGTTCTTCCCGCGGTTTCTAGCCTCGTTGAGAACAGCTGGTTCAGTATCGCCTTCCTCGGCCTCCTCATAGTTGGAGGTTTGGTGCTCGTCGAGGGCGTTAGACTTGCGATGAAAGAGAGAGGGGAAATAGACTTCCGAGAGTTGCAAAATATGCAACTAGAAGGGTTGAAGGCTGTGCACGATTCGATTAGCCTGGTTGACGACCAGGCGGTAGATCCTAGAAGTAGGATAATTGCGTGCTATCAGAACCTGATAGCGACCGTGTCTAGACTGGGTGCTCCCGTACCCTCTGACTTGACCGCAAGGGAGCTTGAGAGGGCGATCCGCTTCACCTTCACTCTCAAAGGATCAGGGACGAGTGAGCTGACGCAACTCTTCGAAGAGGCGCGGTACAGCCTTCACGAGATTCGAGACGAGGACGCCGCGAAGGCTCACAACTATCTCGAATCCATTGCCGGGGAACTCAAGACTTCGATTCCCAACTGAGCCTTGAAATCCCTCAGCCTCCTCTTCTGGTCTGCCGTTGCATACGGCGTTGTGCTGTTTCTAACTGTTGCAGTGTTTCCCTCCGCGTCCACATCACTTCCCCTCACTGGAATCCCCCTCATTTTGATAGCAACCATGATAGCGCGTAACCTTGCTAGAAGATCTACGATCCCCGCGGTAAGTAAGACAACCGTCGTGCAAGCTGGCTTCAAGGGAAGCCCAGTGCAATTTCTGAGCGGCCAGATCAAAGTTGCGGCTGACTCAACCGATTCATACTTTGACAACATTCTCCGAGCAAGACTGCGGGAACTAATGATCTCCAAAGTGGCTCTGCAAACCGGCATGGAGAGCGGAACGGTCCGTAGGTTGTTATCGGATCCAGGAGAAAGGAGGGAACTCCTCCACGACGAAGCTACCTACGGGATGCTTTATGGGCCGCCACCGAGGACTGGAGCGGCGAGGATGAATATGATCGACGAGGCTGTGGACTTGATTGGAGCCTGGAAAGGCTGAGGGTAGAGGATGCGGGCCGTACATGTCAGAGCATCATCGGCCAGGTCAAGAAAGTAATTGTGGGAAAGGAACCTGTTCTTGAGAAAGTAATGCTGGCCGTACTGGCAAACGCCCATGTTCTCTTCGAAGACTATCCTGGACTCGCCAAGACTCTTCTCGCAAGGAGCTTTGCGATGAGCATGGGATGCGATTTCTCCCGAATTCAATTCACACCCGACCTATTACCCGCGGACATCACCGGGACATATGTCTACAACGTAAGATCCGGCGACTTCGAGCTGCGCAAGGGACCCGTGTTCACCAATATTTTGTTGGCAGATGAGATCAACAGGGCACCACCCAAAACACAAGCAGCGCTCTTGGAAGCGATGCAGGAGAGACAGACCACACTCGACGGAAAGACCCATTTTCTAGGGTCCCCTTTCATGGTCATGGCCACCCAGAACCCGATCGAATACGAAGGCGTCTATCCGCTCCCTGAGGCCCAGCTCGATAGGTTCCTAGTGAGACTACAGTTGGGCTATCCGACTCGGACAGAAGAAGTTGAGGTAATGAAGCGTCGAATGGTACGCGGCCAGGAAGATGTGGTTCTGGACGCGATTGCTGATTCGAATACTATCCTCGACCTTCAAAAGACCGTGGAGGGAATCCACGTGGACGATGACATCTTGGGATACGTCACCGATATTGTGCAGGCTACCAGATCGCAGAGACAGGTCGAGATTGGCGCGAGTCCAAGAGGATCTCTCGCAATCTTCAAACTGAGCAGGGCGAGAGCCGTTTTCCATGGAAGAGACTACGTCATCCCCGATGATGTGAAGGAAGTCGTAACCCCAGCGCTTGTTCATAGACTGATAATGAAAGCGGAGTCATGGGTCAAAGGAACCAGCCCCAACCAAGTGCTCGACGATATCCTCAAGACGATTCCCGTGCCCAGAGTAAAACGTTAGATCAGATTCTTGTTCACTCCAAAAGCTGCCCTCTACTTTCTGATGACGGCGGCGTTACTTACTATCGCGTTACTCTTGAATGACCTCGAGATCGGAGTACTCATACTAGGTCTAGCATCTCTCTTCTTCTTGTCCAACGTCTGGGGTCTGCCAGATAAGGTGGATTTCAAGCTCGACCGGAAAATCATTCCTGACGAGACTTTCGGCGACGAAGACATCCTGGTAGAGTTGCGGATCCGAAACCTGACACGGGCGGCTATTGGAAACTTAGAGATTCATGAAGTTCTCGATGATAGGATAATTCCTGAAAAAGGGACTAACATCACGCCTGCGTCAATAGGAGCTAATGATGAGGCTCAGGTACTATTCGAATTCCCTAGTCCTCCGAGAGCAAATTACCAGATCGGGCCCATGATAGTTAGGGCGAGAGATCCCTTCGGATTCTATCTCACCGAGAAGAAGCTTGGGGCTGAATCTCTCTCCGTAATGCCTAGGCCTGAACGGATCAGAGGAGCTCAACTCCGTCCCAGGCATGTTGGACCTTGGCCGGGAGTAATCCCCTCAAGGGTGTTGGGGATCGGGACTGAATTCTACAGCTTGCGTGAATATGTACCAGGTGACGACCCTAAGAGAATCAACTGGAAAGCCTCAGCCCGCTACAACCAACTGATCATTAACGAAACTGAGGCTGAGAGAGTCACGGACATAATGATAGTCCTCGACACGGACGTCACATTCTTTGGACCAACTGAGAGCGAATTGTTCGAACGAGGAGTCCAAGCGGCGGCTTCAATGGCGAGTCTCCTGTTAAAACAGGGTAACCGTGTAGGACTAGTCCTCCAAGGTGGAGAGAGGGGCTCTATACCTGCAGGATTCGGAAAGAGGCATGAGAGAAGAATCCTCTACCTGCTTGCAGCGGCAAGACCTGGAAGAGCTACAGTATCCACAAGTTACGTTATGAATCTACTTGCTCGACGAATGCTTCCCTCTCGGGCACAGATCGTCATAATCTCCCCTCTATTGGACCCCGAAATAAAAGAAGGAGTCAGGAAGCTCTCGGCTGCCGGGTACAGTATGCTAGTCCTCTCACCGTCACCGACGTTACCCTCATCATTCGAACAAAAGACAGAGGAGATTGCTTTCAAGATAATCATGCTAGAGAGATCTATCACTCTTCTCGAGCTAGGAAGATCATCAACAGTCGTCGACTGGCCGATAGGAGTCCCACTGTCTGCTCTAATGTCAAAGGTGAGAGGACCACGTTCACTCGTCTCGGCTTAGACTTCGTCCCTATGATCGTCATGCGACTCTTGAAGATTAACTATGTTTTGCTGGCCCCTTGGATCATTCTCAGTCTCCCTCCGAGCGCCCTGTCGCAACAATCAATCCTCGTTGTGGTAATCGTTACAATCGTTGGATTACTAGGAATGGTGCTGGGCAATAAAACTGCAATAGTGCTGGCGTCGGTGAGCTTGTTACTGCTGATAATCTGGGGAAAAATTGCAAGCGACATAAACAAGCTTGCTCAACCTGATAGCGCTCTACTCCTTCTTCAATTCCTGCTGGTAATCTTCCTCATGGAAGCCTCAACCACAGCTTTGACATTTGGTTCAACGATGAAGAAGCTGGAAGGCAAGAAAGACGACATCTCTGCAGAGGCGAGAATGAGGGCGATAGAATGGGGAGGAGCCCAGCTCTTTAGCCTCGGGAAATTGACGGTCGCTGCGTTCGGATTGTCTCTCGGGCTCCTCATCATAGGCAGTATTATCAGCGTGTCTTTCAATCAACTGGCTTTCAGCGGAATCTTGGTACTTGCATCAGTCATCGTCATCTTCATCCTTCTCACATATGGACGCGAGCCGGAATCAAGAAACGAAATCACTGATTAGTTTCCCCTCACTCATAGTTCTTAAGACTCGAACTGCCTTTGGCGGAGTTGCATGTCTAATTATGAGGTTGGACGTAGGCTGGAATATCGGATCAGGGATCTGTTCAGAAGGAACGGATATTTTGTCGTCCGTGCTGCTCAGTCCAAACCGATAGACTTGGTCTGTTTACGAAACGGCCGGTCTGTTCTCGTAGAGTGTAAGGCCGGACGCTCTTTTCTCGGCAAAGAGAGGAAGAGAGAACTCTTGGATTTGGCAAAGCAGGCCGGCGCGGCTGTTGTACTGGCCAGACGGAGACGGCGAATGGTCGAGTTGACCGATCTTGAGAGCGGGCAGCTTTTGAAGCCAGAAAACCTATTGGAATTATGACTCTCTCTCTGAGTCTCTTAGGCTACGAAGCTTCTCGAGGGTTGAAAGCCAGCCGAAGACCAGATTGCTGTAAACTGACATTTTCTCAGGGTCCTTCTCAAGCTTCAGTAATGCGTTCGTCTCGCTAATCTTTCCCACGATCGTCTGCTCTACTGTCTCCAATAGGACGCTTTGAGACACTGTGGCCTGGGGCCCGGTCGCTCGGGCGTAGACAACCGGCTTGTTACACTTGGCGCAGAAGATGTCGCCCTTGACCCTGAAGAGGGGATTTCCGCATTCCGGACAAACGTCAGAGAGCATGGTCGCACCTGATTTTAGTAGGTCGGCCATTCTTTTCACGTCCTCAGACAATTTTCGAATGCTCTCCGCGACGGTCTAACACTCTAGGTCTCTAGGCGATGTATAAATCACACGATAGACCCGGCATGCGAAGCCCCGATAATTTCGGAGCGGTACGAAGGCTCAGCTGTTTCAACGTACCCTACATCCCAAAGTGGTCGAGTCTGACGGCTAAGTTCCAAGGGTACTTTGGTAGAATTTATTAGCGTGGTTGGCGAGATTCGAAAAAGCCTTTCTAGGGATCGAATTTGCCAGAGAAGACGGCAACTCTACGAGTCGCAGATGCTCTCCAACGAGACGTGGGGCGAGGAATAGCTCGAATTGACCCGAAAGTTGTCCAAGAACTCGGACTAACCTCGGGCGATGTGGTTCAGATTGTAGGGAAGAGAAAGACGAATGCGCTGTGCTGGCCTGCTCACGAGCAGGATTACGGGAAGGGGATTGTCCGTATCGACGGTTATCTTCGGAACAATGCGGGAGTCTCGATTGATGACAAGGTTACTATTCGGAAGATAGATGCGAAGATCGCGGAGCGTTTGACGCTGGCTCCGACAGAGCCGCTCCGCATTGTTGGCGGCGAAGAGTATCTTAGCCAACTCCTGGAGGGCCGGGTTCTGTCGCGGGGAGACTTCGTCCCGATCAACATCATGGGACGGACTGTCAACCTAGTCGTGACTAATACGAGTCCTCCGGCGGAGGCGGTGATCGTTACTGAAGGAACCGAGGTTCTTGTCGGCGAGCAGGTTAAGGAACCGATCCGCGCGATTCCCAAGATCAGCTACGAGGACATAGGCGGGCTGCGGCCGGTAATCCAGAAGGTGCGGGAGATGATTGAACTCCCGTTAAGACATCCGGAATTGTTTGAGAGACTTGGAGTCGAGGCACCTAAAGGGGTCTTACTTCACGGACCCCCAGGTTGCATAGTTGGCGACTCACTAATTGCTCTCGAAAGCGGCGGACTAGTCCGAATAGAAGATCTTGCCAGAGGACTGTTTCCGGGACTCTACGTTGCAGACCTTCCTATCTTCCCTCCGGGAAACGCGAAGGCACTCCACATCTACGATGTGCCTGAAACAATGGAGATAATCACCGAGACTGGAAAGAGGCTACGGACGACTCTAAACCACCCGCTCATGACCGAGGGCGGGTGGGTTCAGGCAGAGAAACTCAACCATATGGACAGAATCAAGACTATCAAGTGGATTCCCTCACCTACGCAATACGTAGCTGTCAGTGATGCAATTAACACAAGCCGGTTGCATACCAAACCCTCGATACCAAGATTCTGGGATGAACAGTTGGGGGAGCTTCTTGGAATATTCATAGCAGAAGGAACCGCAAGCAAAGACAGAGTCTTCTTCACAATCGAGAATCACGAGAACGAACTCGCAACTTCAATAATGAAGGGGATGAAGGCCTTCGGGGTTGAAGGGTATGCTGTTCCAAAGCAAGGAAAGCAGTGCCACCTACTAAGATTCGACAACAGGGGACTCGCAGATTTCTTCAAGAACTATTGGTCGCGCACGGAGAAGAAGATACCAGCCCCGATACTGATGTCCCCGAACACTGTTGCGGCAGCCTTCCTCAAGGGCCTATTCGAAGGGGACGGCTACGCGAGAAAAGCCAACAACTACTATGGCGTGTTCCTAAAGAGCAAACACAGGAAGCTGTTGGAAGAAGTGCAGACCCTCCTCTTGAGGTTCAAAATCAGTTCAAGGATTCACGGTAAGCCTTACGTGACTGGAGCAGGAAAGCAATCAGCTTCCTACGTTCTCGCAATCAGAGGTAAGGATGCTGTAAGCAAGTTCAAGCAGCACATAGGCCTCATCTCAACCCGGAAGAAGACGCGACTGGAAGACATAGTCAAAAGCTACCGGCGCAACCTCACCTATCTCAAGGACGACTTCGAGGCAGTCAAAGAGGCGAAGAAAATCGAGGGCTGGCAGAGAGTATACGATTTCGAAATTCCAACCACGCACTCCTTCTTTTCCAACGGTCTACTGAGCCACAATACGGGAAAGACATTGCTGGCGAGGGCGGTTGCGAGTGAGACGAATGCGAACTTTCTCAGCATTGGCGGACCGGAGATCATGAGCAAGTACTATGGTGAGAGCGAGGAGAGGCTGCGGGACGTTTTCAAGGAGGCTCAGGAGAATGCTCCTTCGATCATATTCATCGACGAGATCGATTCGATCGCTCCAAAGAGAGAGGAGGTTACCGGAGAGGTAGAGAAGCGTGTTACGTCGCAGCTCTTGTCTTTGATGGATGGTCTCCAGTCACGGGGGAAGGTGGTGGTGATCGGGGCGACTAATCGTCCGAATGCGATAGATCCGGCTTTGCGTCGGCCGGGCCGGTTTGACCGTGAGATCGAGATTGGTGTTCCTGATCGTGATGGCAGGCTGGAAGTGTTGGAGATTCATACACGTGGAATGCCGTTGGCGGAGGATGTTGATTTGAAGAAACTCGCAGATGTGACACATGGGTTTGTCGGTGCAGATCTCGAGTCGTTGGCGAAGGAGGCGGCTATCCGGGCGTTGCGGAGGATTCTGCCGGAGATCAACCTCGAGGCGCAGAGCATCCCGGGCGATATTTTGAACAAGATCATTGTGAAGATGGCGGACTTTCAGGACGCGCTGAAGGAGATTGAGCCTTCGGCGATGCGGGAGGTGCTGGTTGAGATTCCGGACGTGTCCTGGGATCAGGTTGGTGGCTTGGAGGATGTGAAGGAAGAGTTGCGGGAGGCCGTGGAGTGGCCGTTGAAGTATCCGGACCTGTTTGCGCAACTGAATGCGACTCCGCCGAAAGGTCTACTCTTGTATGGTCCGCCGGGCACGGGTAAGACATTGTTGGCGAAGGCCGTGGCTCACGAGAGCGAGTCCAACTTCATCAGTGTGAAGGGTCCGGAGCTGTTGAACAAGTTCGTGGGAGAGTCTGAGAAGGCGGTGCGGGAGGTCTTCCGGAAGGCACGGCAAGCCTCGCCGTGCATAATATTCTTTGATGAGATCGACTCAGTTGCTCCGACCCGCGGCAGTAGCTTGGGAGACTCCCACGTGACCGAGAGGGTGATCAGCCAGTTCTTGACAGAGATGGATGGTCTCGAGGAGCTTCGAAACGTCGTCATTATCGCTGCTACGAACAGGCCGGATATTATTGACTCTGCTCTGTTGAGGCCGGGAAGGTTTGACAGGTTGCTGTTTGTCCCGCCCCCAGACTTGGAGGCGAGGAAGCAGATTTTCAAGATTCACACTCGTAAGACTCCCTTGGCAGATGATGTGAACTTGGACGATCTGGCTAGGAAGACGGACGGGTATACCGGTGCTGATATTGC
>MNHO01000062.1 GCA_001919285.1 archaeon 13_1_40CM_2_52_13
ACTCAGGACGATGAGGTTGGAGATGGCACTACTACATCTGTAGTTCTTGCAGGTGAGCTTCTGAAAAGGGCGGAGTTTTTGCTGGACCAAGGAGTCCATCCGACGGTGATCAATGCGGGCTACAAGAAGGCGGGAGAGAGAGCCAAAGAGATTCTGAATGAGATCTCGAAACCAGTGGACCTGAAGGATACTGAGACTCTGAGAAAGGTCGCTGTTACGGCGATGCGCGGAAAGAGCCTCGGGAGCGCTACAGAGCATTTTGCGAAGATAGCCGTCCAAGCTGTTAACCAGATTATTGAGAAGAGAGGAGAATCGTTTGTTGCTGATATCGACAATATTCAGCTTGTGAAGAAGGAGGGGAAGAGCCTGATGGACACGGAACTGGTTAATGGTGTGATTATTGACAAGGAGGTCGTTCATCCTGGAATGCCGAAGCGGATGCAGAAGGCCAGGATCGCGCTCTTGGATACTGCGATGGAGATTGAGAAGACAGAGTTCAGTGCGGAGATTAAGATCAGCAACCCACAACAGATGCAGTCGTTTCTGGATGAGGAGACGAAGTTGATGAAGGACATGGTGGAGAAGATCGCAGAGTCTGGCGCTAACGTGGTACTGTGCCAGAAGGGAATTGATGAGATAGCTCAGTCTTTCATGGCGAAACAGGGAATTCTTGCTGCGAGAAGAATCAAGAAATCCGACATTGAGAAACTGTCGCGAGCGACTGGTGGCAAAATCATTACAAACTTGGAGGATTTGCGCGCAAGTGATCTTGGGAACGCCGGGCTTGTTGAGGAACGAAAGATCGGAGATGACAAGATGATATTCATTGAAGACGCTAAGGACCCCAAGTCGGTGAGCATTCTCATCCGGGCGGGTCTGGAAAGAATGGTGGACGAGGCTGAAAGGTCTCTCAAAGACGCACTCTCTGTCGTCATCGATGTGGTCAAGAAGAACAGAATAGTCGCTGGAGGCGGCGCGGTGGAGACCGAGTTGGCGAAGAGAATACGCGACTATGCGACTAAGATCGGTGGTAGAGAACAACTCGCCGTGGAGGCTTTTGCTGATTCAATGGAGGCGATCCCGCGAACACTATCCGAGAATGCTGGCTTAGACCAGGTTGACATTCTCGTCGCCCTAAGAGCAGCGCATGAAACGAAGGGACTCTGGAGCGGCGTCAACGTCTACACTGGCGAGATTACCGACATGATGAAGGAGGGAGTCTTAGAACCCGTGAAGGTCAAGGAGCACGCAATCGGCTCGGCAGTCGAAGTGGCTTCGATGATTCTGAGAATCGACGACGTCATCGCAGCTGCGAAACCCCCGCCAATGCCGAAGGGCCAGGGTCCGCCGCCCGATTAGGTCGTTTCCAGAAAAGCCTTAACTTACATTCTAACCAGCAGTATGTCACCGCGAGGACCGCCTCTGTAGAAATCCAAGCAGCCAAAGTGATCTGAATTGAAACCAAGACTATCCATTCTCATCTTGGTAGTTATTGCGCTGCTAGCCATCACGATTCAACGTGTGTCAGCTCAACCAAATAATGTGCTCGTTTCCGTTCCACCGGACTCAGTAGGCGGCACCGTGGTGGCAACGGTTCCAGTTGGTATCGGTCCTGTCGGCATGGTGTATGACAGCGGAAACGGGTACGTCTACGTGACGAATCGTTTCTCGAACACCGTGAGCGTAATCTCTGGGACGACCGTTTTGGCCACGGTTCAAGTCGGGGACTTTCCCTTTGGCATCGCATACGACAGCGGGAACGGGTACGTCTATGTGGCGAATGTGAACCCGAGTCAGAACACTGGCTCTGTGAGCGTGATCAGCGGAGCAACCGTCGTGGGGACGGTTCCGGTTGGCTACGAACCTTATGGCCTGGGTGCCTTGGCATACGACACCGGGAACGGGTACGTCTACGTGACGAACTTCTACTCGAACACCGTAAGTGTGATCAATGGGACGACCGTCGTGGCGTTGGTTCCGGTCGGGGTTCTCCCAATTGGCGTTGTCTTCAACAGTGGGAACGGGTACATCTACGTGACGAACTATGGCGCCCCGGGCTCTGTGACCGTGATTGATGGAACAAGCGTCGTGGCGACGGTTACAGTGGGAGACCTTCCCGGTGGCTTGGCGTATGACAGCGGGAACGGGTACGTCTACGTGACGAACTTTAACTCGAACACCGTGAGTGTGATCAATGGGACGACTGTCGTGGCGACGGTCCCTGTTGGGTCTTCTCCTGGTGGAATCGTGTATGATCGCGGGAAGGGATACGTCTACGTGACGACGAATCAGAACTCGGGCACGGTGAGCGTGATCCAGGGAACTACCGTAATGGCCACGATTGCGGTCGGGAACTTTCCCCTTGGAGGGGTGTATGACAGCGGGAACGGGTACATTTACGTTGTGAACGGGGACCCCAATCAGAGCTTCGGCACTCTAAGTGTGATCAAGGAAACGAAATTGGTGGCGACTATTCCGGTCGGACCCATTCCCTATGGAGTAGCGTATGACAGCGGGAACGGATACGTCTATGTCGCGAACAGCGGATCAAGCACAGTGAGTGTGATCTCCACGATCAGTGACTTCACAGTCTCCTCGAGCCCTATTTCGCTAACCGTCAGTGGCGAGTCGAGCCTCTGTGAGGGCAGGAGTACTATCTGTGAAGATGAAGCTTCGACCAATGTTAGCGTTACGAGCCTCGACGGTTTCAAAGGAGATGTTCGTCTAACGACGTCCGTGAGTCCTAGCGACGGGTCACTTACTGTCTATTGCAGACCGCCCAGCATCCTGGTGAAGCCCGGGGGGGCTAGCAAGGTCATATGCACCGTTGAGCCTGAAATTAATCACGATTCCCCTAGGACGTACACTGTTGCGATCAGAGCTACCAGCGGTTCCTTGTCCCATTTCATCGACATCATCGTCACAGTGATTCCAGCGCCCGTGGGATAAGAGACCTGTTCACTGGCTCAACAGGTTTGTTTTTGACCGACAGAACTATCTCGGCCACCACCTGCGAGAGATGTTAAGACTACCTGTCGATCTGGACTACTCTGCTTACTTGCAACTAGCCAAGTTCCTTTATCATCGTCGTGAGTGGGCATTCTCGTCATAAGATACGGATTGAAGGGCGTCTTAGTGTTCGTGAAATCCGCAATCCTTAACTGAAACATATTTTTCCCGGAGCGTCTGCTCCGGTAGTATAGACCGGTCTGCACATGGCCGAGAGTATGCCGGACTCTCGATCCGGCGACCCGGGTTCAAAAGCTTCCATATGGCGGAGAGTCCCGGCCGGAGCACCAGAACAAACCTTGGCCAAGATCATCATCGTGACGGGAACCCCGGGAGTCGGAAAGACAATCATCGGCAAACTCCTGGCAAGAAAAACCGGGTCTACATTTCTGAGTTTAGGTGATATCGTGAGGAGGAACAGACTTCACAAAGGATTCGATCGTCGATCCGGATCCTACATAATCAACGGGCGTGCCGTAGAAAAAAAGCTCCAAAAGTATTTCGAGGATCATCGAGAGAAAGGAATGGTCTTCGAGACTCACTTCGTCAGCTCAATTATTCATAAGACCCCTGGGGTGGTTGCCGTCGTTCTACGCCTGGACCCAGTGGTTCTAGCTAGGCGTCTAGGGGCGAGGAATTGGCCGAAACGGAAGATTTGGGAAAATGTGGAAGCGGAAATAATCGATCTTTCTCTATACGATGCATTCAAGGTCTTGGGAAAGGCAAGAGTCTACGAGATAGACGCGACCGGGAAGCGTCCCGGAAACATTGTGCGCGAAGTCTTGAACGTTCTATCGAGAAAAGAGGGATGGAGTTCAAAGTCAAATTGGCTTGAAAAATACGACCCTATCTTACTCTCAAAGAGGATTCTATGAAAGATCGCTACGTTGTCGCGGAATGTCCGCGATGTCACACATTGCTTGTTGCGGACGCTCGCTACAAGAGCAAGACATGCCCAAAGTGCGGCTCCAGGATTCCAATCGATTCACTCAAGGTCATACAGACGGCTCGGGATTCGCGCGAAGCAAGGATGATACTTTCAGAAGCTAAGGCTCGTCGGGGCGGGGTCGGACCAAAGATGATATAGCCGGTTCCCGGAGCCGACCAAAGGTAGCCAAGATGTCTTCGACTGCCGGCCGCAAGTTCATGGAAGAACTCTCCAATCTTCTTCAGAAGCATGTTAGCATTGTTACAAGCCAGGGCAAGACATACGTTGGAACTCTAACCGGTGTCGACACTGAGCATCTGAGCGTCTGCCTAACAAACGCAAAAGGAGAGCAGGGTGACATTCACAAGCTCTTCATCAACGGCAGCGTTATTCTTCAGATTTCGAGTTTCGAGAAGCCCTTCGATCTCCAGAGCCTAGGTGAGAGACTTGAGCGAGTCTTCCCCCGGATGGTCCGGGTCATGGACGATGCAGGTGTGATTCTTGTGATGGACAGGATCCGAGTCAACGAAAAAGGAATTATCGAAGGATCTGGGCCTGCGGCGGAGAGAGTCCAACGCGTGTTCGACGAGTTCATTCGCGAGAAGGGCATCAGAGTAGCCTAAGACACGAAGAATGAGTTTTCAAGTTCACTGCAAAGATCTTCTTGGAAGAATCGGGACCATCAACACTAAGAGCGGAGCGTTCGCTACTCCGCACATGTTTCCCGTACTAGACCCCCACCACCGAATTCTAGGAAGGAAGTTCTTCGATCGAGTGGGCATTAATGCGGTAATGACTAACGCTTACTTGTTGAAGCGAGGCCGGCAAGGCTTGGACCCTGTCGATGTTCACGGAACATTAGACTATCCCCACACTGTTGCCACCGATTCCGGTGCATATCAGATACTGGAGTATGGCTACGTCGGTGTAACTCCTGAGGAAATAGTCGCCTACCAAGAGAAGATCAACACTGACATAGGAG
Source organism: archaeon 13_1_40CM_2_52_13 (assembly GCA_001919285.1). Taxonomy (GTDB): domain Archaea; phylum Thermoproteota; class Bathyarchaeia; order 40CM-2-53-6; family 40CM-2-53-6; genus 40CM-2-53-6. The sequence goes on from MNHO01000062.1 coordinate 4,920, forward strand.
TGATTCTAGACTTCCCAACCGGGTTCAAGAGCGATGCTTCGCGGGCGAGGTGGACCGTCGATGAGACTGTTAGACGTGCGGACCAAGCTCTCGAAGTAATTACCCGCAAGGATATCCTGTGGGTCGGCCCAGTCCAAGGAGGCGTCCACTTGAAGGAGGTGGAGCGGTCGGCGCGGCTAATGGCTGACCGAGACTTCGATATCTACGCACTTGGAAGTCCTACGGAACTAATGGAGACTCAGCGATACGATTTGTTGGTCGATATGATCGTTGCCGCTAAGAACGCGCTCCCCAAGGGAAAGCCCTTCCACCTATTCGGCGCTGGTCATCCTGTTCTCTTTCCGTTCCTAGTTGCGCTAGGCTGTGATCTATTCGACTCCGCCGCCTACGCTCTCTATGCCCGTGCGGGCCGATATCTGACTCCGGAGGGGACGCTGCTTCTCCGAGATATGGTAGAGTTCGCGTGTCCGTGTCCAGCTTGCGTTGACACTAGTCCGGATGAACTGATGAAGTCTCAGGATAATGAGGGAGAGACGCGGCTCGCTCAGCATAATCTCTGGACTTGCTTCTCTGAACTGCGGAGGGTTCGGGAGGCTATTAGGAGGGGAAGGCTCTGGGAATTGCTAGAGCTTCGGTCCCAAGCTCATCCAGCATTGAAAGAGTGTTTCACTCGAATAGTTCAATATGCGGAGATTCTTGAGAGATCGACGCCTGCAGTCAAACCTTGTGGAATATTCTATCTTGGGTTGTCGAGTAACAATAGGCCCGAGAAACTGAGATTCGTCTCGAAGCTTCCGGGTAGCGTGGAAGAAAGAAGAAAACTTGTTCTGGTCCTGCCGGGTCGATGGCGGAGACCTTTCCACGAGGATCCTCGATATGAGTCAGTCACGAAGGCGTTCGACGATCATCCAAAGGTCTCTATCTGTTTCTACTCGCTCTCTTGGGGTCCTGTTCCGATCGAGCTGGATGAGACCTTTCCGATCGCCCAGACGGAGGGACCTGACTCGGGAGATTATCTCGTTCTTGAAGAGAGAGCAAAGAAAGTTTCAGATTTTGTCCGAAGTCTGCACCCAAAACGGGTAGTCTTAGTCTCCGACGGCGACTACGGGCGAGCCGTAACAGAGGAATTGTCGAAGAGATTTGCTAAGCGAATCCTTGCCGTCTTGAATGGTGAGAAGATGAAGCCAGATGCTATCATCAAGTCCCTTGAGAGGAAAATAGTCCTTAAGGCCTAAGCGTACATTCTCTGGAGCGATCTTCGGGTCATCCGGGATTTCTGGTCGAATTCTCGTTCGATGAACTTGGCGTCCTTCACAAGGTCGTTAACGTCGACGTTGTAATCGTACGCTTTCGAGATCTTACGAATCGCAAGCGCCGCTGCAGCGGGGTCTGCTCTAGCAGGTTCAGCGTAGGGCAAGACGGCGACGGCGGGAAAATCGTGAATCTCGAACTGGCTGAGCATGACTGCCAGAGGTCCGTAGACCAGGAGACCCGGTTCAAGTATTGGAGCCTTGAAGATCTTCGCGCGCTCGAGGTATGCTCCAGTCGGAACAACGCAGAAGTCGTCTTTGTTCTGTTTGAACGCGCTGTCCAATCCTCCGATCAAGATCGCGTCTCTAAACTTCTGGTTCACAGCCCAATCAGAAAGGGTCTTTGCGAATTCGGCTTCTTCTGATCTGTGAGGAGAGAATTCTAGTTTTATCAGAACAGTTTTGCTCTTTCGGTAGACCTCGAACGGTGTAACAAGGCCGCCTTCGGCGGTTCCCACCCAAGGTGGAGGGTTAGAGACCTCGACGAATCCTATTCTGCTAGCTTTGAGAGCGTGGATCATGTATGATGTCGCAATGTATCCTGTTTGTCCAACGCCGTGAAATCCTGTTACTAACGTGGACCCTCTCAGATTTTTCGAGTCGACGAGGATGCGAATTGTCAAATTGGTCCACGAGGTAGAGTTGAGCAGTTCTATTCTGGCGCTGCTTAAATCTCTCTTGTTTGTAGATTGGTTGTGGGGCTTTTATCAGGTTCTGTCGAGTCTGTGGTTTGTTCGAAGACTCGGCTTGCTCTCATCGACTCTAGGGATTACCGTCGTCGTCGGATTCCCCTTCATTGCTTCACCTGAGACCCCTTGCGTCTCCATGTTACGATGGGAGGCAGGGAACGGTCGAACCTCAACCGCCCCCTCACGCCAGCAGCGTGGTAGCTTGGCCCATTGCCAGGCAGGGATTTTACAGTGGCCAACCAACCCCTTATCCCATTTCAGAACTGTCACATGATCGGAGTTGCCTCCCTCAACCCATCGTGACAGGCTCATACGACGAGCGCCAACGTGTTAATGTCTGCTCCTCGAACATGACTGTTAGAGACGGCTGAAGCTACGATACGCAAAGAGCAACTGAAGCTTTTATTGTAGTGTTTTGAGCCTTCGGTGTGATTGTGAGTTTAGAGTCATCAAATGTTTCAGCGTCAGTCTGAATTGGTGTTCGGATGAAAATCAGGTTTATGGGCGCCTGCCAAGAAGTAGGCAGGTCTGCGTTCGCCGTTAGCATGGGCGAGAAGTACCTAGTTCTAGACTATGGTGTGATGGTCAACCATCACGTAGGTTTCCCTATGCATATTCCGCCGAAAGAGGTAGAGGCGATCGTACTCACGCATGCTCATCTTGATCACGTTGGATCGGCCCCCATCTTCTACATTGCCGGTGGCGTGCCACTCTACGGCGTTCAGCCGACGTTCAATCTAACTAACCTGATCATCAAGGATTTCCTAAAACTGAGCGGCTACTACGCACCCTACGAGTACATCGACCTCCAGACTATGCTCAAGCATCAGCGCGATCTTCAGTACAAGCAAGCGACTGATATTGGCAATGGCTCGGTGACTCTGATAAACGCTGGACACATTCCGGGCAGCGCGCAGGCGATTGTCCAGAGTGACGGGAAGAGGATCCTATACACCGGCGACTTCAATCGCCAGCCTACTAGGCTGGTCGACGGCGCAGACCCCGAATACAAGAACTTGGATGCGATAGTCATGGAGGGAACGTACGCTATGGAGGATCATCCCATCAGAGATGGGCTTGAGAAGGAGTTTGTCCAGAAGGTTACGGAGGTCGTAGAGGGTGGTGGGACCGTGTTGGTGCCTGCCTTCGGCGTCGGCAGATCCCAAGAACTGCTCAGCGTGCTATCCGCATACCATTTCGAGCATCCTGTCTTCGTCGATGGAATGGCCCTCGATGCTATGGACTTACTCCTGAAGCATCCGGCCGCTCTGCGTGACGCTGGGGTTTTCGAGCGTGCGAGTAAGATGGCGCACTGGGTCGATGGCTGGAATGATAGACGTAGGGCTGCCAAGACTCCGGGTGTGATCATTTCTCCGGCGGGGATGTTGAAGGGAGGGGCGTCAGTGTTCTACATGGAGAATGTGGCTGCGAAGAAGCAGAACGCTGTCTTCATGGTAAGCTTCCAGGTTCCGGGCAGCCCTGGACGAATTCTCTTGGAGAGAAAAAAATTCGTCATTCACGGGAGGGCTAGGCCGGTTGATGCGAGAATCGAGCGTTTTGACTTCTCCTCGCACGGTGGAAAGAGGGAGCTTGAACAGACTCTTTCGGATTTGGATAAGAAGACGCGGGTGTTTGTTGTACACGGGGCGGAAGGGAATTGTAAGAAGTTGGCTGACTGGGCCTCCAAGGAGCTCGGATTGAATGCGAGTGCTCCGAAGACCGGTGATGTTGTCGAGATCTAGAATCCCATGGCAGAGAGCGAGAGCAAGGTCTTCAAGCCTCGCCCAAAGCATCTCCTTCCTGTGATTCTGGGGCTTCTAGCGACCGGAGCACTAGCTTATCCAATCTCACTAGTCGGCGCGCCGCAAGCTCAAGTCACACCGTTTGTCGGAGATACGGTTACCAGCGCGTCTCTCAATGCGGTCGTCTTTGTTTTCGCTCTCGGGGCCAGCGCCACTGTAATGTTTCTGTTGATTCGTCGGGGTCGGATGCGATTTATTCGTCGGCTGGTTAAGGGAGCTCTCGTTGTCGTGTCCTTTGCCGTTGCGTTTTGGTATTCAACATCGATTCTTGCTTCCGTGGTCGATTTGTCGACGAACTTGTGGACACTAGTCTCACTATTGCTATCCTTAGGAATCGCTGCAGCGATCGGGTTGACTATTTTCGGAAGGGGACAGATTCGTCAATTATCAGGAGTTACTGCGCTCGGGGCTCTTACGGGAGTGTTTCTCGGCTATTCTATCGGCCCGGTCACTGCGCTAGTCTTGGTGGGAGCACTCGTTGTTTATGACATTGTGGCGGTTTTTAGGGGACCGGTGGGTGCCCTGGCTAAGGCCGTGGAGGCTGGCGATCTGCCTGGGGCGATGTACACCTATGGTGAGTTGACTATCGGGATGGGAGACCTAGTCTTCTACTCCTTAGTTGCGACGACAGCTATGGTTTTCTTCGGGCTCTTCTCATTCTTTGGGACGGCCCTTGGAATTCTCGCTGGATCCTACCTTGGTTTTCGAGCGTTATCCAAGTATGAGATGTTTCCGGGACTCCCCTTTTCGTTATTGTTGGGTGTTGCTGGAATGTTGCTTACCGCCGCGGCTACAGGAACTCTATATCTCTAGACGCGTCGCCGAGCGAATTGAAATGGTAATCTGCAAGACTATTCGCGACGCGGTGTCTTCTGTCCACCAGAACTGTCCTGAGTCCTGAGATGTATCCTCCTCCAATGTCGTGTGTTTCCGAGTCGCCAACCATGACCGCCTCTTCTGGTCGAGCCTTGAACTGCATTAGGGCATAGCGGAATATTCCCGGATCAGGTTTTCTGATCCCGACTCTAGCCGACGTGACGATTTCGTCGAAGTATTTTGTGAGTCTGGCTTTATCGAGGATTCCCATGGCGACCTCGTGCGATGATACGTTAGAGATTATTCCCAGCTTGACATCTCGTCTCGAGAGCTTCTGCATGGTTGAGTGGGCGTCGTCGAATGCGACCCCGTTTGCGGAGCGTGCTTTCACGATGATTTCGATGGCTGCCTTCACGAGTTGGTCTGATGGGCTGTCTTCAATTATCCGTTCCAGCAGCTGTCTCATCCAGACCTGAATCGGGATTTCTATGTGATGTCTTGATCGTAACGT
>MNHO01000053.1 GCA_001919285.1 archaeon 13_1_40CM_2_52_13
TTTCGAACAATCTGTTGACAGCTTATTGGAAGTCTATTCATCGAAGCTGCAAGAGTCTTGGTTTATCGATCGTCGGGGGTCATTCGGGACGGTTTGAGGGATGCGACTACTCTGTAGTTGGAGGCGCAACAATGTGGACAACAGCCCGGAAGAGTGAGTTCTTGACTTCCAGCATGGCGCAGGGCGGCGATGATCTGATTTTTACGAAGAGCATTGCCTATGGGGCAACTTCGATATTGACAAGGGCCTTTCCTCGTACTGTTCGTAAGTATCTCGGTCAATCCCTTTTTGAAAGAGCTTGGAAATATTTGCACACAGCTGGTACAGTCAACGATTCTCTATCCGCCGTTAAGGCAGGAATCCACCAGAACGGTGTTACGGCGATCCACGACGTCACAGAAGGCGGTAGCCTAGCAGCAATTCTAGAACTGACAGGAGCTTCAAACCTTGGAGGCGTCATGGATGTGGATAGCATCCCCATCTCTGAAGAGACTGAACAAATCTGCAGGCTATTCCATCTGGATCCTTTGACTTCGCTGGGGGAGGGGAGTCTGATTATCGCGTCGAGGCCAAATCGAACAAGACGTGTTATTGGAATTCTTCAATCGATCGGCACAAAGGCCACTGTAATCGGACATTTGTCTTCCGGGACTCGAGGCATTTTCGGAGTCTCTAGTCGGGGCCGGTTCAGGATTCGTTACCCTGATCGGGACCCGTACTGGAACGCGTACTGGCGTGCCTTGAGAAAAGGCTGGTCCTGATTGGTGAGTCGGTGTAAGGTCGGAATTCTACTTTGAGTTGTTCGTTATCGTGAGAGTAGATGTAGACAGGATTCTCGATTCTTCGCAGCGTGTCAATGGATTCTAGGCCCTGTGAACCGCTGTATATCATCCCGGTTATGTTTCGCCTCTCGATGTTCTCAGGAAGAGGTGCGGCATCACCAGCGTAGACGATGTTTCTCCCCTTCCACTTCACGACCAGCGACTGGTGGCCGATAGTGTGTCCCGGTGTAGGCAGAACCTCGACTCCTTCTTCAATCTCGTAATTTCCGCGCACTGGCAGATAGTCGCCTTCAACGTCGAAGAAGGGTCGCAGGTAACTTATCCTCATGAACCGGTCCGGGAAGTAGGCATACCTGATTTCGTCTATCTGAACCAGGAATTTGCTATTCGGGAATAGTCGGTTGTTACCGCAATGGTCGAAATGTAGGTGGGTGTTTACGACCATGGTAATTTCCTCTGGACGCAAACCGTTCTTCTTGAGTGAATGGCTGAGCTCTTCCTCTCGGGTCCTGATCACTTCGTGGAACTTTTGATAATTGGGTGGGAGGTTTCCGACGCCCGTGTCGACGATTATGTTCTCCTTCTCAGTCCGGACGAGCAGGGGCTTCAGAGCCGCTTTGTACTTTGTGCCCTGATATTTTCCGAAGACCAAGAAGCTCTTGTCCAGTGTAAAGAAGCCGTCGGTGAGCAGTCTTACGTCGATAACAGCCAATTCGAGACCGCCTCAACGAGATTGTTGAGGGGCTATAAGTTATCCCGGGTCAGACCGAGTTTTGAGACGAACGCCGACGAGTTATCAAGGTCTATTTGGTCATGTTGAACCAGTATCAGCAGGGAAACGTGGCGTAAGTGAGACCGCTCTGGATACCTTCTGAGGATAGAATCCGCGAGGCGAATCTCACCAAGTTCCTTGCGTTTGTCAATCGGAAATACCGGCTCAAAATCAAATCCTATCCAGATTTGCATCGATGGTCGGTTGACAAGGTCTCCGACTTCTGGTCTGCAATCTGGGACTACACTGGAATCGTCTGCTCCCGTCGGTTCGAGACGGTCGTAGATGATCTTGCCAAGTTTCCGGGAGCCAAGTGGTTTTCGGGAGCTCGGCTGAATTTTGCCGAGAACCTTCTCAGACAAAGAGATGAGAAAATTGCCGTGGTCTCAAGAACGGAAGTGGGTCGCTTGTCACAGACAACCTATTCCGACCTTTTCCAAAAAGTGAGAAGTCTAGGAAATGCACTCCGGAAGAGCGGGATCGCTCCTGGAGACCGAGTGGCAGGCTACATGCCGAACATCGGGAATACGGCCATCGCGATGCTTGCAGCCACCAGCATCGGTGCCGTCTGGGCTTGTTGCGGCGCGGAGCTGGGCTCCGGAGCCGTCTTGGATCGTCTTGGCCAGGTCGAACCGAAGGTACTGTTCGCCGCAGACGGGTACGTCTACAAAGGTAAGAAGTTCAACATTCTTCCTAACGTGGAGAAGGTTGTCGACGGAGTTCGTTCACTCAAGAAAATCGTCCTGACATCGCATATTGGAGCGGAAGCGAAGGCTGGAGATCTCTCTAGCTCGGTTACATTTGACGACCTCATCAAGTCGGAATCAGGGGAAGCCCGATTCGAGCAGTTGCCACCCGATCACCCCATCTACATCATGTTCACCTCGGGCACAACTGGGAAGCCCAAGTGCATGGTACAGGGAGCGGCCGGGGTCTTGGTAAATCAGCTGAAAGAGACTATGTTACATGCGGATTTGAAGAAGACCGACTGCATAACATACATCGCCTCGCCGAGCTGGATGATGTGGAACTGGTTGATGAGCTGCCTGGCCACCGGAGCTAGGATTGTTCTCCACGATGGAAACCCGCTATACCCAGACTGGGGTGCGATGTGGAAGTTAGTTCAGGAGGAGAAAGTATCGATCTTCGGATGCAGCGCTAGTTACATCAACTATCTAAGAACCATCGATGCGAAACCTGGAAGCACATACGATCTCTCATCCCTCCGAGAAATTTCTCAAACAGGCTCACCCCTCTCAGGGGGCGGCTTCGAGTGGGTTTACCGAGAGGTCAAGGAGAATCTGCATTTGAACTCTATTTCCGGGGGCACCGACATAAACGGCTGCTTCGCAGGAGGAGTGCCGATCCTTCCAGTTCATGCGGGCGAGCTACAGGCCCCCGGACTTGGAATGAAGATCAATGTATACGATGAAGACGGCAGGCCAGTTGTCAACGTAACGGGCGAGCTGGTCTGTGAGGCCCCAGCTCCATCCATGCCCCTCCGCTTTTGGAACGATCCCGGAGATGTGAGATATCGAGAAGCCTACTTCGAATACTACAAGCTGAAGGGGAAGAACGTGTGGAGGCACGGAGATTTTGTGATAATTCACAGCAAAACAGGCGGACTCACGTTCTACGGCAGATCTGACGCAGTGATAAAAGTCTCAGGGGTCCGAGTTGGCACTTCGGAGATCTATAACGTGGTTGAGAAGATGCCTGAGGTTGCTGACAGTCTTGCAGTGGGCCAGAATTTTGGAGAAGACCAGAGAATTATTCTCTTCGTCAAGATGGCCCTTGGGCAGGTCCTAACTGAGGAACTGAGGGAGAAGATCAGGTTAGCATTGCGAGCAGAGGCTTCGCCTAAGCATGTTCCCGCTTTGATTCTCGAGGCTCCTGATATTCCCTATACTCTCAATATGAAGAAGGTTGAGACGGCGGTTGCGAATATTGTGAATAACAGGCCAGTGACCAATAGGGATGCTCTTGCAAACCCCGAATCCCTCCACTTCTACGCAGAACTTCTCCCCATGATCCAACGAAAATGACGATATGCCTCAGAGGATCACTGTCAGATTATGAGACACAACTTGTCGCCCGCCTTCACAAGGTCCCCCCGCTTGACATAGAGGTCCTTCACGGTTCCACTCCTCGGCGAGGCGATCTCATTCTCCATCTTCATCGCCTCCAACACAATCAGAGACTGACCCTCTTCAACCCTTGAATCAACGGACGCTTTCACCGACGCGATCTTTCCCGCCATGGGCGAGCTCACAAGAGCCGGTCCATCGACGATAACAGACTCGCTAGTAGCGTCGTACGATAAATCTTGTTCAAGATTGACGGTGAGCGGTCTCCCGTTCACTTCCACGAAATAGACGCGTAGTGCTTCGTGCCCTCGCACAGATACGCGGATTACTTTCTCGCCAGCTCGCACGAAGAGAGTTGATGGTTGAGCTGAAGGTTGGTGTAGTACCTCGAGGGCCATCGTTTTTTCATCGACCGGAATAGACCATAGTGGATCCTCGCCGGTTATGGCCCCAAGGCGATACTTCCTTCCTTCGACGATAAGAAGTGTCATTAGAGTCCCTCAACATATAGCGCCTGTTTACCCACCTGGGGTTCTTCGAGACTAGATCGCCAACGGCTTCGTCGATTTATCGTCTGTAGGTTCAAGGTTGGGGCTGTGACCGTTGTGTTCCTGATGGCGAGGAAGACTGCTGCAATCTCCTCAGGTGTTGTTTCCGCCCGCTGCTTCCAGCCAGAGAGCATCCTGTCCAAAAACTGGGCATGATAATTGCCTTGGAGGAATTTACTCTCCTCCAAGATAGTTTGGTGAATAGGGACAGTGGTCTTTATTCCCGCGATCACCATTTCGTTCAGTGCGACTTTCATCCTCCCGATGACCTCGGTTCGATCGAGACCTTGAACTGCTAGCTTGGCGATCAATGAATCGTAGTATTCTGGCACCAAAGCCCCGTCGTAAAGTGCGCTGTCAACTCTGACTCCTGGACCTCCTGGTGGAACAAACTTGTCGACTCTGCCGGGAGATGGTATGAATCCGCGGGCAGGGTCTTCAGCGTTTATTCTGCAGTTCATTGCGGCGCCTGTAAACTCGATCTCGTTTTGTGAGAGATCCAGTCGATGCTCGGCCGCCATCATGAGCTGTTTTTCGACGATGTCTATTCCGGTTACCATTTCGCTTATGAGATGCTCAACTTGGATCCGTTTGTTGGTTTCGAGATAGTGGAGTTTTCCGTCCTTTGACATGACGAATTCAACCGTTCCCGCGTTCTCATAACGAGTGGCACGGATGACTTTGAGCGCTAGAGAGATGAGTCTCCTTCGTTTTTCGGTGTCTAGAGCTGGGGAGGGAGTCTCTTCTAGGATCTTCTGGTATCGGCGCTGGAGAGAGCATTCGCGCTCGCCGAGGTGAACCACTCTACCTCGGGGTCCCGCTAGAATCTGGACTTCTATGTGTCGGGGTTCCTGGAGGAACTTCTCCACGTAGAGTTCCGGGTGTCCAAATCCTGTGTTCGCTTCCGAACGAGCCGTCTCGAAGCTCTTCTCGAGCTCCTTTGCGGTTCTAGCGATCCTCATTCCTCTGCCGCCTCCGCCAAAGGCGGCCTTCAGGAGAACGGGGAATCCGATCTTTCGAGCCTCGGTCACTGCTTCCTCGGCGGATCGGACTTCACTGTTAGCACCCGGGATAACCGGGACTCCTGCAGACTTCGTGAGCCTCTTGGATTCGAACTTGTTTGCTACGTTGCCAAGGACCTTGTTGCTTGGACCTATGAACACAAAGCCAGATTCTTCGCAGGCTCCAGCGAAGTCGGCGTTCTCTGCGAGAAATCCGTATCCAGGGTGGACGGCTTCGACTCGGGATTTTTTGGCCGCTTTTACGATCTTCTCTATGTTCAGATAGCTTTCGGAAGGCGGGCCAGAACCTATCCGATAAGCTTCGTCTGAGCTCGTGACGTGTTTGGATTCTAGATCCGGATCGGAGTAGATGGCGACGGTCTTTATTCCGAGACGCTTGCATGTCCGGATTATCCTGAGAGCGATCTCGCCCCGGTTCGCGATCAGGATTTTCCTGAACATTGACGGGCCGTCTAGAGGGGAATGTTTCCGTGTTTCCGAGGCGGACGTCCTTCTCTCTTGGTTTTGAGAGCCTCTAGATAGTTGATTAGAACTTCCCTAGTCTTGCTGGGTTCTATTACGTCGTCAATGTATCCTCGTTCTGCTGCGATGTAAGGGTTCGCGAATTTTTCTCTATACGAGGTTACGAGTTCTTGTGTTTTAGCCTCCGGGTTACGGGCTTTTTCCAGTTCCTCGCGGAAGATGATGTTGATTGCTCCTTCAGGTCCCATAACGGCGATCTCCGCTGAGGGCCAAGCTAGGTTGAGGTCTGCCCGGATATGCTTGCTACCTAAAACATCGTACGCTCCACCGTACGCTTTTCGAATGATGATTGTGAGTTTCGGCACCGTAGCCTCGCAGTATGCGTAGAGGAGTTTGGAACCATGCCGAATTATCCCCTCGTGTTCTTGGTCGATGCCTGGGAGGAATCCTGGGACATCGACGAGGGTCAGAATGGGGATGTTGAAGGCATCGCAGAATCGGACGAAGCGGGCACCTTTGACTGAGGAGTTTATGTCGATGACTCCAGCGTTGAATTTTGGTTGGTTTGCTACTATTCCGATTGACTGGCCGTTTATTCTAGCGAATGTTGTGATCATGTTGGCTGCCCAGAGAGGCTGCACCTCCAATAGCTCTCCTCCGTCGACTATTTTCGTGATAATGTCCCTCATGTCGTAGGGCTTGTTGTAGTCATCAGGTAGGATTGTGTTAAGATCCTCTTTCTTTCCAGTTGGCGGTCGAGTTGGAACTTCTGGCGGGTCTTCCTTGTTGTTTGATGGAATGTAGCTCAGAAGTTTTCGCATCTGCTGAAGGCACTCTTTTTCGTCTCGGGCGAAGAAATGGGCGACGCCACTGGTCGAGTTGTGCACCTTGGCTCCTCCGAGCTCTTCGAAGCTTACAGTCTGGTTGAGGACTGCTTTGATCACATCCGGACCGGTGATGAACATGTAGCTGGTCTTGTCGACCATGAAAGTGAAGTCGGTCATCGCGGGCGAGTACACCGCTCCGCCGGCGCAGGGACCCATTATCGCCGAGATCTGGGGAATCACGCCGGAGGCGAGAACGTTTCGAAAGAATATTTCCGCATAGCCTCCGAGGCTAACAACTCCCTCCTGTATTCTGGCGCCTCCCGAGTCGTTCAGTCCGATTACTGGAACCCCGGTCTTGAGTGCCATGTCCATTATCTTGGTGACTTTTCGCGCGAACATCTCTCCCAATGAGCCACCGAACGTCGTGAAGTCGTGGGAGAAGAGGTAGACGAGTCGTCCATCTATTCTGCCGTGTCCGGTAACTACCCCGTCGCCCAGAATCTTCTTTTCAGCCATTCCAAAGTCTGTGGTCTGATGGACCACAAAGCGGTCGATTTCGATAAATGTGCCGGGGTCGACAAGAGCATAGATTCGTTCTCGCGCGGTCATCTTTCCCCGAGAGTGTTGTGACTCAATCTTCTCGGGTCCGCCGCCGAGCTTAGCCTGTTCTCCCTTCTTTTTCAGCTCATCGAGCCGCTGAGTCATGCTCATTGGTTCAACGAGTGCGAGGTCGGTTCCTTGTATAAAAGCAGGGCAAGATCTAATCGTCGAGAATCCTTAGCGATCCTTCATTCACTTTCCGAATCCGGTGATCGCCAGTCTCGATTAACAGATTACCATCCTCGTCAACTGCTCTACTGATACCTGTCACGATGTCCTCTGGTAGGGTGACTTGGACCCTGAGAGGTCGGTGAATGCAGTTGCGCCACCAATCTTCTATTATGTTGGAAGGGTGGTCCAGGTCGTCGAATGACGATCTGATTTGGTCGAGAATTGCCCTCAGTAGGGCTCGGAGGTCATGCCGTTTTCCGGATACGAGTCGCATGGAGATTGCTCCAGGGGGAAGCTGAGCTTTACCCTGATTGACGTTCAGGCCGATTCCTAGAATCGCGAATGAGACCCTCTCACCCTGGGTTTTGGATTCTACGAGGATTCCGCCAAGCTTGGCGTTCCCAAGAACGAGGTCGTTTGGCCATTTCAGCATAACACTCAGGCCCGTCTCGTTTTCGACGGCTTTTCTCGTCGCAGTCGCGGCTAGAAACTGAAGGAAACGGAGTCTCTCGCCGGGAAGATTCGGTCTGAGGAGTATGGAGAACCATAGCCCTCCCTTTGGGGAAGCCCACTTGTTTCCTCCCCTGCCTTTCCCTTTGGTCTGAACATCGGCTACGACTACTGTCCATTCAAGGGCCGATTGTTCTGCTAATCGGTAGGCTGTCGTATTGGTCGATTGAAGCCTTTTGTAACGAAGTATCTTCAGGGTAGAAGCCGTGATTCTCTTACTAGGAATTGCAGTTTAAGCGTTAGCCGGTCATTGATAGCGGCTGCAGCCAGTCGGAGAACGGCCTCCAAGCTGTGTATACGTTGTCAGCAAAATTCAGAGTCCGCATTTCAACCTTGAGGGCACCATTGTTGTCTTGGTCGCGGAATTCCAGGACCAAGTCTGCAAACCTCTTGACTGTTTCGACGACTGATCGGTCGTGAATGTCTTCTTTTATGACAAGTATCGCTGTTCTCTTCTTTAGCTTGACTCTTGAGGCTAACTGACAGAAGAAGGAATAGAAGCTCTCAGGAGAGTTGATACTCCGAATTACATTGTCCAGGAAATCGCCGACAATAACCTTGCTCTCGTTCTCCTGAACGCATTTTTCGATGAAAAGATTCACTTCCAAAAGGTTGTCGGGAGAGATGATCTCGACTTGGGCAGAAGGATGAGCTAACGAGCTTCCATCCACAAACGTAACCCAACCTATTCTGTTGGAGTGCCCGTTCGAGATTTCTTCTGGGGTGGTTGGTCCCAATACAAGTAGAGGAGGTGGGCTGTCGGCGGGCAGTGCGTCGTCGAGGATTGTGCGGAGTGTCTCTCTAACGCTAACGTTTCCGCGTACGCAGGCGATGACTAGCCTGTGCCTTTCGAGTTGGCTATCGTGCCAGCCTGACTCGTTCTCGTTGGTCAGCTCTTTCTCTTTTTGCGGGTGAGTTTCTCTTCGTGTAGCCATGCGAGTCGTCTCGTAGGAAGCTACCTTTTTTAGGTAAATGGATATAAGCTTTCCCGTTTTTCTACGGAAAAAGGTAGATTATGCCAAGAAGGCTAATCCGGCGAAGAGGGCCTACCCATCATGCTGGGACCCTGAGGCCCCTGAGTGGTAGGTCTGGCGTCCAGCTGGCTCATTATCAACAGCAAGCTCCTAATTTCGTCAATACTCCGCAGATTCTTGGTGAGCTGGTTTCGATAATCTTCCCGAGTGGCCTTGTACTCCTGCTCAGGCATGTCTCCTGACATGAACCGACTCTCGAGAGCTAGAAGGTTCTGAGGCGCGTTAGTCACTTGATCCCTCAAGTCTCTGACTCTTTGAGTAAGAGTCTCTCCGAGCTGCGACATTTTGTCGGCCATCGCTCTATTTGCTCTGCCCAGTTCCTCTCTGAGCATTGCGAGTCTCTGACGGAAGCTGTTGATGTCCGTCATCACTTTGTCTATGCTGACCTCGCTCATCTCATCTGCCCCTAAAGTTGAGCCTTAGGGGTCCGGAGGCCCCATTATGGGTGATGTAACTCTACGGTTTTGGAGACAGTTACCGAGCTCTAACAGAAAACGGCTAGTGCTTCTCGTCTGTCTTGGACGCGGAAGACCCGGCGGAAGAACCAGAGCCAGTCTGTCCGGTTGGCTGTGAACCCATCTCGGCTTCGAGAGGCGCCGGTGGCGGGGTCGTAAGCATTGTATAACCTATCCAACCAGTTATGCCTAGGACTCCGAGAACTGCCAAAACGACTGGGGCACCTAAAACCCACGGCCTCCAATAGGCACTCGTCAAGGCTATGATGTAAAGTACGAAAACGATAGCGGATACTGCGAAGATGAGTCCGCCGTAGGACTGATCCTTGTTCACTTTCAGATCTACCTTTGCGTTTGTGCGCTATGATGTCTGTATATAAATCAATTACGTTGGAGGGTTCTGTTAACTTATCGTCGGATGCCTCTCTGACGTATACGGTGGGTTCTGGTTCTTGTCGTTCGTTGTTGGCTGTCAAGTCGGTCTGGCAATACTATGTTCCATCACAAGAGGTTCTGGTATTGTTGGAAGTGTTCAGGAGGATGGTCAACGAATCCATACGGATAGGCATAGCCAACGATGCGTCCTCGCTGAGAAAGCTCTCACTACTCTCCTACAACCAGCTCGCCCAGTACGATTCACCCAGCTACTACAAGCTCTCCGCCATATCCAGAGCAGCAGGAATACTAGCGTCCAGGAAGAAGTCTCTCAGGAGAGGCTTGCCTACTAAGACCCCGTACGCTGTGAGACAGCAGCTCGTATCATGCTACGGCTTCAAAACTCCAATCGGACAAGAGACTGGCACGTAAGCTCTGGTGCGGAAAATGTAGAATAGTAATGGACCGGGACAGGGTACAGCGGTCAACCTGTCCCGGCGGGGACGGGTGAGGTTCGCACGTTCCCGGCCTCCCATAGTAGAGGCGCAAGGCGGAGCAGCTGAAGCTGTGAAAGGGAACTCGACGCCTACGGTAATCCCTGGAGTCGATGCCCCGAAGCTAACTCAACCAACGAAGAGTTAACAGAACCCGTTGGAGTCTGGTTTCTAGTTCTTCTTGTAGCCTGGTCGTTGAGATAGCAGTTTAGGATAGGTAAGGTCTCTGGATGGATATCCTTGGGTCTCCGATTTTATTCTTGATATGAGTTCCGGCAAAGATGTCTTGATTTCCTTTCCGTCCTCCCTGGTTCGGACTGACAGTTTTTCGGATTTGAGTTCTCTCTCGCCAAACACAATGATGTACGGGACCCAGCTCAGTTCTGCGTCTCTGATTCTGCTTTGAAGCGTGTCGTCTCGATCGTCTAGGTCCGCTCTGATACCTGCCTCCTCAAGCTTCTCTAAGATCCCCGTTCCATCTTTCACCAATTGCTTCGAGAGAGGGATCACTCTTGCATGTACTGGGGATACCCAGACAGGCAGCATTGGTTTCTTCCCCTGTCTTTCCATCCGAACAGCAGAATCTAGAAGTGCGAATAAGTATCTTTCAAGTCCACCTATGACAGCGGTATGTATGATCACGGGGTACTCTCTTTCTCCTTTTTCGTTTACGTAGTGGATGTCGAATCGTTGCGCGTTGCCTACGTCAATCTGGAAGGTGCCGATCTCCCTTGGTCTATCGAGATCGTCAATTATGTTGTACTCCACGTTCAGGACCCAGTAATAGTGACCTTCAGGGACGAAGTTCAGGAGGAGCGGCTTCTTCTCTACTCGCGCCATTTCGATGAAGAGGTCCTTGTTCTGCTGGAAGAACGATCGTGTAGTGTTGTATATTGAAACATACTCTCGATGAATCTTACGGATCTCCTCGTAGATTCTTTCGTGGACCCTCCTGCCCACCTCGATTGCCTCGCTCAAGTTCTTGAGGTAGATGTGAAGGTCCGGCATCAGGAATTTTCGGAGACGGAAGGACAGGAGCAGCTCTCCACTCTGTTCCATCCGGTAGCTGTCGGCGACTTCGAAGGTGCCGAAGGGGAGGGTCCGGTAGCTGAGGATCCAGTCCTTCACCATGGAGAATTGTTGAAAGCAAGCCGCGTATCTCAGCACGAAGGTGCGTTCGTCCACGTCAAGCTCATAGGCTCGTGACCCGAATAGCTGAAGATGTTCCTTGATTGGCTTGACATCGACATCGAACATGTTGGTGCCTCTAACATTGAGGATTGGAATCCCGATTCTTCTGATGACTTGGTTCGCGTAGTCGGAGAGTAGCTGGATTATCATGTCGGATTCTGGCCCAAAGCGCATCTGGCCGAGGTCAGCGTAGGACTCCCACTCTAGTCCGAACCGTCGGGCGTATTCGAGAAAACGTGGCTCTCCTCCGGTCAGTCCCTTCTTGAGTGCCTCTTTCTCTACTAGCGACTCGAATTCCTTCATTCCGGGTCCATACTGGAATGTCTCGGGGGAGTGAAGGTCTCCCTTCTCATCCATGACCATGTACTCACTCTTGATCTGTGCCGAGACCTTGCTGGTTTGCTGCTGTGAAGTGACAGTTCGTGACAGCTCAGAGAGCGGGTGGCCCTTGGCCGATATCGTGAAGCTCTTGTACCATCCGAACGGGGCCCTGCTTACCTCGTGGCCTCTCTCGGACAATTTGACTTCGAGAATTTTCAGCGTAGCGATTGCAGGTTCTTTACTGGCCAAGTCGGTGGAGAGGTGGGCGTAAGGGTAGATCATGACGCGGTTTGTCTTGAGCCAGCTGAGAACTTCTTCGATAGATGCGGCCGCGTTAGTTGCAGTGTTCTCGGGAGATGCTTCGTCTCCCTTTTCTACAGTGGCGAATACTACAAGCCCGTCTTGTAGGGCGCCTTTCTTGGCGTGGTTTGGGAGCGACTCCGGTTCTTTGACAGCTTTCTCCTTCGCCTCGTACTCGAACTTGTCAGCATGAATTAGGAGGAGTCTCAGGGCCTCATCCTCCATCTCTCAACCTGTTTATCCTTCTTCGTCTTCTTCTTCATCTCCTTGTAGTGGTTCTTGCAAAGGTAGCCTCTACCTGAGGTCGATACGCTAAGGCCGGCTCTCGAAATATCGTCGGGAGAGACTGATCTGATTGCATCTCCTCCGCAGCCGACTACTGAGCACTTGATTCCTTTGCCGACCTTCCCCATGCTGAAACCCAGTGACCATCCCATTCAGCCCTAATAGAAAGTTTCGTAAAAGGAGGACAATGCTCTAAAGTGTCACATGCGGTGAAGGTCGAGGAATCATGCTGTCGCGAGTCCAATACTTGGTCGAAGGAATCTTCCAATCCTCCTCCAGATTCTTCCATAGAGCTGGGCTTTCACCAAATTCTCTGACCATGCTCGGCTTCCTTCTGTGGATCGCCGCTTCTATCTTGTACTGGGGAGGTTTGTCCGGTTGGGAATGGGGGGCTACTGTCGTCGTTCTACTGGTCGCCGGATTCTTTGATGCGGTTGATGGAGCAATGGCCCGTAAATATGCGAAGGTTTCGAAGTTTGGGGGAGTCCTTGACAGCGTTCTTGACAGGCTGGGGGAAATTGCCGTGTACGCCGGCCTGGCGGCAGGGGCTCTGATATCATTCTGGCTTGCCCTCTGGGCCATGTCAGCAGCTTTGATGGTCAGCTATGTCAGGGCAAGAGTCGCAGCCGAAGGAGTGACGTTGAAAGGAATAGGAATCGCCGAGCGACCGGAGAGACTCCTGATATTGGCGTTCGCGACGCTGCTCTGGCCACTTTCTCACAGCTTCATTTTCTATGGGGTTCTGCTGGTCGCAGTACTTTCCTCGATTACCGTGCTCGATCGAGTCTACAGAGCCTCTAGGTCTCTTTCCCATTAATGACTAATCTGTTAGAATCCCCGTCTCTCGTCAGCAGATCGGACCTTGGAAACCCCAAAGTGGACTGCACACGAAACGCACAGGTTCTTCATGACTCTCTGACGAGCTATGTATGCCCCTTTCGCCCGTAGCTCCTTCGCCAATGTAGGTTCGACAAGGGAAACCCAAGAAGTAACCCGTTTCATCTTGTCACGGGGGGACAACATCCCGCAATTTGAGCATTGAACCAGCTCGCTTCTCCCTTTTCCGCCCTTGCTGCGTCCGCGGGATCTTCTTTTCTTCGGCATCTCGGTTTCCAAGAGTAGGAGTGGGTCTTTACTATTAACCTCTTGCCGCGACCTCAGACCTAGGGCGCAGGTCTGGCACAATGGACATCGCTGTATGCGGCAACCCGACTCTGGATGAATTTATCCAGAAGGGGAGGGTTCGGATATCCCCTGGAGGTAGCGCACTGTTCGTTTCTGGCGCAGCCACCTACTTAGGCGCTAGGGTGGGAATTATTGGGAATGTCGGCGAGGACTATCCGTCGAGTGTCCTGAGTTGGCTCAAGCATCATGGATTGAATTTGAGGCTGTTGAAGACGACCAAGGGTCCTTCAACTCGATTTCGAATCGGCTATTTCCACGGATCGCGAAGACTATGGCTACTTCAGTCAGGGCAGCCGGTGGAGTCGACATGGAGGGCGGGCCGAGTCGATGGGTTGCATCTGGGACCAGTGTTCAACGAAGTCTCTGAATCTCTCGCTCGTTCATTAAGGAAGAAATGCCGCTTCATGTCTTTGGATATTCAGGGACTCGTCCGCAAGGTCGACCGACTCGGAGAGGTCCAAGTCTTGCGACGCAACCTTGGTACGGTTTTGAGATTATGCGACTTGGTGAAAGCGTCGATTGAAGAGGCCAAGTTTCAAACTTCTTCTCGGGATCTTCGACATGTTGCGGACAGATTTCTTGCAATGGGCCCAAAATACGCGATTATGACACTGGGCGCCAAAGGATCATTACTCGGTATTCGAGATAACCGGAAACTCTTCATTCCAGCCTTTCCTGATGGAAGGATCAAAGACCCAACTGGTGCTGGTGACGTGTACGCGGGCGCTTGGTTGAGTTCCTACCTTTGGACCAAGGATCCGGTGTGGGCGGCATCGGTGGGTTCAGCCTTCGGTTCCCTGGCGTCAGAAAGAACTGGATTATCCAAGTTCAGAATCTCTAGGAGAGAACTATTCCGCCGCACGAGCTGGGTCTACAACCACGTAGGCTCATTGTGAGCCTAGTAGGATCTTGCGAAGACGACTTCTCTCGAGTTCGGAGCGCCACAGTACACGCATTTTCCTTTCGCGGATCCTGTCAGCGGGACGATTCGGACGGTCGCTCCCGTCTCTTGTTTGATCCTGTCTTCGCAGTCATTGTCTTCAGAAAGGCAGGCTCTGACGAATCCTCCTGAGGTTTCTATGATATGCGCGAATTGCTTCATGTCCGTGGCAGAAGCTGTCAGCTTGGCCAGGGTTTCTTTGGCCCTGTGGAAGAGCGATTGTTGAATCTCGTCCAGTATATTGGCGATCTGAGTTGCAGAGTCTGCTTGAGGTACTGCAGTCTTCTTTCCCGTATCGCGTCTCACTAGTGTGATCTGTTTCGATTGCATGTCGCGGGGCCCTATCTCAACCCTCAAGGGTACTCCTTTCATCTCCCACTCGTGATATTTCCAGCCGGGAGTATACTGTTCCCGATCATCAATGTAAGTTCGAATAGAATGCTTCCCGAGGCTGTCGGCGATGTGATGAGCAGTTTGTAAAATGATCTCTCTGTCGGATTCCTTGTAGTGTATCGGGACGAACACGACCTGCGTGGGTGCTACTAGAGGGGGGAGGACTAGTCCTTTGTCGTCTCCGTGGGCCATGATCATTGCTCCGATGAGTCTCCAGCTGATTCCCCATGAGGTGGTCCATGCGAAGTGTTCTTTCTCGTCCTTGCCAAGGAATTTGATCTCGAAGGGTTTGGAGAAGTTCTGTCCTAGGTGGTGGGAGGTTCCCATCTGGATTGCCTTGCCGTCCGGCATCATTGCTTCGACCGTTGTGGTGTAGACTGCGCCCTTGAACTTCTCGCGCTCCGTCTTCTTACCAACTAGAACAGGTATGGCGACTTGGTCTTCGACGAGTCTTCTGTAAATCTCGAGGATTGTCATGACCTCGCTTTCGGCTTCCTCCTCAGTTCCATGCACGGTGTGGCCTTCTTGCCAAAGGAACTCTGTTGTACGGATGAAGGGCTTGGTCGAAGTGATCTCCGCACGTAATACCGAGTTCCAGACGTTGATGAGGACGGGTAGGTCCCGCCAGCTCTTCACCCACCTGCTGTACGACTCATTGATTATGGTCTCGGAAGTGGGCCTGATCGCGAGTCGCTCGCCAAGCTCATTGTTGCCGGAGTGTGTGACCCAGAAGACCTCAGGCGTGAAGCCTTCGAAATGCTCAGCCTCTCTCTTCAGTAACCGTTCGGGTATGAGTAGGGGAAAGTAGGCGTTCCGATGTCCGATCTCTTTGATCTTCCGGTCGAAGTGTTCTTTGATGCTCTCCCAGATAGAGAACCCGTAGGGCATCAGGACCATGAATCCCTTAGCGCTGGAGTAGTCAGCCAGCTGAGCCTTGGTAACGACCTGAGTGTACCATTCGGAAAGATCGTCAGCCTTCTTTACAGTAATTCCCAGATCCTTGGTGCTCATAGGAATATCCCTCCGGGTTGCGGATCCGAAAAAAGCTTAGATCGGTTGAGGTGAATCTGGAAGAAGTTCACCCATTCTGATCTGTCCCTGAGGGTCATCGGTCCTGACAGATTATTTATGTTTTGTTTTCCGGAGAGTTCTTGGGATTTAGATTTGAAGATTGGATCATTCGGCGACTGATTTTCCTTCTCGCTTATGTTCGTAGAGAACTACTGACGAGACTGTGCTTCTGACTCCGTTGATCTTGAGAACCTTATCCTTGAGAACGTTTCGGAAGGCCAGAATGCTTTCCACCTTTAGCATGCAGACAACATCGTATTCACCTGTCACTTCGTAGACGTCAGTCACCTCAGGAAGCTTGACGAGGCTCTGAGTCACGTTTTCGAGTTCCTTGGATTCGACGAACAGGTTTAGAAAAACTCGGACCTCTTTGGGCATTCTTGTAACCCTGAAACCGCTCCTTGAAGATCAGCGAATCATGTCTTTAAGCCGACAGATCGTGTTCG
>MNHO01000019.1 GCA_001919285.1 archaeon 13_1_40CM_2_52_13
AGCAGTTCACATATGCACGCCAAACTCGACCCATTTCGAGATAGCATCAGCCTTCATCAAGGCAGGAAAAAATGTCCTGGTAGAGAAGCCGCTCGCCCTCAGCTCCAGAGAAGCCTACCTCCTTGTCGAGCAAGCCAGAGCTCAGCGAGTAGTGCTGTCAACAGGGCATTTTCACAGGTTCAACAATGGACTCAGAGCGCTAAAGAGCACGCTTGAGCCTACGATTCTCGGGGAGGCTTACTATCTCGGGCTAGAATGGACGGGCATCTCACCCCTACAAGATCAGGGAAACGTCATAACCGAGCTAGCGCCACACCCCTTCGACATCGCCAACTGCCTCACAGGGCTCTGGCCCGACAAGATTTCCTGCATCGCAAAGGGATACAGAAACAGGGAGAACGAAGAGGTTGCTTTCATCTCATGCGAATACGAGAGTGGTCTTTGTGCCGAAATCGAGGTAAGCTTGCTTGATTTCAGGCAACGTAGAAACCTGAGGATTGTGGCCGAGAAAGGGAACGCCAATCTAGACCTTATAGATCAGAAAGTGGTTCTTAAGCACCAACACGGAGTTGTGACGATGCCGATAATTCCAAGTAATATTCTGAGAGAGGAAATTGAACATTTTGCGAATTGTGTCGGTCGCAATAGGCTTTCGCAAACGTTCTCCAACGACAATGATGGACTGCTGGGCGCACACGTAGTGACTTGTGTTGAGGCGGCGAGAGAATCTCTGTCAGAGGAACGCTCAGTGAGGGCTAAGTTCCCCTCTCTGTACGGTGAGTCGGTGGTGATGAACTAGGGTATGAAAACTAATTCGAGTTATCCGGATACAGGAGAATCGGGTGAAGCATACGACGTGGAAAGATATTCGCCTCTCTCAGAATCTCCACTAGAAGCGACGGGTCTGCCAGAATCCTTCCTGAGACCTGTGGTAGGCAGGACGAGGTCTTTCATTCGAGAGTGATCTGGTCCCAGTCGACTTTAGCTAGTTCACTCTAGGGCTCAGGTCAGGTGATTACTTACGAATCTTTCTCACTAATTGGACTCTCGTAGATGGAATCAATGATAGGCGGGTGCGTCAAAGTAGGCGGCTATTATTCCCATATCGATAATGTCGACATTTCCATTGGCATCGAAATCCGCTCGAGGATTGTATTTCGGCTGCCCAAGAATCGTGTTAAAGGCTAATGCTGCGGTGCTAACGTCTGTTATGTCAACAGTTCCGACGCCGTTAATGTCCAATTCCCTGGTAAGTAGAGAGTTGACCGAGGCCACTAATGCTTGAAGCTGTACCGTCTCGTCGAAGCTCAACGGGTACGGAAGCACTGCCGCATTCAACACGAGCCTCGTAATAGAAGTTGAACCAACAGTTTGGCGCATCCCCAGATTTACTATAGCGTAGGTCTTGGTGAAGGTGGGCGCTCCTGAAACTGTGTCAAAGGCCCGAAGCGTAACATTTCCTGAAACAGAGAGCGCGAGCCTGTTGACGAGTAGGGTTCCGTTCAGGACGACTCTTGACGTGTCCAGTGTCGACATGGAATTGACCGAGATGGGTATTTGCACAGGTATGGTAGCTGTGAAAGCGTCCTGGTCCAAGCACCCGAAGGTAGGGTCTACCGTGTCGCAAGCGTTCCTATTGTCGGCCCAGACTAGATAGGCTGCCGTTGGGCTTGCGGCTATCTGGTTATAGTCCCCCATAAACGGCTCGTTTGGGTTAGGCGCGTCAGTCCTCAGGACGATGTTAGGATTGAACGAGACGTTTGTCACTCGGATATTGGGCGAGAAACTCATTCCATGGTTTGTGGACTGGGCATAAAACACATCCAGGGAAGTCATGGTAACGGCGGTGTTCAAGCGGCTGTCATACCAGGCTAGGTTGACTGTCCCTGCTGCGACTGCTATGGTTGGAAAGAAGTGTTGGCCTTTGGCTTGGTCGTTTACGGTTATGGGACTGGTCCAAGTTGCTCCTCCGTCGGTTGACCTCGCCAATAACACGCTGGCGTTTCCTGTTCGAAAATCGTCCCACACTACATAGACGCCGAAAGCATCAGCCGCCATCTGTGGTATCGTGAAAGTTCTGAAACTGCCGCCTGGAAGCGGGGATGGAATCTGTACGAACGTGGAGGCTGTGACAGTTCCGGCGATAAGACCTCCACCGCTTGTTAGTTTCGTGACCTGGATCAAGTTGGCAGTCGAGGGAGTGATTCCTTCTGTCGACACGTACACGTTGCCTGAGGCATCGACCGCCATTCCTGGAAGATTTCCTCCAGTTGAGGGGGTTGCGATAGGGTTGGACCAAGTCTGGCCCCCGTTAGTGGACCGAGTGAAGACCGTTGTGAAGATCCCGTTGAATACCCGGTCGAATGCTACGTACACATTCCCATCGCTGGGCCCACCGGTTGTGTCAACTGTTACCCAAGGCTTGTCATCTGAGAAACTACCGGGTATGAGTGTCGTGCCGAAATAAACCGCGCCGTCGTTGACATACTTGGTGACAAAAGCTGCCAGCCCAGAAGTCTGGGTTGAAGAAATGACGTTGAAAGCTATTCCTGCATAGTAGACATTTCCATTCCGGTCAAATGCGAGAACTGGGTCCGAGGTTGTGTTGAAATTGTGAAGTGGAGACGATAATCCTTCAGAAGAGGTATCGCCCGGAAAACCAGGCACGAGACTCTGAGTCCAGGTCTGGCCGCCGTCACTAGACCTGTAAAAGCCGTGCCACCTGTGCCCGCCAATCGCTCTCAACCGATAGTCTTGAGCCCCGGCCACAATGATATTCGGGTTTCTGGGATCGACGACGATCGTGGTTTCAACTTGCTGTCGATCTGGAGTAGACTCGCCAACAATTGGCACATTTGTACCAGGCGGTAGAGCGGCGCTAGTCAGCAGGCTCGTCGCCGGCACGGGCTGAGAATTGGAAGAGCCAATGTGATTCTGGATGGGAAACGTCCACAATACCAATAACAGGAAAATAACGGCGAGGAAAAACCTGGACATGTCTCACATCTTCAATTGCAGATGGAATATTTGAACCGACCGGATACTAAATCTCGATTCTTGAGCCCCGCCTCGGTCATCTTTCTCTTTCTTACCCATTCAAGGACTCTGTTGATGTTGTAACGCGAACAGTTCTTGCTCTTTCTAGGTGTGAAGCGAACAAGGCTTCTCGTTGCATCTAGAGGTCTGACTCGGCTGTCAATCCATCCAAAGCAAAGAGCTTCTTCAAGAGCCTGGTTGTAAAAGATTCTGTATGAGTCGCCCCCTCTGCTCTTCTTTGGCAAGACCAGCCAGATCTTACTCTTCCGATCATGGTTGACCTTGAGCCATCGTCGCACTCGTGCCCACCGTGGAAGACGATGCTCCGGAGCTTCCCCTTCATCCAAATCGGATGGTGGGGCGGGTGGGATTTGAACCCACGATCACCGGTGCCCGAGACCGGTATCTCTGACCGGTAAAGTTCCTTTGACCAAGTTGTCCCCGTCTTCCGACAGACTGGACCACCGCCCCCAAAGACTCGTTTCAATGGACAGCAGATAAATCATTCAACGAAGTGAGCCTTTTCTGAACCCTGTCTTCCAAGACATAGGGACCGCCATCGAGACGCAGCTTTGACGCCTCCCAGTCTATCGACTAAGCGCAGGGCTCTTTCGAGCCTATCTTGTTTCCTTTGAATTTGAAAACCAATCACTTGTGCGAACCTCCTAACCTCTTGTAATCTTTGAATCCAGAGTTGATAAGCATCTTTTCTTAGAATTACGGTCCTATGCCCGTTTTTCCATGACGCCCCCTTCCTTCGGGCAAGGTAAATGTTCGAGTTGATTTGAAAGGGTGTTCGGAGGATTGACCTTACTGCAGTCAATAGCTCTAGATCTGAATTACCCAGTGTCGCCCTAGTTACGAGTCTATTGTTCCATACCCAGACTCCAGCGGATCCATCCGCGGAGAATAGCCCCCGTAAGAAGCCAGCAGGGTAATTTGAAACATCGGGCAAGAGTTGTTTCAGAGGGCGCCCTAGGAAGAGACCGAGGGGTCTGCATGAGTATTTTGAGTCATAGTACGTCTTGCCGTTGTTACTTGTTACAAGAATCACGTTTGGCCTGCGACCGAGGATAATCGCGACACTGTCATTGAATGCTTTAGCGAAGTCGTAGTCTCGGACTGCCAACTTTACATGATGATGATAATCCGAATCTTCTACAAAACCACCGTCCCCAAGGAAGGCTCCCGCCGCAAAACTAAGGTCCCAAGATGGTTTAAACTGCAATAGCCTCTGGGAAGACCTTGTGAGAGAAAATCGAAATTATGCAAGAGACGAGACTGAAAGTATAACCTATGTAAGACTTTTTTTTCTCCTGACATCTTAGACAAAGCTGTTCCCACTGAAGGGTGACCTGGACCTCCGCCCCTGTGAGTGGAGAGACTCGGTTTACAAATAACTATTCAATTGCTCTGCTTGGGAGATTAGACTGGACGTTTGATCGATGGCTTGTGCTAGAATTCGACGCTGGTTATGTCCGTTTCTAGATTTACTTTGACTTTTTCTCTTTCATGAGTCCGTTGAAGTATTGTCTAATGAGATGTTCGAAGAAGATGCTGAATCCTCCAGTCCTTCCGTAATACAGCTTGTCCACTTCGTCCCTAACTAGCTCTTCGGCCTCGTCTGTTAGAGAGATCATTACTTTTCCCATGGTAGCTCTGGACTTCCAAAGATAGCTGCGAGCGGTTTTATAGTTATCCCTTATGATGCCGCGTCCGATCGGCAAGCAATAAGAATCAGGACCACCCGTCTCATTCCTGAGCATCGTTAAGCACACCCGCGGCGGCCTATCACTTTGTCTATGGGCGTGTAAGCGGTTATGCAATAATCTAAGCTCGACCTCGCTTGTCTTTTAGAGGCGAAATGGTTCCGAAGATACAAGACGGCGAATCAATTCCGCCAAATCCAAAAAGTACCGCCGGGAAAGGCTTGAAAAAGATTAAAACGGACAGAAATGCGCCTTTTTCCGCCCTCCTTGAGCACAATCACTGCCGATGAATTCTTTGACAGCATACACAGAATAGTCTCCCTCCTCGATGAGGAAAACATTGCGATCCTCAGGACCATGAAGCAGCACGGCCCCCGAAATCTTCTGGGAATAGCTCGAAAAGCGAAACTACCCTACACAACAGTCTACAACAGAGTAACGAAGCTCGAGAGCCAAGGAGTTCTGAAGACCTGGATTCAGCCCAACTGCTCGAAAATCGGGTTGAGCAGAGCGGTTGTTCTGGCAACTCCCCATCCGGGAAAGGAGATCTTCACGAGAGAAGCTCTGAAAATCCCAGGGTTCTGGCTGAGGATTGCTCGCTGCATTGGAGACTGTAATGGCTACTACTCGCTTCACGGTATACCGACCGCGAACCGTCAGGAGTTTGAGCTGTATCTCGACCAACTGCTTGAGCGTGGACTGCTCAAGAACTACCGAGTCTTCTGGATTGGCGACACAAAGTTCCCGCTGACGAATTTTGACTATTACAAGCCCAAAGACCGAACATGGAAGTTCGATTGGAAAGGATGGCTGGAGTCCTTTGCTACAAGTAGAGCCAAGCCTGATTCTAGCAAACAATCTTCGCAGCCTGTTTCCTTTGACAAGAAAGACCTGATCATACTCAAAGAACTGGTCAAGAACGCGAGGACGACACTGGCCGACTTGTCGAAGTTACTGTCTCTCACACTGCCTGCGGCGAAATACCGTTTTGACCGGCTTGTTGAGAGAGGATTGATTCAGGAGTGGGTAATTGACCTCCTTCCTTATGCGCCGCAGGTTTCTGAGCTGTCGGAGGTGCGTCTCGATTTCAAGAATGAGAGTTTCATGAAAGGAGCCGAACCCATTCTTGACAGTCTTCCAATCGTTCAGAGCTATTCTCCAATAACTGGGCTGAACTCGATAACCGCGCGGCTCTATCTTCCGCGAAACGAGGTAAGCAACCTCCACACCTTCCTGTCCCTCCTCGTATCGAAGGGAGTCCTCACTAGCTACTCCTATATCGTGATCGACCCTGTGACCATCCAGGCGCAAACCTTCGCGTACAAGGACTACAATGATGACTCGGGATGGAACTATGCGAGCCGAGAATACCTGAAGACAATCGACAATCTGATGCCCAAATGGAACAAGACAGAGATCGAGCTCTCCCCTCCAACACTCCCGTCGCTATCTCTGAAACTCTAGACGAAAGCACAGCTGGGCAGTCGTCCAGCCGAGAATCCGATAAGTTCTCTGCGCAGCGCAGTATTGACGTTGAAACAACCTAAGCATGCCATCACTATGGTTTCGGCAAATAGCTGAAACATCGAAGGCTTTGCCTAGTTTCTAGAAAACATCTGAGTTTAAGAGCACCGGGACCACTTATCTCATGGGTTCACTTGCAACGGATCGATTCCGGAACGATGGCGCTGGTCGTTGCCAGCTACGAGCCTCAGTATCCTGATCCCTTGACAATGGACTCAGGAGACGCGCTGAAGATCGTGAAGAGAAGAGACGAAGAATGGCCAGGTTGGGTGTTCTGTGAAAGCCAGAGTGGGAAGCGGGGCTGGGTCCCGGAGAAGAGTATCAAGATAGACGGTGAGGCTGCGGTCGCACAGCAGAACTACATTGCGCGCGAAGTGACTGTGATGGAGGGCGAGATTGTCAGGATAGAGAGCGTTGAAAGCGGCTGGGCCTGGGTCACAAATATGACCGACGCGACAGGCTGGGTCCCGTTAAAGAACCTAAAAATCGTAGAATAGCTGCCTCGGCTGTTACTGATCAAGTTCTAGGGGCAGTCGTGCGGCCCGGTATTACTCTCAAGTTCATCACTCGAATAAACTCGACTGTCGAATTCTCACCTGAGTCGTTGAAGAGAGCCCTCTCTACTCAAGTTTTTTAGTGTAAGTTTCTGCCTCTTCGGAACAGATTACTTCTTGCAGCGATCGTATGAACGGTTCAGCTCAGAGGTTCTTGACGCCGCTTCGGCTCCTGTACGATTGCATGTTCTCAAGCTCCTCGTCTCGAAGGGTCCTCTTCCATATACTGAGATAATGTACGAGGCTAAGCTCGATCCTGTACGGGACGCCGGCAAGTTCGTCTACCACCTTAAGACACTGAGGAAGGCTGGTCTGGTTTCGATCGAAAAAGGCACGAAAAAGTACAGCGTAACCGAGCTCGGAAAGATCCTGGTCGAGTTCTCCCGAGACTTAGAGGAGTATATCGCGGTAAAACGCGGCAGACTATTCGTCCGTACATCCCGGATGACCATCGAGGAGTTCGACCGCACCAGAATCGCTCGATCCCTCGTGAACGAAGCGAGAATGCCTCAAACGCTCGCTGACGAAGTCGCAGCGGAAGCTGAAGAGAGACTTCTCAAGTTCGGAATCATCTACCTCAGCGCCCCCCTGATCAGGGAACTTGTTAACATAATTCTCATCGAAAGAAAGCTCGAGGAGTATCGCCACAAACTCACACGGCTCGGACTACCCGTCAACGATGTAGCGCTACTCCTTCGAGAGGCCGGCCAGAAACAGCTCGACGCGAGCTGGGTCCAGAAGTCCGCGGGAGAGAAAGTCATCGAGGAGTATGTTCTGCTCGATAGCCTTCCCCGGGCCACAATTGAGGCGCACCTTGCAGGACGGATACACCTCGAGGACGCTGCCTCTTGGATCCTGAAGCCGAGCATACTCTTTCATGAAGTGAACCTCTTCTTCCGTAGAGGAACGCCGGCCACCAACCCTCCATCATCCCTTGAAGATGCCTTGGAATCAATCCTGAAGATTCTACGCACCGCAGAACGAGAGGTCTCCAGCGAACAGGTACTCGACCACTTCAACATCACACTCGCGCCCTTCATCAGAGGACTTTCACGCCAGCTCGTCCAAGAATCCATCAAACGTTTCGTGTACGATCTCAACTGGGACGGCTTCTCCAACACAATATCAGCCCAAGTCACCCTGGGACTGGATCAGCAAATACCTGATCATTTCCAGAAGCGAGAAGCGGTGGGTCCAAACGGCAAAGGCGAAGGCATCTACGCCGACTTTTCGAGAGAAGCCGAAGAGCTATTCACAACAGTAATCGAAGCAAGCTTAGAAATCGGTCGTCAACAACCCGTACTCAACCCATCAATTGTCGTAAGGAATACTGGTGGAAAGATCGAGACCTCAGACCAGCTCCTCAACTCGGCCTTCGAGAGCGCCGCCAAGCACTCCGTTCCCAACTTTTTGACGCAATCCTCAGAACAGAACTATTCAGTCTCGTCCGAAGGACCTATTCTTTTCGAAGACAAAGACGGGACGAAAGGGGCAGGTGCAGTTGTCGGGACGGTCCAGCTTAACGTGCCCAGGGCCTCCTATGAAGCGTCGGGAAAGGACGAGAGGTTCTTCCAGGCAGTCCAGTCTGGAACTGTTGAAGCGGTAAAGGCTCTACAGCTCAGACAGCAAGCCGTCAACGAGAGAGTGTCTGAGGGAGTCTTGCCACTCCTAGCATGGCAAGCGGACGGAGGAGCCTACTACGACTCGAAAAGGGCCCATGGAGAGATAGGCCTAATGGGGCTAGCAGAAGCGGTGAAGCACCACACTCGGACAGAAGTCTGGGAAAAAACTAGCCTAGCCTTTGCAAAGAAGATTGTAGAATCTGCACGACGAGCGGTTAGTGAAGCTGACGCACGGGACATCAAGGTACGAATCGGGCTTCATTCGTCCCCTCAAGCCTCGGCCCGCCTTGCCTCAATTGATGCAGAGAAGTTCGGGTTTTCGACTGTGGTCTATCAGGGCTCCAAAAAATATCCGTACTATAACGACGTGCCAGGAATTCCCCTAACTCAAAAAGTACCCTTTGCGACTCGAGCATCCGTTGAAGGAGAATTGCAGAGATCCTTCGACGGGGGTGCTCTGCTTCCTCTGATGGTCAGATCCAAGATCGACAGGACGGCTTTGTCGAAGGCCTCGCAAGAACTTAGCGAGGCAGGAGTACGATACTTCACTTTCTCATCTCAGTATTCTCGCTGCCAACGCTGTTACACTACGAGCGCTGGAGTTCGGGCCAGATGCGAGAATTGCGGATTCGAACGTTTGACGATTCTTGCAAAAATAGGGGGAAGACTCCTTCCATTAGATAGATGGTCCGAGGCTAGGAAGAGAGATCTGGATCGAATCGTCTCCTATGATCTCTCCTAGTCCGCTAGAGAACTCCGAGCACGAGTCCCAAGAGCCCCATTCTCAAAACGACTCCGTTCCCGACCTGCTGGAAGTATTTCGCGTGTGACGTAGAGTCGACACTGGGATCCACCTCATCAACTCGGGGTAGCGGATGCATGACGATCGAGTTCTTCTTTGTCTTGTCTAGATCTTCGGCCACCAGTCGGTATGATCCTTTGACTTTCTCATACTCTTGCAGATCTGCAAATCGCTCTTTCTGTACTCGTGTCATGTAGATCACGTCCAGCTCTCGTAAGTGGTCTTTGAGGGAGGGCGTTTCGGTGACGACGATCTTCTTCGATACTTCCTCGGCTACCTCTTTTCGCATCTGGAGAATGTCCGGAGAGATCAGAACCAATCTCACCTTGTAGAGTGATAGGGCGTATGCCAGCGAGTGCACGGTTCGGCCGTATCGCAGATCACCGACGAGTCCAATGGTCAGCCCGTCTATGGTCCCCAGTTCTTTCCTGATCGTGTAAAGGTCCAGAAGCGCCTGGGTCGGATGTTCCTCGGCCCCAGAGCCCGCGTTGATGACGGGAATGGAGGCGAACTCCGCGGCCATACGGGCGGCTCCTTCCAAAGGATGTCTGACCACCAGCACATCAGAATACTTCTCAGTCACCCGGACTGTGTCTGCGAGATTCTCGCCTTTCTCCACGGAGGTACCCTTGGTTTCTGCGAATCCGAGAGCTGTCCCACCAAGCCGTGTAATGGCCGACTCGAAGCTCAGCCGGGTCCTAGTGCTCGCCTCGAAGAACAGCGTAGCCATTATTCTTCCATGAAGCATGTCGGACCCTTTCTTGGCGAGCGGCTCCATGACTTCAGCCATGTCCAAGATGTGATCGATCTCTTTTCGAGAAAAGTCGCGTATTGAGACGATGTCACGCCCAGCGAATGACGGGCTTCCGGACATGGCTTCTAGCGACCTGTTTCTCAGAACAAGCGTTCTATAACACTGTTTCCGAAATGGGAACGGACACCTTGCGACTAGTCGCTGCCACCTCTGACCTTTTCCTCCGTTCACGAATAGTGGAACTCGCGAAACAGACGGGAGCGGACCCTTTCTTCGGAAAGGGACCAGACGAGCTGAAACGATTAGTTGCTCAGATCCGACCTGAACTGGTCATTCTCGACCTGTCATCCACAGATTACGATCCATTCTCTGTAGCGAAGGAGCTGAAGACCACATTCAACTCTCGACTCTTCGGCTTGTATCCCCACGTGCGCACTGAACTGAAGAAACGGGCTGACGAGATAGGGTTCGAGTATGTTGTGCCGAACTCAAACTTTCTCGCTAGCTTGAGGCGTGTATTACTGGAAAGGGCTGAGGATAATTGAGCTGGATCGTCAAAGACCTATGGAATATCCTCGAACTTCGCCAATCAGAATATGCGAGTTTCATGAATGATGACGATAGAATCACAGCTTACGAAATCATCAACCGGATAGCTTCTGATGTGGGGGCTAAGTGGGGAGTCTTCTTGCAGTTGAATTTCCCGGCGGGACATGCTGGTTCTTCCAGCCTAGGCCATAGAGACCTGACGATGCTAGTCTTCCGTGACAGAAAGAAATTCGCAAATGTCTCCGAGTCCGAGGTCAGACGTGCTTTCGACCGGCTGAATCCAACCACGATCGACAATGCAGGCTTTGGCTATGAAGGGTTCAGAATTGGACTTTCAAACGGTCGGATCGACTGCCTTCCCGGTGGAGTTCATCTCTGGTGCGAGATCACTCCGCAAGTTCTGGAGATTCTAGACTGGTTATTCACGAATGCTTACGGAATGAAGCGGTAGTAAGACCTAGGAGAGGGGCACGAGCCTCTTTCCGAGTCTTCTCTCTATCTCTATCTTGGCCCGTTTCAACTGTCGGGCCCTCTTCAGCAATTCGACCAGATAATCCAAGTCAACTACGGGTCTGAGAGACGGGTATTCCCACGGGGTCTTATTGATCTCGTCGGGATAAATCATGTAGCCCGTCGGGTAGTGGGTGACCAGTATGCCGGTGGGGTCTGCCTCTAGGACCTTCGAGAATTCTCGGAGAGTGTAGCCTGCCTTCTTCAACATCTCGAGCGTCTTGTCTAGCTCGTCGCAGGCCCTTTCAAGCTCCGCGTACAGCTCGCCTCTATCACCATCATTGGGCACTGCAATAACCTCCCAACAGCTTACACAGGGGCAAGGGCGGGATGGCGGGCATAAGCGTTCTTTAACCGAGATACCAGCACCCGCGGAAACAAGCCGTCTAGAATACGTCTTGAAACTGGAAGGCTAGAGGTGAAACCGGACAAACCGGGTCCAATGGCGAGACTCAGTCCACAGTAGTTTCCTGTGGAGTCTTCACGAATTTTCTCTGGACGTTATTCCGATCGGAAATCCATCATGCGTACTTGCATCGACTGAAGATTAACTACGGGCAAGAGTCCAGGCTGCGGCACCAATCCCATACGCTTTTGATAATCCGTCTGACCCTGCCACGCCCCACTATTCACGATCGTCGTCCCACGATAAACTCCCGATCCCGGCACATGGACATGCCCTGACTGGAACACGTCCGGGACATGTTCCACCACCAGCCAATCCTCCAACTCTGGACCAATGGGCGTAGATTTTCCATACTCCGGCGCCAAGTGGCGAGCCCGCAACTGATACTCCATGACCTCCACCGGCCGCTGATAATCAAAACCCGGCGCGGAACTCAGAATATCCATTAGACTCGTGCCATGAAACAGCAAGAAATCAACACCATCTAGGCGGACCTCCGAAGGATCACCCAGTGACACGACACGTCGAGAATCATACACGGGACCAGCAAACTCCTTGGGAATTGCAGGCTGCGGCAACGCCTGTCTGACAGCATCGTGATTCCCGGGAATGAGAATCACTTCCATGTGTTCCGGGATCTCCCCGACAAGCTTCGCGGCCAACCGATACTGTTCGTAGATATCGGGAACTTTCAAATCGACTTCTTGCCGAGGATACACTCCGATCCCGTCTACCAGATCACCGCCGATGAGAACGTACTTGACGCGATCGGCAACGTAGCGCTGGTCCGGTCCGCCGACCTCGCCCTTCAACCAGCCCAGGACCCTGCGAAAAGCATCCTCCATGAACACCTTACTCCCAACATGAACATCCGATACTAGAACAGCGTAGACCTCGTCGGTAGCACGCCCGGGCCTGTGATCCGGAATCTCAGGCAAGACAATATTCTCCGCGACCAGTAACTTCCCAGAACTCTTCCGCGTCTCAAGAAACAATACCTGGTCCCGCGAAACCCGACGGGCGGTCTGCCAGACTGACGGGTTCGAATCACCCACCAGGACAGTCGCTTCATCGTCATAATCATCGACTGTCAGAAAGATGCGGTTCCCCTTCTCCCGCTTCTCCACAACCATGCAGACAAATCGTCCCCTTCCATTCGTACCTCCCGCCAGAGCGTCAGAGATTGTCCCAGCACTCCTGGTGTCAATCCTCTGCTGGAATAGAGCGCTCATTTTCTCGAAGCGGTTGCGGAAGTATCTGAGAAAATCGTCAAAGGCACCGGTCGTTCCCAGTTTGCCAGTTGGGTCGAAAACCACCTCGAGCTTCGATTCTCGATCCTCGGCGAACCTTCGTCCGTGTCCCAAGCCTTCAACCGGGACAGCTGGAACGGTCCCCAGATCCAACTGTTCAGCCGCCTTCAAGACCAGATCTGCGCTGATGAAGAGCGGCCTTGGCTGAACAGAGCTCGCCATCTTCAGAACCTCGTCGACGAGAGGTTTGAGCGAGTCATCACGACCCTTCTCTACGAGGGTCTTGAAAGCCTCGGACTCCATCTGGAAACCTGCCTCCAGAATGGTCCCCACGGCTCTTCGCATCTCCTCAGACAAGCCGACTCTACCCCAATAGCCCAGGGGCTAGTCGAAGCTTCCAGATTTATGCTGTTGTCGAGAACAGCTACCTCGTTATTGTGAGGTCCGAGATGTCTACCGAGATCTCGCACATTCTGTTCAAGGCAATAGTAACTGCAACCAAATGATTGACGAGGGGTCTCGCTGAGCCTGCGACTCGTGACTCAGCCTCGGAAAGTTGCTTCTTGGTATCTTTGAACCGGGGTCCAACAGATGATGCTAGTTTCAGGTCTCGAGAGAGTACTGAGCCCACTGCGTCCAGGTACATGGCGTTCACCGACGTACCAATCTTCTCCAGCAACGCTTGTTCTTCCTTCGGGATTGTTACACCGTTTTGTGTGTTCTCTGCGATTGTCACTGCATAGTCTGCGAAGTTTTCGATATAGCTCGCAAGTAGTCGAAAGTCGAGACAGTCCACTGAGGAGACTTTGATCTTCTCAAGAAGATACGTGTCAGAGATCGCCGCCCGGACAAGCCGGACCAGCAGGAAGTACCAGCGGTCAACTTCTTCGTCTCTCTCCACGACGCCTTTGGCCAGTTCTCCGTTTGATGAGACGAACGCCTGAACTGAATCGAGTTGCATAGGCATGGAGAGCATCTCCAGACGGCGCAGAATACGCTCAGGATTGAGTAACGAGGGTTCGACGAGGCATTGGAGAACTATCTTTTTCGAATCCTCCTCAAGAACCTCGAGCCCTACAAGCCGTTTGGTTGTGCGTCTGACTTCCTCTCTAATCTCAGGAGAGAAACTATCTTTCGATTGGACTCTGATTATGTCGTAGCCCAGCAAGTATCTCTCGATAATCTCTCGCCTGACAAATGGAGAAGCATCTAGGACTACCTCGAGAGGAGCTCTCTCCTCGTCTATCTTAGGAGAGAGCAGTAGTCTTCCATCTTGGCGTTCCTCGTAGGAGACAACAGACCCCACGTCTAGCCCGACTCGTTTAGCCCATGCTTTTGGAATCGTTACGAGGTAGGTGCCGTCTGGGGTCCGCTGTAGTTTCCGTAACTCCAACTAGGATAACCGATCTTCTTGGTATGGCAATGAAGAATTTTAGGGTTTGGCTGAGTCTACTATGATGAGGTCGGTAACTCTAGAGTTTCCGTCTTACTTCCTCCGTTCAGATGCTGGTAGCCCAGCCGGAGGACCTCTTCGGTGTTCCGTCCTTTCAGAGCGCTGAGTGCGATTTGAGGTATGCCGGGGAAAACTCTCGAAACCAGCATCTTTCCCTCTTGAAGACGACCTTCGTCAGATTTGTCGATCTTGTTGACGCAGATTAGAAGGGGAACGTTGGGAGCGATCTGTTTCAAGATCTGGTTCGAGGCTGTAAGTTTCCTGTAGACTATTTCCTCGTCCTCGCTGATGTCGATGAATAGGAGGATGAGTTCGGAGTTAGAGAGCTCGCCTAGAGTAGTGTTGAAGGCTTTGAGAATTATGGGATGCATGTCTTCAATGAAACCGATGCTGTCTACGAGGATGAAACTGAACGCGTCGCTTCCGTTGTTATAGTCTACCCTCCGGGCGAAGGTTGACAGTGTTGTGAATGGACCAAGTCCAGTATCTTTGTGCTCCGAAACCATCCTGTTGAAAAAAGTCGTCTTACCACTCTGTGTGTAGCCTGCTAGCGCCACTATAGGAAATCCTAGTTCTCGACGTCGTTCTCTTAGAGCCTTCTTCTTAGTGTATACGTCCTGTAGCTCCTTTTCCACATGAGCGATTCTCTTCCGGGCGCCTCTCTCGTAATCAGCGTAAGGGAACTCCCCCGGACCGCTCCAGCCCACCTGCTCGCCTAGAATGCCCTTCAATCGCAGAAACTCTTTGCCCCAAGAGAAAGTGTACCTGAGTTTTGCAAGCTCAATCTGTAGCT
Organism: archaeon 13_1_40CM_2_52_13; assembly: GCA_001919285.1. Lineage (GTDB taxonomy): Archaea > Thermoproteota > Bathyarchaeia > 40CM-2-53-6 > 40CM-2-53-6 > 40CM-2-53-6. Next base: position 14,963 of record MNHO01000019.1, read on the forward strand.
TTGCCTCTTTCGTCATTGCGCGCTGGTCGAAGACCTCCAGGATCAGCATGTTGCGGTCGACGACTTTGATGTCAGTTCCGCCCAGAACCTTCTGAATCTTGAAGACCTGGGATCCAGGCAGCCTGTTAGCGAACAAAACCGCCTCTATCTCCTTCTCGGATGATAGCTGTTTGACCTCATCGAGCTTTCCGGGTCCGATACAGTATGTGTGGTGTAGGCTCTTTCTGTGCTGGATTACTGTGTCGACTACGTCGTAGCCGATGCTTCGGGCCATGGTCTTCACTTCGTCTGCCCTAGATGGAGCGGTGGGCACGACGCACTCGACTACAATGGACCGCACCGCAGAAGACCGACCCCCTCTAGAAGGACCGTGCGTTATTTGAACATCCTGTGTCTCGACAGTGAGCGCTTACTGAACTCTGATCTCCACGCCGACAGTGCGCTTGATCAGGTCTGCCAAGAGGTCGACCTGAGCTTTGCCACCCTTCCGTGTCGGAATCGAGACTACTAGTGGAAGCTCGATCTCCTTCTTGCTCTTTCCCAATCTGTCTTTGATCCATTCGAAGACGGGCTCTGTCGCAATAACTAGGGAGACGAGTTGTTTCGCTTTGATCTCGTCGAGGGTCTTCAGGGCCTCTTCTTGGGATTTGACGACCCAAGTGTTCTTGACGCCGCCCAGTTTGAAGTAGATGCTCGTCTCCTTGTCGGCCATGACCCCAATCTTGCCCATGTTCATTCCCTACTTGAAGATCCAGCCTGTCTCTCTGGACCAGAAGAGTAGATCAAGATCGGCTATAGGTATGCCTATCTCTGTCGCGAATCTTCGAAGCTTCTCTTCAATTTCCAAGTAACGTTTCTTTGTGATGGTTGCGGGTATCTCTGGGATGACTCTGAGCCGGTTCAGGTTTCGTAGGATGTGTCTGTCGAGGATAGCGAACCCCTCTCCCAGTCCTATGTTCCTTAGAAAGTGGCTTGCCTCTTTGTAGCCGAGGCCCTTGACGTTTTCGACAAACCATTCGCGGAGCTCAAAGGGATTGTAGAAACTTGAGATCCGCGACTTCAACTGCAACTTACCGTCAGTTGAGAACATGTTTCTAGCCTCAACTATGTACTTGGCTTTGCTTTCAGAGAACCTGACACTTCTCAAATGTGGCTCAAGCTCCGGAGGCTGCCCCTTGAGAAGCAGAGTCCGCTCTTTGAGCGCGGTGACTGCTTCCCAGCAGACTTTAGCTGACGATTGAGGCGTTAGAAGGCAGAAGCAAAGTTCCGCAAAGACTTCCCCGTCTGTCCATTGCATAACTTGTCTGAATTCTGCGAGTCGTTTCTGAATTGCCTCCTTTCTTTCTTGATAGAACGCCTGCAAAGCCGGGATAGCACCCTCTTCTCTCACGACGGTCATCTGCGTGCTAGAACTGTTTGAGAACATCCTGCTTCTCCATAATGCGTACGCAGTAGAAGCATCGGAGTCTCAAAGGGTCCTGTCGTTCTACCAAGAATTTCGGCTCAACCGGTTCCCCGGCGTTTGAAACGCAGGCCGGATTCGCACATCTCACTATCCCTCTTATTGACTCTGGAAGCTTGACACGGGTCTTCTCAACCACCTCATAGTCTCGTATGATGTTGATCGTGGCGCTCGGCGCGATCAGAGCAATCTTGTCAACTTCGCCAGGTTTGAGCTCACGGTTTTCCACCTTGACAATATCCTTCTTGCTGGCCGCTTTCGATGATACGTTCATTGCTACGCTAACGACATGTCCCTCACCGCCACCGATTCCTAGAATTTTGAGAACGTCGAGAGCGTGGCCCGCAGAGATATGGTCGATGACAGAGCCGTTACGGATCTTCTTGACGTAGAGCTCTTTGGCCCCGCTTCCCTCAGACATTCTAGGATCTCTTGCCGGTCCTTCACTCTTAATTCCTTGCCTGACAAAATGGATCGAACATGGCAGTAGAATCCCAGATAGTCAGACTTGAGACCCAGAAGGAAGGCGAGATACTTGACATAACGGACAAGGTGCAAACCATTGTTGAGAATGGAACCATCAAGAATGGTGTTGTATTCCTCTTTGTGCCGGGAGCAACGGCCGCCCTGACGACAATTGAATACGAGCCAGGTCTACTAGCCGACTTACCGTCCATGCTCGAGAGAATCGCTCCTAGAGATGGCTCGTATGAGCACGAGAGGCGATGGCATGATGGAAACGGTCATTCTCACCTTAGAGCTTCGCTAATCGGGCCTGATCTATGCGTGCCTTTTGAAAGAAAGAAGTTGATGCTGGGAACTTGGCAGCAGATCGTCTTTATCGAATTTGATGTTCAACCACGTGATCGAACAATCATCGTTCATTCCATAGGCGAATAGACTACTCCCGTACCCCTCTCTTTCCGCTGGAAAACAGTTGCAGCGTGGTTCAAACGTAATCCCAATGGTTGCTTTGTAGTGGATCATCGTCGATAGTATACAGGATAACCTAAATCCGCGAAAGCCTCTAGTGACCAACTGGAGTAAAAACATCAACAGGACAACTTACCCCTCCGTTTGTCATTAATTATTGCACTGGAAATTAAGGGGTGGGTGTGATGGCTTTTAGTTGGTCCAATCGAAATCCATGGACGAGAACCCTTAATTCCACTGGAACAGGAACCGCTTGAATCAATCAGAAGTGTTCTCACAGTTTGTCGCAGCAAGGACTAGATCTTATCTTTGAACAAGTCCTCTCAGGAGGACAGATCTTCAAAGACAGAAACCTCCTAAGACACGACTACATGCCCACAAGCCTGCCTCATCGAGAGGAACAGATCCGACGCCTCGGGTCCGTCTTGGCCCCAGCCCTATCGAAGGAACGCGTATCCAACATTTTTGCCTATGGGAAGACCGGGACAGGGAAGACGATCGTCGCAAGATTCGTCTTGGACAGGCTGCAAAAGAAAGCGAGAGACTACGGCCGCGCTGTGGACACTAGCTATGTGAATTGTCGGCTTTCAGGGACCAACTACAGGGTCATAGCTGATCTCTGTCGAGCGTTAGGCCAGGAGGTCCCGTTTACGGGGCTTGCCGTGGGAGAGTTGCTAGACAGGTTGAGGGATGCTTTGCAGTCGCGGGGGTCCGCGTTTCTCGTCGTACTGGACGAGATTGATGCTCTAGTCAAAAGGAGCGAGGACGATAGCGTACTTTACGAATTGACGAGAATCAATGAAAGTCTGGAAGGCGGATGGATCGGAGTCATCGGAATCTCAAACGATCTTCACTTCAAGGATTTCCTGGACCCTCGGGTCTTGAGTTCTCTAGGAGAGGAGGAGCTGGTTTTCAAACCGTATTCGTCCGATGAACTGTACGATATTCTAAGTGATCGTGCAGAAGCAGCGTTTCAGCCAGGCGCCTTAGAAGATGGCGCCTTACGACTCTGCGCCGCGATGGCCGCGGGCGAGCATGGTGATGCTAGAAGGGCGCTTGATCTCCTACGTGTCGCTGGTGAGATTGGCGAGAGAGGGAGAGAGAAAGGCGTCCTAGAGTCACATGTCCGACTAGCTCAGCAGAAAGTGGAGCATGACAGAGTGACAGAGGTCCTGTCCTCTTTGCCACTTCATTCTAGAATCCTCCTCATCGCAGTCTTACACTCCGAGAACGCACGGAAAGAGAGTCTAGTGACCGGGGACGTATACGAGGTATACCGTGAGTTATGCGCTGTTGCGGCCGTGGAATCGTTGACTCAGAGGCGAGTAAGCGGATTGTTAAACGAGCTTGATCTTATGGGAATCGTTAACGCTCGCGTAGTGAGCTTCGGCAGATACGGCCGAACGAAAAAGATCCGGCTGGGAGTCGAGCCGCGCGCGGTCACGTCGACGTTTGGCAGCGATGGGCTCGTGAGAGGACTCCTAAATCATGCACCGAAGAGCCTCCCGAAACAGCACAATCACTAGCTGTATCGGGATAGACGATGGACCGTTTCTACCCAGGAGACTAGGCGGGTCCAAGGCCCCGCTTGTCGCAGCACAGCTGAACGGCCCACACCTAGTCAATGCCAGGGTTGCATCGATAAGCGTGGACGGATTAGACGCCACCAGCACCTCGTTGAGAATGCTCAGCTCTCTCCCAGTGCGAGATTCTCCGATTCTGCTAGCTGGCGCAACATTCGCAGGCTTCAATATCATCAACCCTAGAGTGCTGCAGAGAAAATTCAGAACACCCACGATCGTCGTTATCGGGTCTCGACCGAATAACAGCGCTGTGAAACGCGCCTTGGTAGGGCATTTTCCAGACTGGAGGAGAAGATGGCGGATGCTATTATCTCTGGGTCCGTTGCGTCAGGCGCGGACTGTTCAGAATGAGAATCCGATCTTCTATGAGGCATTCGGCTGTAGGTATGATGAGGCGAGAAGGATCTTGAGAGGTTGGGCATTTGTCTCGAGAATTCCAGAGCCGCTACGGGTTGCTGGGTTAGTCGCTAGAGGACTGTTCCCAGCGCAACCTCTCGACTAGGCTCTAGGTTACAGGAGGCTTTAGTCGCCCGTTGGAGGCTAGTGTGGACGCTCATCGCAACTGTTCATTGGAGACTCGGGAGAAAACTCGGATGCTAGGAAAAGAGAACTCGAAGGAGAACAAGCTCAACGAATATTTCCGCCGAAGATGCTCGAACTATGAACGGTTTCTCTGCGATCGCGTCTGGGAGTGCGCATTATGCGCCAAACAGGCCGGAAAAATCGGGACATTGGAATTGGCTACGGTTACAAAGGTCGAGGCGTTGAGGCGGAGGTGAAACGATGGAAGCTTTGAGAGAAGAGGAGGTCCTGCAACTGGAAGAGGACTTGCTGCGGAGATTGGAAGAGAAGCTCACACCGCTAGTTGAACGTGCCGCAGTAGATGCTGCGAAGATAGCAATGCATCAGCTGAGGCTAGACCTGATGAATCACATTAGCAGACATGAGGATACGATTCGACGGCTGAAACGGACCGAAACCGCGCTGAATCATATCCCAACGACAAGATAGGCGGTCCCAAGACCTTTCAATGGGTCTAGGCTAAGCACGGATTCAAGGACAAACAGGTTTCTCGCACGATCTCTCAACCAGAGAGGAGCGCTATTTCTTGCAGCTGTGGCAGAGAGGACTCTTGTTAATGACACCCTTAGTGGTGACACACTCGGTGCAGAGATGTTTTCGACAAGAGCTACAGAGTCGAGTGTGCTCGTGACAGACGACCTTTCCGCATTCTTCGCAGATAGCCTGGGTAGCTTTGTCGCATAGGTTGCATTTCCGGGTCTCATCCCAGATTACTTTGCTGGTCGCTGCTTGGAGGATCTTTCGATAGGAACGGCCAAGAGCGACCAATTCGGCCGTCACGATCGGTATGTGTAGAAGCTTGATGTCAGACACGGAAATATCGTCGGGGTGGGCTCCTGACTCTCTTCCAATAATTTCGCCCGTGTGTGCTCTGATGGAATCCTCGGCGACTCCTGCAGGTGCGACGGTCACCGTATTCTTCATTTCAAGCTCAGGAGGTAGATGCGGCATCGAACCAGTGGAGGATTCTATTTCCAGACAGTCCACGAAAAGGCCTGATCCAGGCAGATTCTTCAGCTCGCCCTCGAACAGTCCTGCGTCGCACTCTCTTCCATCCACACCATCAAAGACTATCACCCCCTTCGCCTTCCTTTTCTTCCCGTGATTCAACGTAAAATCAGCGAAGAAGTATGGACGAAACTCAAGTTTGGGCATTGAGGTAAGCCTGAGCACGCTACCGTTCTCGAGTCCGTAAGCCAGAATTCTCGACGCGACAGTGCGAGATACAGGTAGGGTCCCGGGGACCTTCTGTTGTTCGGGAGGTTTGATCTTCTCGACACGTTCTTTCAGCTTGGCTAGGTCCCAGAGTTCAACTCCGAGTTTTCGAGCGATGAACTCCGCGTCTCCAGTGAAACCCTTGGGAGAGACATAGATCCCGCTTGACAGTCCAGCACTTTTGAGTCGGTTTACGAAGCCTTCGACCTCGCGTCCGTTCACCTGGCGGTCTCCTTCCCAACATTCGAAGGCTACTTTCTGGATCTTCTTGCCTGTCGTCCGGGACGCTATGATATCTACAAAGTGGTCGCCGGAGTCGTCTGCTTGGACATTCTTCTCGACGTTGAAGCCTTCGACCCGGCACACGTCAGAGACCATGTCAAGCACGAAATTGTTCGAGTTTGAGCTCGTTTGGCTGGCCATAGCGACTCGGACGGCCTCGAAATCGAGTGGGTCTGAGATTCCGAATAAGGCTAGTGTAACCCTCTGGCAATTTTCATGTGAAGAAAATATGATGCGGATTCGAAACTTGATGAGCGTCGTTTCTTCACGGATAGGATAAGGAAAGACCTAAGCGGTGGATACGAAACTGTATCCGCCTAAGACCTTGGGGAGAGTGGCCGCTTGGCAAGAAGGAACAAGGGCGTCAGTCAAGAGTATCTTGAAAGATCCGATAGTCGGGAGGCTTCTCTCGAGGAGCAATCTGACGCGAGCTCAGTTTGAGACGCTGATTATGGACCAACTAGGGCATGATATGGCTAACAAACAGCTGACACGCGCGGAAATGGCTCAATTGGTGCGTAATCAGAAGGGAATAAGCCGAGGCGCATTGAATAGGACGCTCAGACAGGGGAGAGAGAATGTTTCAGAGGCAATTCACACGATCCTGCTGCTAGGATACGGAGGATTGATCGATAGTCCCGCACTGGCACCCTTCGTCGAAGCTTCGGAGCTGCTCAAGAGTCAGATGATCCAGTTTGAAGAGCTCGCTAAGGACAATCCGAAGCTGTACGCCGAGCGAATAGATGCGATCATCCAAGATTTGGAGGAGGCCTTCCAGGCGCTCTATGGCAAACGTGTGACGCGTGACGTCACGTAGCGTGGACGACATCACGTCACATCACACCATGAATGAAGACAACTAAGCGGCACGGAGGGTGAACCGAGGCAGGGTCTACCTCGGGATGCGTCGGGAAGTGACATCACCCGGTTGACGTCAAGGTGCAACACTGGAGTCACGGACACATCACAAGTGATTTCCCTCGGAGACATGTGCGACCGCTCTCACAGGTTAATGTTAAATGCAGACACACTGCGATGTGACGTCACGTAATCGCGGGCGTGATATCACACTAATGCTCGGACTTCGCCGAAGGAAGACAAACAAAGGGGTATCCAATGAAAATGGTGATGTTGCAAGACTCTTCTTCGACTCATTCTCCAGGCGAGTCGGGATCGTCGAGGACGGCCTGAAGGCCATGTCGACCGAGGTTAATAGGCTGAAAATCTCAGTGGATCGGAGCCAGCTCTCAGATCTTGTCCTTCTCGAGCGACTCCAGAAGACGGAAGGGCTTGTCAGAGAATCTCTGAACTGGACAAAGGAAGCGGCCGAAATTTGGCGCCAGCTGAAGGAGGTGCCGGCGAAGAAAGAAGAGCTCGCCGTTGTGACGACTGGACCATCGGTGGGACCTCTCAGGGTGGACGCTGAAGAGGCAGCTCTCTCTCGACGTGTTTTGGCTCCCATACCAGAATTGGGAACCCTTCCTTCGATTACTACTGCCACTGAATTACAAGTCTTAACCACGCTCGCGAATGAAGGGCCTAAGTCAGCCCCTGAGATTGGCCAAGTAGTGGGCCGTTCTAGGGAACATACCGCTCGCTTGATGAAGAAGCTGTACGAGGAGGGCTACATACGGAGGGACCAGACGAGGATTCCGTTCAGATATTCCTTAGTAGAGAGGGTCAAACAGAATTTCAAGAAACAAGAGACTAGGGACGAAGAGAGAGAACCGATCTCGATTCCTCAGTCCTGACCCTGTAACTGACGTTCCGGCCAGTCTCGGTCCGGTCCAAAACGCCCCTTTCAACGAGCCGTACCAGGTACGTTGAGACAGTGCTAAGAGGGATCTTTTCTGTAAAGGAGGTTTCGAAAGCTTTCTTCGCGTCGGACGCGGTAAATTCTCTCTGCTTAAGTTCGGATATTATTGTGCTCGCGAGTCTGTCGAACTTCCGAGGGGAGATGCTAAGTGCTGAGGCGGTCCCTCGGGGGGTGCCAGCCATCACCTCTACAAGGTCGAGTAGTTTTCCGACTTTTTCGCGCGTGACTTGTCCATCGATAGTTATCGAGTGTCGGACG
>MNHO01000016.1 GCA_001919285.1 archaeon 13_1_40CM_2_52_13
ATACGGGCAGATATGGCAGTCCGGAAATGAGGCGTATCTTTGACGAGGAGAACAAGCTTCAGCTCTGGCTCGATGTGGAAGCGGCCGTCGCTGAAGCTCAAGCCTCGGTAGGAGACATTCCCAAAACTGCAGCTGACGAGATAGCGAAGAAGGCCAACACGAAAACCGTTACGTTAGCACGGACGAAGGAGATCGAGAAGGAGACTCGTCACGATCTCGCCTCGATGGTACAAGCCCTGTCGGAGGCCTGTGCTGGCGAGGGAAGAAAGTACGTTCACTATGGCCTAACGAGTATGGATGTCGAGGACACCGCCACCGCTCTCCAGTTCAAGGCAGCCTTCACTCTGATCGAGAAGGGATTGGACCAACTGGAAGCAACTCTCAGCACGATGGTCCGAAAATATCGGAGTCAGCTTGAGGTGGCTAGGACCCATGGGAGACACGCGGGAGTAATCACCTTCGGTCTGAAACTCGCCGTCTGGCTATCCGAAATCAAACGGCACAAACAGCGTCTTAGACAAGTCCGAGAGAGAGCCCTTGTTGGAAAGATACTTGGTATCGTTGGAACCGGTGCGGGACTTGGAAAGAACGCGCTGAAGGTCCAGGAGAAAGCCCTTGGCGGTCTTGGGCTGAAACCTGCCGGGCTGGTAACGCAGGTCATCCAGCGCGACATCCACGCCGAGGTCGTCACCTACTTCGCTCTGCTCGGTTCGAGTATGGACAAGTTTGCTACGGAAATTCGTAATCTTCAGAGAAGCGAGATCGCTGAGGCGTTGGAGCCTTTTGATCGGGAGAAACAGGTGGGAAGTTCGGCTCTGCCTTCCAAGCGGAACCCGCAGCTCAGCGAGCGAGCGTCAAGCTTGGCCAAATTGCTGAGAGCCCTCGCCATACCTGCGTTAGAGAATGTTCCACTCTGGCATGAACGGGATCTTTCTAACTCTGCAAACGAGCGATTTCTCTTTCCAATGGCCTTCATTCTAACCGATGAGATGCTGCTGCTCGCGTTCAGAGTACTCAAAGGGTTAGAAGTGTCTCCCAAGAACATGGAGCGCAATCTCGAATCTTCCCAAGGGGCTATTCTAGCGGAGAGAGTTGTCAACATGCTTGTCGATAAGGGAGTAGCACGGCAAGAAGCCTATGACAAAGTAAGAAGAGTCGCAGTAAGGTCACTAGACTCAGAGGTCCCGTTCAGCAAGGCGATTCAAGACGACAGCTTCGTTTCCAAGAGGCTCACACTCAAGGAAATCAAGGAGGCTCTCGACTATCGCAACTATCTCGGAGTCACGTCGCAACTCATCAATATTGCTCTCAATGAGTGAAGATGCCAAAGAACAGGGTCATTATTCTCTAAAGAGTAAATCTTAATTCCGTTCATTCTCGCTCCCGCAGGTTCGAGAAGAGCCTCTTTGCGCGAAGCTATGCTTACTATAGGAACTCTCCTCCTGTTCTTTGGTGGATTAGGTGCTATAGCGGCGACTACTCCTATGGGTGCTGGAGCTTTGATTACCCAGGCAACGCTTGTACAGATGGGTTGGTCCATCAGTATCTTTACTGTAATCGCGTTCATCGGCGCCGCTTTGATTATTCGAAATCGCTAGTTCGGCATTCGAATCACGTTTGGGACATGCCAGTGTAAACCAAGAGCTGCAGGTTTGGCTAGTGAAACAGTTACTGCTTAATACCCGCCCAGATTCTATCCTCGCCCTATGACGGATCAAAGCGGCAACTGGAAGATCCACGTGAAAAAGGGAAGTTATGAGGTAGAAGTTGAAGGTCCAAGTCCCGAGCGCGTGGAAAAGATGTTTGATGAACTCGTGAAGAAATACATGAAGAAGATCGCTTCGTCATAACATCTTATCCTCGCTACCGGTTCCGCGCTGTTTGAAGGGCGGAACTCTCTATCCTTCTAGGTCTCCAGTTTGAATTCGCTGGAAAGTAGATCTTCAAGCTCTTCTTTGGCATCTAGGGAGGCGGCAATTCGTTCGTATTCGTCCGGGTTGTGTTCGTAGATGAACCGTAGGAGAGGAAAGTAGAGTTGTGGGGCTCGCCGGACAGATACGTGGCTTTTGAGCCCGATTGACGCGGCGGCCTTCTTTCGGACATCTCTAATCGCTCGGGTTCTAGACATCGAACTGATCTTCTGTGGAAATCTCATCGGGACCCATCCGCTGGGAGAGGTCTGTTTCGCAACCGCTACGCCTGCGGTCATCAGATCCAAAGCATACGACAAGAGATGCCAGGACTGGGTCTTCTTAATCCGGCCGAAGTATAGGTCAGCTTCAGCTAAGGCTGACATCGCCTCTTCCAGCTCTATCGGCCTCGGGACCTGATAGGGTGCGTTCTCGAAGATCCATTGAAACAACATCTCTTGGTCAACATCTGAGATTGAGAGGGCTCGTCTTGCTGCCGCTACAGTTCGGCTGTTGAAGACTACGCGTAGAACCTCGAAGATCGATTCCGTCCTATCCCGTCCTGAAAGGAGGTCAACATCGTCAACGGTCACGACCCCACGCCTGCTCGAGAGCAACTGCATGTCGTTCAGAATGGATCTGATGTCTCCGCGATCTCGATCGATGATAAGTCTCAGAGCATCCTCGTTAGTCTTCACCTCTTCCTGACTCAGAATACTTCTCAATAGCGGAAGGCCGTCACGGACGCCCAATCGTTTGAGCTCTATCTGGAGACAAGCTTCTCGTAACGGTCTGATCTTGGGGTCCCACGGATCGTTGGCCGTCAAGATCAAGGGATACTGCGTTTCCTTGATTATTTGCAGGATAGTCGCTACTGCTCCTTGATCCGCTCTCAGGTTGATCCCGTCAACCTCGTCCAGCAGAATGAGTCTCCCTTTGCCGAAAAGCGTACTCTGGGTCGAAGCGAGCCCCGCAACTTTGGAGAGAATTTCTCCACTCCTTTGATCTGATGCGTTGATCTCGACTAGATCCCAACCGTGTTCCCTAGCGAGTGCTTCAGTCACACTAGTCTTGCCTACACCAGCTGGGCCGTAAAGCAGCACTGCCGCTTTGTTCGGCCGGCCCTTATTCCATGACTCGATCCAATCTCGAAGTTTCTCGATGGCAGGCTTGTTACCAGCCACGTCCTTGCTCGTCCTCGGTTTGTATTTGATTGTCCAAGGTTCAACTGTCATGGAAGATGTCTCGAACACTAGGCGTCCGATGCGAGCTTCGCTAGCAACGCACTCAGCTGGATCTCTTCGTCTCCACCCTGAACGAGTCGAAAGTCGATCTCCCCGACTGCTTCGATAAGGCTGATTCTCTTCTTCTCTGGAACGGGAAGCCGGAAGATTTCCGAGTGAATCTGCCGGACGATCTCAGATCCCGATAGTCCATATTTTACCAAGAGCTGTCGAAGCTCCTCACGGGCTTTGATGAAATCACCCTTCAACGCATGAGTGAGCATCTCATGAACATCAGTAGGCTTCGCCCTACCTACAACTTGGTAGACAGCTTCCTCTGTGATTCCTTTGGACATTGAGGCTGCAGCCTGAAGCGTGTTTATCCCCTTCCGCAGGTCCCCCTCGGCAACCTCGACTACTGATTTGAGACCCGACTCGGTGACCCTCAGACTTTCTTGCTTGGCGATGTGGTGAAGATGCTCCACAATCTTGGATTCGGGTAGAGGCGTGAAGCGGAAGAGGGCGCATCTGGACTGGATAGGCTCGATTATCCTCCCCGAATAGTTACAGCAGAGTATGAATCGGCATGTATCAGTATACTTCTCCATCGTCCTCCGCAGCGCGGATTGTGCATCGCTTGTCATGTTGTCAGCTTCATCAAGCACAAGAATCTTGAACGGCACTTGGCTCAGCGAAGCCATCCGTGCAAACTCCTTCACCGTCGTCCGGACAACGTCAATCCCTCTCTCATCGCTCGCGTTCAGCTCCATGAAAACATCTTGGAATCTCGCTCCGAATAGATCATGTGCTAGGCAGAGCGCAGCGGTCGTCTTACCAGTTCCTGGTGGTCCAGCGAAGAGGCAGTGAGGCATCGCTCCTCTCTTGACAAACTCTTTGAGACGTGAAACGATCTCCTCCTGATCTACAATCTCGTCAAGAGTCTTGGGCCGATATTTCTCAGTCCAGAGAGCAGCTTCCAACAGCGTCAACCCGTGAGATTTCGGGTCTGATACAAAAGACTGTTTCGCCCACCTCTACACGAAATATCCTGAGGATCAGATCGTTCTTTCTCGTCAAGAACAAATATAGTGGGGTCTCCGAACCGTCCAACTCCCTTCTGGGGCGAGCAGTCTGAACGAAGAACCATCAATCGTTACGATAGTAGACACGGAATTTGAAAACTCGCCCAGCAGAGTCAATTTTCTCAGAGAATTTCCCGAGACAAGAATGGGAGACCGAGTAATGGGCCCATACCGTCAAGGTCAGGAAGTAGAGCTCCCGCTCTGGATTACTACTCACTTAGTGCAAATGGGATACGCGAAGTTCAGAGACGAAGATCAACTCACGCTCAACACCCTCTCAACAACACACTACAAGGAGACGCTCCCGGGATCCAGACAAGTACCGAAGCTCCCACGCATCTTCTACTTCCAGCTTCGACGCCTCTTGAAAGACCTCAAGAGTCAAGAAGCCAAGGACAGAGCCAAGGGCAGAGACCTAGACAAGGCAGTCTCGCTAGCGCAGGACATCGTTAACATTAGAGTCAAGAAAATAGCCTCATTGAGCGCTTCAGGCGAGCAGACCACCGAACTTACGTCCAACCTAACCGCCGAGGAGCTCGCTCTCTACCAGAATATTCGGGAAACGGTTGACAAGTGGAAGAAGGACATCCTTGGACGTGAAGCAACCAGTTGACCGCGCTTCTCAAGACCGCCCGCCCAGAGGATGTCTTCCAGGACCTGTTTCGATCCCACGAATCCGATCAAGTGGGCTCAAAATACCGAAAACGTCTAGCACAAGTCGCCGTCGCAAACGGCAAATCCCTCATTATCGACTTCGACGACCTGATCCAATTTGACCCGGCACTAGCACGTAGCCTGGTAGGTAACCCTGATGATTACATCACGTACGCAAGTTCAGCCGCTACTGCCCAGATGCGTGTTGAGGATCCTGAATATGCTGAACACGTTGGCAAGATCTTCGCAAGATTCAGACGCTTACCAGAGAAGACTGCGCTAAGAAAGATCGGAGCAGAACACATCAAGAAAATCGCTCTCGTAGACGGCATCGTCGTACGGACAACCCAAGTAAAACCGACAATTGTCAGCGCTGTCTTCCGTTGCCGGAAATGTCTCGAAATAACAGTTCAAGACCAAGAAGGAGAACTAATCAGAGGACCTGGAACTCACTGCCAGTTCTGCAAGCAGAGCACCTCGTTCGAGCTCATACAGGAACAATCCAAGTTCAAGAACACGCAGGAGGCTAGAATACAGGAGAGACCCGAAGATCTTCCCCCTGGACAGCTGCCAAGATATCTCGAGGTAAGATTGGAGGATGATCTAGTTGACTCTGCACGCCCAGGCGACAGAGTCTCCGTAACCTCGATCGTTCGCGCCGAGAAACAGACAGTCGGAGAACGAGGAAGACTTCGAACCTTCAGCATCTACCTAGACGCGAACTTCGTCGATGTCGTCGGGAAGGAAACCGAAGTTGTAGAAATTACTCCAGAGGATGAGAAACAGATACTGGAGGCAGCCCAGGATCCATGGGTCCAGCGAAAACTCGTCATGAGCCTCGCCCCATCCATCTACGGCTACGAGGACGTGAAGGAAGGAATACTCTACCTCCTCTTCGGAGGAACAGCAAAACAACTCCCCGACGGAGTCAACATCAGAGGCGACGAAAACGTGCTACTAATTGGGGACCCTGGGTGCCTCGTCGGCGACGAGCGGGTCGTGATGGGAAATGGCACGGTGATGAAAATACGAGACATGGGGCATCAACACCTTCAACGAATCAGCTCTCTCGTATTAACAGGGCTTGGGGGCGCGAAGAGGGATATGGCTACTCGGTTTCACATATATCGGCAGCAACCGACTCTTGAAATTGTCACCGAGACCGGGAAGAGCATCAGAGGGACTCCCAATCATCCGCTCCTTGCCGTAGAAACAGTTGATCGTAGCCTAGTTAGAAGATGGAAGCGCCTTGACGAATTCAAAGTAGGCGATCGGGTCGCGGTAGTTTCGGGCTACCCTTGTATAGTAAGGAGACTTGTGATGACTCACTGGGATCCAATATCTTCCCGGCAAACGTCTCGCTCCAGGGTGGCACGTTTGCCAAGGGACGTAACTCCTCAGCTTGGGGAATTGTTGGGATATGTTCTGGGGGATGGATGGGTTGACAGGTACAGGTTTGGCTTCGCAGTCGCTGATGGAGAATTTGACATTCTAGGTCACCTCTGCAACATCGCAGAGGAGCTATTCGGGATCAGGCCAAGAGTCCGTGCAACAACGGGAAAAGGCAGAAAAGTTCTTGTTCACAGAGCAGTCATTCAAAACAAAAGCATCGCGCAAAATCTCATCTTTCTAAGGGAAAAGCGCGTCCCCGATCTGATACTTCGGTCTGGAGACCGGGTGGTCTCCTCCTTCTTGAGGTGGCTCTACGAAGCAGATGGGACAGTGTTCTCCAGCAAGCGAGGCTGCGGTGCCATCGGCCTCAAAGCGAAAAATATTGAGCTCCTTAGAGACGTCCAAGTTCTACTCTTGCGATTTGGTGTACACTCGCGAATAATAGGAAACGCCCTTCTCACGCGACGAGGAGAGAGTATTCTCAAGTTTGCCAGCAAGATCGGCTTTGCCTCCAACAAGAAGCGAACACGCTTGGTTGAGCTGGAGGCGCGGGCAAGAAGGCTGAAGCGGCTTACGGGACAGCGCAGCGAGCGTATTGTAGCGGTCTACAATCGCGAACCAGCAGATGTGTACGACATAGAGGTCCCGCGAACCCACAGGTTCATCGCGAACGGCATCGTATCCCACAACACCGCCAAGAGTCAGCTGCTTCAGTACGTTTCTAGGATTGCCCCGCGAGGTCTATACACGTCTGGGCGAGGAACAACCGCCGCAGGTCTTACCGCAGCAGTCTTGCGTGAAAAGACTGGTGGCATGATTCTAGAAGCTGGAGCACTCGTACTCGCCGACAAAGGAGTGGCTTGCCTCCACCCCGACAGCCAAGTGGTAATCGAAGGGGTCTCGACTCGCATTAGCGATCTTTTCGATGCCGAGGACGCGAAGGTAGCTGTAACAAAAGCAGGGCATCACTTGAACATATCGCAGCTGGGACGCAGAACAATCAATCTCGGCTTAGACAATCTGCTGGCGCGTGAAACTACAGCTACTCTCGTAACCATGCGCGACTATGAGGGTCCGTTGGTACGTCTCCGCATGAAGTCGGGATTCGAGCTTCGTGTAACACCCGACCACTTGTTGCTCGACGGCCCAAGCTTCAGCTGGCGGATGGCAGGAGAGATTCATCTCGGCGACCGCCTTCTAACCATTCAACGCCTCCCTGAGCGGAATGACAGCGTCCGGATACTGGACATCTTGCCGGAGGATTGGATCGTTCAGCCATCACCGGAAGAACGAGCAGAACTTCGCAAACGAGTCCTCCAACGCTTTCGAAGCCTTGCTGCAGCCTGCCGACACTACGGTCTTCGGCGCGAAGCGTTCACACTAAGGGGTAGAGACGCCATTCCCCTCGACGCCTTCCGACGATTACTCTCCGACTTGGACCTAAACGAGTGGCATGATCATGCGTTTGCGTATGGTCGCCGCAAGAAAACGGAGCGTTTCCGCGTCGCCCACGTTACGCCAGACCTCGCCTATGTTCTAGGTTTCATTTACGGTGACGGCTACGCCGGATCTAACTCGAAGCACTCTATCGTCAGAATCACGCAAAGCGATCTGCATCGCCGACATATGGACCGGCTCCAACAAGCTTCCCAGACGACTTTCAGCACTCCTTGGCATGATAGCCAAAAGCCCGGCAAAAGCCAACACTCCTTCCGAATCCACAATCTCCGACGCGACTCGAATCTGTTGTTTGCATTATACGACTGGACGACGCGCAACGCGCTTCGAAATCTTCTTCGCCTCGATCAAGAGACGCTTGCCGGATTTCTCGCCGGAGCTATGGATGCCGACGGCTGCGTCTCCACAAAGCACTATTGGAAACGAAGCAGGGAATACCGGATGATTGACATAACCTTCTCGCTCTCAAATGATCTAGACGAGAACCGAATGCTACTTCTGGCGCTGCGACGATTCGATGTGTACGCGAGAATCCGCCAACAAAAGGGAGTGAAGATTGTTCAGACCACTGGTCGCGACGACGCAACGAGGCTTGTCCGCGCCCTATCTCCGTACTCAGTTAAGTGCGGAGGGATTCCTGTTCGATCGACAGCCATTTCCTCGGATAACGAGGAGGTCCCTGCGCCCTTGCTCGCACAGGTCTTGAAAGGGATCCGACCCGTTCCTAGTCAGCTTGTTCGAAGCGGGAGCTGGAGCACTTTCTACGAGCTTCGGGCGGGAAAGAGACGACCCTTCAAGTCAGGTGTTCGGCGCCTGCGAGACGCCCTCGACAAATGGATGTCCCCCCAACAAGTGGCCTCCCTCAACGCGCTATCCGGGTCTGACTACGCTATGGACGAGGTCGTCTCGGTCGAGATGGAACATTACAGAGGACCCGTCTATGACCTACGCGTTCCCGAGGGCTCCAGTTTTCTCGCTGACGGAGTATGCGTCCACAATTGTATTGATGAATTGGACAAGATGCGTCCTGACGACAGGGTCGCGATCCATGAGGCCCTAGAACAACAGACGGTTAGCGTGGCCAAGGGAGGAATCGTCGCCACACTGAACGCTAGGGCCGCAGTTCTGGCAGCCGCAAATCCTTCGCTCGGTCGATATGAGCCTCATCGGAATGTGAGTGAGAACATCAACCTTCCGGTCACAATTCTTTCCAGGTTTGACCTGATCTTCATCATCAAGGACCAGCCTGAACCAGATTACGACTTGAGAATGTCGGAACACATCCTCGCCCTTCACAGGAGCAAAGTCAGTCCCGAAGCTGCTCCTTTCGCTCCAGATTTCTTACGAAAATACATCAGCTTCGCTAAGAGAATCACTCCAGTCCTGAGCCCAGAAGCGGTTAACGAGCTGCGCGATTTCTACCTGAAAATGCGTTCAAAAGGGGGCGCAGAGGCGGCAGTCGCAATTACTCCGCGACAACTAGAAGCGCTCGTTAGAATTTCAGAAGCGAGGGCTCGTGCTTTCTTACGCGATGTCGTCACAGTCGAGGATGCAAAGAGTGCGATCCGGATAATGACCGTGTCACTCTCAGATGTAGGGGTTGACGTCAAGACTGGAGCCATGGACATTGACGTGATAATGACGGGTAAGCCCCGTAGCCTCCGCGACTCATTCCAGAGAGTGATTGAGACCGTTGCAGAAATGGAACGGGAGACAGGAACGGTGGAGGAGACAGTTCTGATCGCAGCTCTGGTCGACAAGGAGAAGATGGAGGAACGAGAAGCCCGCCGACTCATCGGACAGTTGATTAAGGAAGGAATCCTATACTCTCCCAAACCTGGGAGATTGAAGAGAACTGCTGGCTAATCTTTCTCTGAATGAGGTCAACGAGTGAGAATTAGAGAGCTTCCGCTAGATCCTCTAGTCATAACTCTGCTGGAGAACGAGGGTCTCGACCAGCTCTATCCACCTCAAGAGGACGCGATAGAGGCTGGAGTTCTGGAAGGGAAGAACCTAGTTCTCGCAAGTCCCACCGCGAGCGGGAAGACGTTGGTCGCCGAGATTTGCATTCTGAAACACGTCCTCGAAAGAAATGGAAAAGCCATCTATCTAGCTCCACTGCGAGCCCTTGCGAGTGAAAAGTTCAAGGAGTTTCAGAGATACTCCTCGATAAAGAAGCCCGGCGGCGAACACTTACGCATCGGGATGTCCACCGGAGACTATGACAGTTCGGACCCGTGGCTCGGAAGATACGACATCATAATCTCGACCAATGAGAAGGCCGACTCTCTCCTACGACACAGAGCCCCCTGGATGAACGAGTTATCTCTAGTTGTCGCTGACGAGATTCATCTCCTGACTGAACATGAACGGGGACCCACCCTCGAAGTGGTTCTCACCCGGCTAACCGAGATCAACCCAGACATCCAAGTTCTAGCCCTAAGCGCCACTGTCAGAAACGCTGACGAAGTCGGTCAATGGTTGCACGCGGGATCCGTCACCACCGACTGGCGCCCCGTTCCCCTTAGGGAGGGCATCTACAATCTCGGCCAGCTACAGTTCAATGATGGTTCCAGTAGAGTAATTCAAGCGGGAACCAAGACCCCGGTCTTGGACATCGCGCTCGACGTACTGAGTAGTGGCGGTCAAGCACTCATATTCACTGAGACCCGCCGTTCCGCAGTGGAAATGGGACGGAAAGCCGCCATCGCGGTCAAGTCTCGTTTGTCCAAGATCGAGGAACGATCACTCAACACCATCGCGGAACGAATACTATCCTCGGGAGAGAAAACACGACTTGGCGAGGCCCTAGCGAGCCAGGTATCTTCGGGAGTAGGATTCCATCACGCCGGTCTTACCGGTGCACACCGGGGCATAGTAGAGTCAGCCTTTCGAGATCGGAGAATAAAGGTGCTCGCCGCTACGCCGACTCTCTGCCTACCCGCGGGTGAGGAGATTTTCGGGAATCCTGGACCCATTGCGATAGAGAAACTTTCCAGTCTCGATAGAGTTCTGACTCACGG
>MNHO01000050.1 GCA_001919285.1 archaeon 13_1_40CM_2_52_13
CGAGAGCAGTGGTTCTCTGCTCCCGCGGTCCCAGTTTTTCATGGACTTGTAGGACATGTGGGAATTTCTTCCTCTTGAAATCCCGGTAGATGGTGGGTTTCGCCAATTGAATTCTTGACATGGCTAGGTGTGGTTTGAACAGGTTAGAGGCCTGGTTTTACTAGGCTGGGCAATGGTTGGCGTGGGTGCGACAGATAATAGCGGTGCTTGTTGTGAGGTCCACAAGACGGTTTTGGTTTATATGCGATCCTGAAAACGTCGAACGATCTTGTGTTTTGCACAATTTCGATTTATCTTTGCTAGCTTAGAATCATCCGCGATCTGTTCGATGATTGACAGTTTTTTTGTTAGCACTTTCGAAATTCGGACCCCGTAACGTTGTTTTGTGGGCGTTTTTTGCTTGGAACGCTTTTACCATTTTACCTCATAGATGACGGAATCCTAGGTAGAAAAAAAATGGGTCTAAACGATCTGACCATAGAGAAACTGATCACCGAGATCAACGGCTACAAGGAAAAGATGCGGACAATACACGAAGAATACGGACGGGCTTCGCAGGATCTGCAGGACCGTATCAACGTACTCGGCTACACATTGAATGAGCACTTGAAATCGACGAAGGACGCGATGGCTACTACACCACAGAGACTGCTGAATCTAGAAATGAAATTCGTGACCGGCGATGTCAACGAGTCGGAGTATCGTGCTCAGCGCGCAGAGTTCAAAGGCCTACTAGAGAACAATCTGAAGAGCATCGAAGAAATCAAACAGATGATCGACACACTCGGCCACATCGAAACCAAACCACTCGCGCCAGGCGAGTTCAAGCAGACGTATCCAGAGAACAAGCCCGCGACCGTGAGTTGGGTCGGAATAGGCGCTCTCGCATCCTCAAAGTCATGGACTCCTAGCCAGCCACAGCCTCTCGCAACCCCCGCACAGGCTACTCTAGCTCCGAGCAATGTTGTTGAGGAGCATGCTGAACCAGCTCCAGTTCCAGCTCTGCCACAGAGCAATGGCACCGGCTCGCCTATTCCAGAAACAACCAACGCTCCAAGCGCTCCATTGAACGCTCTAGCAGCCAGCACAGCTCCAGTCAGCGCTCCAGTAGCATCATCGGACATCGCAGCCTCAAGCACTCTCGACGAATCATTCAACCTAGCTCCATCCCAAGACGTTGCGGAGGATGTTGCTGACGCGCTTGTCGTCAAAGTCGTGGATGATATTCCAACACTCGACGCTTCCGCAGCTTTAGCAACGACAGAAACATCTCAAGTCCAGCCAGCGATACCAAGCGCGGAAGCGGTTCCCGGCATTCAAGGCTCACCGGACCTGTCCTCGGTCGGCCTCGCGCCTCCGAGCCAGTTCTACAAGGTGGTCTGTCCAAAGTGCGGCGCTGATGTTCCGAAGCCGGCGAAGGTCTGGGAGCTCAAGGGCGGCAAGTCGAAGAAGAACGTGCTAATCGGGCTCTTCCAGTGCCAGGACTGCAGGGTCAAGTTCAGAGAAGCTCTCACAAGAGAGATCCTCTAAACACGACCTTCCGGTAAACCCCTCTCCTCGCATCCCTCTTTTTTCCTCTCCTTTCTCTTACCTCGTTTTCGTCGCGATGGTAGCAAACCCTTAAGACGCAACGCCTAGCTCCGTGCTCGTTATTCGAGCATACTCGATTGACAACTGAGACTACAACAATGAGTGAGAAAGTAGAGCACAAGCCCGCACGTGAACATCACGAGCCCCGCGCGGAGAGAACAGAACAAACTACAGAAAGACGGGAAGAGAGACCGCGCGTAGAGAGGCCTCGTGGACAGATTCCGCCAGATACAGTGTTTATCGGCAAAAAGCCGTTGATGGCCTATGCGACTGCTGTTATGATGCATTTCAACAGCGGCCAGAACACTCTCACCGTCAAAGCTCGAGGACAGTCGATTAGCCATGCGGTGGATGTCGTGGAAGTGGTCCGGCGCCGGTTCTTCCAGGGAAAACTCACCATCAAAGAAGTCAGAATCGCCAGCGAAGTCCTCGGAGAAGAAGGAGACACACGAAACGTCTCCACCATCGAGATTGTTCTAGAGAAAGCCGCATAACCACATTCTCTCCAACAAGCCCGTTAGCCCATCAGCGCAGACTAGGCACCGGGCAGTTCTGCGTCACGAGACTAGCACGCATAGCTTATTTTTCGAGATGCTCTATTGCTAGCAGGATCATCACAGGGACCGAGCAAGAACCCCGTTCGCATCTTCTCAAGCGTCACGCCGATTTTATCGTCGACTCGGACCCTCAGGCGTTTTCCAGGCGACTTCCTTGACACCCTCAGGGACCCCTTGTTTCCTTTCACGCTGGACTCACCAGCTTTCATCGAAACTTGGCAGCGCGCATCCAGGACTTTCCCACCTCGCCGACTAAGTCAAAGGGTCGTAGGAATCCAATGTCATTGATTCGATAAATGTTCAATAGGAGAAATCGCGTACTTCTCCTTCACATCTGATGGCAAGCACAGGATTCCTTGATTACAGAAACAGAGTCTTTCGCTACTACAAGGAGTCAAGATACCGTGAAGCCCTAGAGGTGGCACATGATGCCGCAAAGAAGTTTCCCGACTACGATGCCCAGACATCCTTCTGGATTGCATGTCTTGAGAGCCGTCTCGGACACCATGCAGAGGCTATTCTGACCCTTCAGGACTCAATCAAAAGGAAGGTCTGGTGGCCAGCTGAAGTGCTTCGAGACACCGACCTAGATCCGATCCGCGGCAGACCTGAATTCAAGACTCTCGAAACCGAATGCAACAGCCTCCAACGCGAACAGATGAACCAGAAAACTTCTCCAGACCTGATGGTTCGCCTTCCACCAGGCTACGGTGAGGGAAAGGATTGGCCAGCTCTGATGGTGTTCCACCAACGCTATGGAGAGCGACCTGAGTTGTCGGCCGCGCCGTGGTTGCCGGTTCTCTCAATGGGGATGATTCTCGCTGTGCCGTGGTCATCGCAGGTTTACGCTCACGATGGTCGTTCGTGGGACAGCCTCAAAGTGTCCGAGAAGGACGTCCAGTGGGCTTTCTCGAATTTGAAGGATTATCGGCTCGGCTCCAAGAACTTGGTTGTAGGCGGATTCTCGCAAGGCGGAGCATTGTCTATTTACACAGTGCTCCAGAGAATTGTCCCGGTCCGCGCTTTTGTGGCAGTCGCGCCTTCCGATTGGATCATTCCCGAGGAAAAACCTGCAACAGAGAGACAGCTTCCTAGCGAGGATTTCCTCTCCATAGTTGAAGCGAGTGACTGTCGTGGACTCAGAGGATCGATAATCATAGGCGATAAGGATCCTTTCTTCCCGAAGATCGAACAACTATACGAACTGTTGGTCGAGAAAGGCCTGGATGGACGGATGCAAGTCGAGACTGGACTTGGACATGAATACCCCGAAAAATTCGAGGATAAGTTGAGAACCGCGCTCGATTTTGTGCTAGAAAATGGCGCGAAGATGCCGGTCTAGAATTATCAAACCAATTGGGATGCCTGTTCCTTAGCACCCTCAGCATCCAGAACCCCCGCAGCCTCAGAAGTCCCCCTATCTTGCCCGTTCCCCTCATCCTTCGCATTCTTATCCCCTCGACTTCCGAAAACCAATTAGCGGATAATTCCCGGTTCGACTCTCACGCTCTCTCCGCTCTTCCGACTCTATTACCCGCTTTTTCAGAGTCTGCATCTCGATCGTCATAGCCTCAAGACTGAAATTCTTCAAAATTTGACCCTTGTACCAGATCAACTGACCCGCAAGCTTTGCCCACCTGGCCCGCTGCGCGCTAGGAGTATACTGTGATTTAGCATACTTGTGAGAAGTCTGGATTAGATCCTGAACAGTCTCAATCATTATTTTCCGCTCGGACTGCCGCCAAGAATTGATACTCTTCTCAACCTCAGAATCCTCGCGAATGTCATCCTCGTCCATTGATACCTGCATAATCCTACGAGCTAGTGGGATATTTCCGAGAGAGCAGAACGAATAACACCGAGAAAACTACGTGCAAACTACCCGGACATTTTGGGCAACACTTTTACCCGAACATTCAGGGTCCTCTCTCGTTTTCTACTAGGCCGCATATCACTTGTCCCATGCAGAACACGGATTGCAGCGCCTAGTGTCGAGCTCGGTTCTTAGCCTACCGCTCTCTTCACGAGCGCGGCGATCCTTGTCTCTTCGGCGGCAGTCAACCCCTTCAACGCGTAGGCGTTCGGCCACATGTTGCCTTCGTCTAGGTTTGCCTTGTCGCTGAAGCCGAACGTCGCGTACCTCGTCTTGAACTTCGCTGCTGATTGGAAATGGCAGACGACCTTGTCGTCCCTGGCATACGCAGGCATCCCGTACCAGAGTCTCGGCGTAAGGCCGGGCGCGGTTTCTCTGATGATGGCATGGAGCCGCTTGGCCATGGTGCGATCCGGTTCCCGCATCTCGGCGATCTTCGCCAGCACGGCGCTCTCCCCCTCCCCCTTGCCAGCCTTCATCTCTTGGACGCGGTCCCTTATCGCGCCTCGTTCCTCCTCGGTGAATGCCTTGCTGGTCGCGGTGGCGCTCTTGGAGGACTGCTTCGTGCCCTTCTGTGTAAGTTTCATGGAATTCGATTCGTCTTTTTCAGAGCTTAAGTATTTTTTCACGAGCTCATTCCTTGCGTTTCAATCAGTGTCGGCGAGTTCATTCCTATGCAAGCGATGCGTTCAAGTCGCTGACAACTGCCGAGTGCCTCGCCATCGTCGAGATTCGCCGAGCGGTGTTGAGAGCCTTTGGAGTAATCCCGGAGTTTCTGGATTAGGCGGGCGCCATTAGTTCTTGTTTCTTGCTTTCCTTCTTATCTTTCGCTTTTGCTTGCATTGATTTGACGAGATCGGCTGCAGAGGCACCTTCTAGCGAGAGTGCGTAGCCAACTTCTCGAACGATTCTCTCTTTCAAAGGTTGGATAAAGTGCTGGCGCGCGTTCCTACGTGTGATTTCCGGGGCTTTGAGGTAGATCGCGGCGAGCTTACGAGCCCGGTCGAGCGCCGTTCCATTTGGAACGACCTCGGCGACAACTCCCCAGTCGTAAGCAGTTTGTGCCGTAATTGGCTGAGGATTTAGCAAGAATGCCTCCGCCCTGCTGGGCCCTGCCCTGTAACTCCACGCAGTAAAGATTCCGTCGCACGGCGCTAAGCCGCCGGGCATATGGGGAACGTCGTTGAAAGTCGCTCCTGCGCCAGCTACAATTACATCCGCCAGTAGTGCATATTCTGAGTGCACGTGGGCTCGTCCCTCGACCGCGGCGATCACGGGTACGCGAATGTTCGCGAGATTCTCCAAGATCTGCACGCCCTCGTCATGAACCTGGCTCCAGACACCTGGGTCGGCGACGTTTCCGAACGACGAAAAATCGATCGTTGGGATGAATTCTCCACCCACTCCGGTTAGGATCACTATCATGTTAGAGCGATCCGCCGAAATATTGTAGAAAGCGTCCACAAGCTCGGTGTGATCTTGCGCCGTGAAGTTCAGTGGACCACCGTCTTTGTGGAGCTCGGCAACCAATACCCCGTTTGCGTCTCGGGTCAGTCTGAGGCTGCGGTATCTGGAGAAATAACCTGTCTGATTTGTTACTTCCAAACTCATGCCGCGATCACCTGCTTGCTCCTACTTGAGTACGAGGGGTGTTCCTATGACGCCGCCCGTGGGGACGGTGTTCACAATCTGAAGTGAGCTGGTGTCGATTACCTGGAGTCCGGCCTTGACACTCGCGTAGACGTACTTGCCGTTCGGGTCCGGGGTGATGTAGCTTGGGGTCGACTGGAGCTGGATCGTTTCGGTCACCTCGTACGTTCCCGTGTCGACCACGACCGTCTTCGCCGCCAGTGGCCCAAAGATGAAGTCGTATTTTCCGTTCGGTGTGAATTCGTCCCAGACTGCTAAGAAGTCTAGAGGCAGGCTCTTGATGACGGATTGGCTCGTCAGGTCCACGTATGTGTTTGTGAAGCCCTTCCCCGTTGGGATGGCGGGAGGGCCGGTCGCACCGGCGTATACTCCTCCGTGATAGCCGGCGCCCTCGACGGAAGCGAACTTGTTGTTGGGACTGATCGTGACCATGAAGGGCGCGGTCCCCTCGCCGGTGGGAACCTTACTGATGGTCTTCCATGTCGTCGGGTCGACTATCGTGAGCCAGTCGGAGTCCATGTCGGGCTCACAGCAATACTTACCGTCGGAGCTCACCATCATGTCCCAGGGGCGGGCCCCAACGCTTACGGTCGCAACCTGTTCGTATGAGTTGGTGTCGTACACGTTGAGCCTGTTGGCTGTAGAGATTGGGACGACCGCGAACTTACCGTCGGGCGTCATTCCTACGGTGTTCACGACATTCTGTCCCAAGCCGATCGTCTTCTCGTTTCTGAAGGTTCTTGCGTCCCAAACGTAGACGCCGCCCTGGGCAGGCGCCTCCCATGGCATAACCGGTCGGGTCGCCGAGGAGACGCTCCACAACCGACGAGATTGGTCAAGATAGTGATTGTCCACAAGAAAGCCGGTCGGCCCGGGCACTATCCCGGGCGCGATGACAATAAGCTGCCAGCTGATGGGGTCGATGACGGCTGTACCCGTTGCGCCTACGACGTAGATGTAAGGATGCCCTCCTTTCTGCATTTGATTTTGAGACATCATACTTGACGATTCCATATCTCTAGGCGTGCTGCGATTCCTACTCTCGAGATCCTTTCGAGATCTCTTAGCCATAACAGTTTGAGAAGACATGAAAGTTTTCTACGTCGGGGCCATAATCATAAAAGACTTTTCGACCCAATTTCATAATCCGATAAAAGTCCGACAGGTTATCCTTTGGTTCTCAGGATTCACTCAGCCCGGCGAATAGGAAGACTTGGGGGGCGACAACGAAGAGAAGTGCGTTATCAAGGTTCACACGTAGTCTGCCAATCGAGGAACAAGCTTGGTGTCTAACGGGCACTGGCTTCTCACTCGGCCGTGCACTGAAAAGTTATGTCTGGACCCAGTTGGAACCGAACTTGGAGAAGTAAACAACATGATAGCGACAATGGAACTCGAGTCTGAACTAAAGAAGCGCTTGAAGGGCATACAGTGGCAGAACGGAAACTGTCTATCCTGCATCTGGTTTGCCACAAAAGATCCGCTCAACGCTGATCTGCTTGACCGGGCAAAGTGCATTCATCCGAAGCTCAAGATCTACCAGCTTGTCGTCTCCGGCCGCGACTGGTGCAACCTCTACGAAGAGATAAAACAGAACCAGATAGAAAACAAACAAGAACTCGCCCTGAACGCAGAAGAAAAATCCGGATAAACAAAACCATACGTCAATGACGCGAACCGGGACAAACACGCTCTGAACAACTGCGCGGGGCGAAGCCATGGAACGCTGGTCGGCACTCCCGCGTGAGCCCATTGGTTTATCGGGCGGAGACTAGAAGCCAATGCTGAAGGGTCGCTTGGCGAACCAAGAAACCAGCTCGATTCCGCCAACCGCCAAGATGCTCATTCTATCATTCGTTCCAGTGTTCCTCGGACTTGGCTTCCTCCAGATCGTCCTGGGAGCCTGGCTCGTCACAGTCGGGTTTACAGCCGAACAAGCAGGACTACTGATCGCAGCGCAAGGCATCGCCGTAGTTCTCACATCCATTCCTCTCGGAATCATCTCCGACGTCTACGGTCGAAAACAGTTACTAGTCCTTGGAAATCTGGCCGGTGCCGCAGCGCTACTAGTCTTCGCGCTAACAACGAATTTCCTGTATCTCATCTCCGCCAGCGTCGCTCTGGGATTCGCCGAAGGAGCGGCCGTGACCACCTGGAATGCCCTCCTAGCGGATCTCACGGACAATTCTAACAGGAACAGAGTCTTCTCGCTATCCTTCATCATGATCAATGTCACAACCGGAATCGGCCTCGTCCTCCCTGGAGCATTTCCAGCCCTGCAGTCTCTAACCGGCCTCACAAACTATACGCTTCATAGGCAGACACTCCTGATACTCGGCCTGGCGAGCTTCATCAGTCCCCTGATGTTCTACATTCTACTACGAAACCACCGGGAGACCCACAACCCCGAACGCAGATGGTCCGGACTGACCAACAAGGGAACACTCGCAAAGCTCGGCTTCGTCGCGAGTACGATAGGATTCGGGGCAGGATTCATCATCCCGCTCGTAGGCGCCTGGTTCTACTACCGATTCAACGTCTCCGACAGCTACAGCGGGCCAATCCTCGCCTTCTCCAACATACTCATCGGATTCTCCGCATACGCTAGCCCTAGACTCGCCACCAAGTTCGGACAGATGCGCGCCATCATCCTCGTTACAGGCTCGTCCATGCTCTTCATGCTGAGCATGGCCTTCATCCCCATCTTCGCGTTAGCAGCCGGAGTCTCATAGTGAGATCAGCGCTCATGAACATGGCAGGTCCGCTCATGGACTCATTCTCCATGAGCATATTCCCCGCGGAACAGAGGGGCCTGGTTAGCGCTTTGAGCAATATTACATTCCGACTGCCCAACAGTCTGAGCACCTACTTTGGGGGTGTCATACTCGGACTGGGACTACTACAGCTACCCTTCTTCATCGCCAGCGCATTCTACATAACCGGACTCACAGCCTTCTACATCTTCTTCGTCACCACCAAACGATACGCAGCACAAATAGCATCCCTAAGCTAGGGATAGATGCACGAAGCACCTCCATGACTGAGATCGTTCTAGAGAAAGCGGCATAA
>MNHO01000038.1 GCA_001919285.1 archaeon 13_1_40CM_2_52_13
AAGTCGTCTTTTGCAATGTTACGAAAACCATGCGCCACAGCCTCGAGGCCAGCAGATTCAGGCGGAGGGTTTGGGATCTTCGCATCGGCTCCTCTCACTATTTTGGCGAGCTCCAGCAGTGCCGGGTCGGTTAGCTTGTACTTCTTGATGATGGCATCGAAGCTTACGCGCTCTTCGCCGTTCTCTTTGTAGTGGGTCAGCTCCACGCCCTTCGCATCGTAGGCTACCGCACCAGTGTCTTTGACTACTTGCGGAATGGTCTCGGGCGGGACGAAGAGAAATTCCGGGTTTTTGTCAACGAACTTCTTGATCAACCAGGGACAGGCGATCCGGTCGACCTTTGCCTTTTCACGTGTAACCCATTTCATGCGGTTACCCCTCACAGATTATCTATGTAAACCGTGTCCTCGCAAAGTTGTGGATCAGAATAATACTGGAGGGAGCCGCCCTCTCGACACCAAAATCCATTAGCACTCTGCTCGAAATCGAAGGCTCCTAAGCTCTCTAGAGAGACCATAGCCATCATTCAAGTCTAGCGAGTCAGATCACTAACATCGTACTCGCGAGGAGAAGAAGCGTTGCAACTGCGAATGCTCAAGGGCAAGATCCACAGAGCCAGGCTCACAGGCGCCGATCTCAACTATGAGGGCAGCATCGAGATAGACTCGTCTCTGATGGAGGCTGCAGGAATCATACCCTTCGAGCAGGTCGATATCTGGAACATTACCAACGGAGAAAGATTCTCAACATATGCACTCTCGGCTCCACGAGGAAGCGGGACCGTAGCGGTCAACGGCGCTGCCGCCCGCAAGGTTCAGCCGGGCGACGAGGTCATTATAACAGCATTCGGCTGGATGAGCGAGAAACAGGCTCAGCATTGGAAGCCCCACGTTGTTTTCGTCGACCGCGAGAACAGGTTGAAACCTGGCCTGCACGTCCGCCACATGCTTGCCAAACGCGAGACCCTTCGCTAGGTCTATCTCGTCCTTCTTTCGACCAGGTAATATCGCGGATCCCGTCTTGCAGCATCTTAGAGGCAAATAGGGACCCGCCACAATTCGACTAGAGAATCCCTTTCAGTTCCTTTCCAAGTCTGCTGTAGAATTCGTCCATAAAGGACGATCTTTCCTTTGCAAGTTTCCTTCCCGTCTCCGTGTACATTCTCTTCGCAACCTCCTTGAGACTTAGCTCGTATTCTAGGTTTGATGAGTGCTGGGCGTAGTCGATTATGGTGCCGTCAGGTCGAATATTCCTGCGCTCGTAATCGTCAATGTCTTCTTGTTTGTAGAATTCTTGCCCGTGGTCCAGAGCCATGAAAGCACTCCGGACTATGCCGACCGCGCCTACGCAGTCAAGCTTATCGGCATCAAAGAGACACTTTGCTTCTATCGTCTGAGGTTGAATCTTCCCTGTGCGTTTCCTATGAGATTCAATGCAGTGGCAGACAGCGTCGACGGTTTTGTCAGCAAGTCCGAGAGTCTTCAGAATATTCCTTGCTTCTTTCGATGCTTCAATTTCGTGCCGGAATCCTTCAACGCCGAAATGCTTTTCCTTACTAGCAAAGATATCGTGGAGGATCGCCGAAATTTCGATTATCTCTAGGTCAGCGCCCTCTCGGTTTCCAATCTCTAAAGCGGTCCTCAGGACACGTTCGATATGACTCCTCCCATGAGCCCAATCACCCTTGGGATAGTAGGAATCCGCTATTTCCCAAACTTTTGTCAGAATTGAATCGGCCAACTTGACAGAAGTCTCGTCCTTCATACCTACTTACTAGCCTGGAGTAGTGCTTAAGTTTACAGGAGATGCGTTGGCTAGGGTCTCGCTAGGACGGTGTCAGTTTGGCGCCTCGGTTTAGAGTCGCTGGTGTGACCTTCGACTTCTGGGAGACTATCTTCATGGATACTCCCGAACTGGACCGTCGGCGTGACCAACTCCGATGCCAAGGCCTGCATGAGAATCTCGCGAAACTGGGCGTCGAGGTCTCAATCGAGGATCTCGCAGATGGCTTCAGGGAGAGTACGGCATGGCTTGCCAGCATATGGAAGAAGGGCGAACAGGTATCGACATTGGAACAAATTCGTTACATCGTGAACCATGCCACAAAGAACCGGGCTATTCTCCTCACCGATCCTGAAGCCCTAATGAGAATTGAAGAATCCTATTGGAGTCCAAGCCTCACCGCACCGGCAACACTGAATGCAGAGGCTCCCGAAGTATTCCAACGACTCCGCGAGCGCAGTTTGAAGATAGGATTGATCTGCAACACCGGTCGCGGCCCGGGCCATGCTCTTCGAGAACTGATGCAGAGAGAAGGCGTCTTGGATTACTTTGACGCAACAATATTCTCAGATGAGGTTGGATATGGAAAGCCGGACCCCCGGATATTTCTAACAGCAGCGGAAAGGCTCGGACTAGAGCCAAGCGATATTCTGCATGTCGGTGACAATATTGAGAATGATGTGCGAGGAGCCCAGCGTGCAGGCATGAAGACACTACTCTTTGAGTATGAAGTTCCTTCCGGCTTCAGAGAGCAACCCTCCCTGCTCGCTCTCACGAGAGCCGCCGATTCGAACACGAGGATTAAGCCTGACGGTAGAATAAAGTCGCTGAGCGAAATTCCGAACTTCATCCACTGACACTTGCCCTTACGGACTCCTCTTCAGAGCATGAAAGACACCAGAATCAGGTTTGAGAGGTGGAGATTCTCACCGGTCATTATTCGCTACGTTCTCAGTTCAAAGTTTGATACGTAGCCCGTCGTAGGCAAACTGGAGTTCTTGGCCGTGGTGCTTCTTCTCAAGTTCCAGATAATCTTCGTAGGAGCGGGCCCATAGTTGCTCTATGTGGGTCAGCACAGCCTTCCGAGGATTGATCCGCTCGATTATGCCTAGGGTTTCCTCGAAGGACGCTTCCTCGTTGCGGATCGAGTGTCCGGTGGGTACGATGACTCGCCCCTTCAGGTCGCGTTCGAACCATCCTGTTTCAAGCACCAGAAGGTCGGGCTCCAAAAACTCGATGCTTGGCTTCCAGTCTTTCGTGTCGTCGAGTGCGAACACCAGCCTTCTAGATTCTTGTTCCAGAACGTATGCAGTCAAGCCCGGCTGAGTCATCCTAAACGGGCGCACACTAATGCCGTCCAACTGAAACGGATCCCCTTCGCCCACCTCATGGATTCTGGCTATACCTGCCCTCTCGAAATACTCCAGATTCTCTTCCAGACCATGTCTCTTCCGAAAGTCTTCGCGAACCCAACTCGGAAGCCAGACGTGCGTGACTCGTCTCCCCTTAGGGTCTAGCCAGTCCATGTTCAGCTGTTCCAGCACTCTTATGCCTCCAGTATGGTCAGGGTGCCAGTGAGTGTAGACTAAGTGGCGAGCTTCGTGGATTCCTTCACGTTCAAGGCTCTTGTCAACATCTTCGGGCGTATCGAAAAGAACGCTTGCTCCAGATAGAAAGACAGAAGGTCCATTCCGGACAAACCGTCCTCCTCTATGCCGCGCTTCTTGACAGATCGAGCATAGGCATCCAACCTTTGGAGTGGTCTCCGCTCCTCCCGTTCCAAGAAATACTAGTTCCATTGGAATGGCATCTGTCTCTCGGAACACGACACCATCGTGCTCCCTTCCTTGCCTATCGTCTTCGGCCACTCGCGAGGAACATAGGAATCTTCACTTGACCGTGCTCTGCTGTCGAGGAACAGCATGACTCCAACGCCTCGACTCTGATCTCACCAAAACCGGCCCGGGCCAACATGCTTCTAACTTGGGGGACATCGAAACCCAGCCATCTGTCAGCATGTTCTTTTCGCAGAAACTCATAATTGTGCTGTTGAAGATCAGAAAGAGCAAGTCTCCCGCCAGGAACTAGTACACGAGCCATATCTCTGACCGCAATATCCGGGTTCAGACAGTGGTGCAAAATCATGTTGCCGATTACTGCATCTACAGACGCATCGCGTAGCGGAATTTGTTCAACATTTCCAATCTTGAATTCGACGTTCCTGCCGCCGAGCTTCATCCTCGATTCGCCGGTCATTGTTTCTGAGAAATCGAGAGCAATCACTCTTCGAGCAATCTTGGCCGCGCCCTCAGTAAGAAATCCAGTACCTGCACCTACATCCAAAACTGTGTCGCTTGGCAGGACTTTGGCCGCTGCGAGAACTGCGTCCCGAACCTCGTCACCGTAGAAGCTCTTTCTGAGAGCGTCCCAACTTCCCGAGACC
This sequence comes from archaeon 13_1_40CM_2_52_13, assembly GCA_001919285.1. Lineage (GTDB taxonomy): Archaea > Thermoproteota > Bathyarchaeia > 40CM-2-53-6 > 40CM-2-53-6 > 40CM-2-53-6. The sequence goes on from MNHO01000038.1 coordinate 4,226, forward strand.
TCTTCGAAGTACTTCTCAGCTTTCCGAGACATGTCCCATTGAGATACGGTCGTTGGAATCAGGTTAATGAACGCATTCTGCGAATATCCTACAGAGGCTGGCCAACTAATGGTGAAGGTCGATCGTTATCGTGTCGTGGCTAGATTTGCTCGATTGTTTCCAGACCCAGCTGTCTTCGAAGATCAGGACCACTTAGTGGAGAGATACCTGGTGCAGTGTGGTCTTGCGCGAGAGAAGGCATTCTATCTCTACCAAGACGAAGATGAAATAATTCCGGTTGATGATTCCGGAAAACCGGCCGTTGCGTCAGGCACTGCAAGTTTTCGGTTTCAGGGCAAGAACATAGTGGCGGAGTTCATGCCTAACGCCAGCCTAGCGCTGGAATACTATGATTTTGGGACGGGACTCTCGCCTGAGGATCACTCGAGATTATGGAAGAAACAGCGCATCGGCGAGATGGCGTTCCAAATTAGGGACCTCGCGCACGAAACCCGGACACTCAATATTACGAATGTATCGGAACTGTACGAGATCATGAAGAAGCAAGGTCAAGCGACGAGCCTGTCGAGCATAGAGCTTGCCAAGGTGCCCGAGGACGCATTCCGAGCAACAGTCGCATACATGAAGAGCCAGTTGAGAAGAAGTGCGGAGGAAGATGCGCTGGAGGTCGAGGTCTACGCCGCGCGAGACCTCTCAGCTAGTGAGAAGAGCTCGTTGGAAAAGAGGTTGACTAGGGAATCTACAGGCTCAACGGTGTACGTGATACTCTCGAAGCCTTCACAGGTGATGAAAATTGAGACTCGCTAAATTGTCGATCTACGCGATCTGTTTGTAGGATTCTACGAATTCGGGATCGATGACTCCCGAGATCACCGTCTCTGAACCGTCAGGAAGAATTACAGGGGTCCCCGCGGCGTGGTATGGCAAGTCAAACCGCTCCAGCTTTTCAGGACTATCAACCTCGTAGAGTTTCCGACAAGCACCTTCAGCATAATGGAAACAGTAGAGCTTGGACAGCCGTCTCTCTCCAAAACCCCCCGCGCGACCCCCGGCTGCAGAAGACCCTTCAGGAAGTTGGAGAATGAAGACGGAATTCTCTCCCTGTAGCGTGCGTAGGTCGACGGGGTTTTGTGCGACGAGGATCTTTCGGCCCTTCTCCGAGATCAGCTTGGCAAGCTCGTCGAGCGGAGTCATGTCGGTTCTGGACAGAGTCCGTGTAGAAATGTCTATTCTTGCTGTGTGTCTCAGAGATGATTGATGAGTGCGTCTTTGTGGCTAGCGCGCAGGTATCTTTCGATTTCGCCCTTCTCTTCATCTGTCAACGGGGTGTAGAGTCTCGCGTCTCCTTCGACTCCGGAGTAGCGTCCAGCGATTAGGTAGATGTCTTTGGCGGTTTCTTTGAGAACGGTGACACGGTTGAGACTGTCTTTTTCCGTGTAAAGATAGAGAGGCGTTGGATCGTATTTCGAGAGGTCTGGTTTTGGAATCCTTTTCTTCAGAGAGGCCATTTGGCTAGCCCAACTTGTAATTCGCGGTGCTACATAAAATCCAGAGTCATGAGGACTCTGACATGATGAAAAGCCGAGCCAGTCCAATCCTACTGAGTTTACTCTAAAGGGTAGGAAAAAAGGGAGGGTGTGGAATTCTCGTAGGCTACCGCTACTTTCTAGGTCTTACGAATGCTGCTGCTACTGCGACGAGAATTGCTACCAAGTATATGGCGCCTCCGACGATCAATGTAACAGCAGCTGCTAGCGTCTGGGTCGTCTGCAGGGGTGGAGCGACGTTGAACAGGAGGAAGTAGCCTATGGCGTATGCGATGGCTCCTACGATGAAGGTCCTGAAGTGGTCTATGACTCCTGGGAAGCTCTCGGATAGGGTGCTGTTCTCGGTGAGAGTTGCGGAGACAAGGTAGACAGCGCCGATGAACAGGTAGCCTGAAACGACGAGGATTACCCATCCTTCTAAGCTTTGAGTGGACTTGCTGATCATGTCGTTGCCTATGCTTAGCAGGAAGACGTTGACGGCGTAGAGTACTGCGGCCAGCGCTAGGCTATGCCAGTTCTTGAAGGCGGTCGACATTGCGTGTCGATACATTGTTTCTGTCATTTTTTCTTCGAAGCCGCGGCGGGTCGAAACCGGGTCTAAAAGCATGTTTTTGTTCTAAACTTGAACAGTGAATTATGCACCCGCACGTCGAAAAACGACGGTTGTATACGTATTACTGCGGATTATCGTCGCTCATCTAGAACTCTGTCGACAAAGGCAATGATTCGACGCGACTGCCTCCTGCCGAACCAGAAATCTCGAACTCAGAACCTTCGAGATAGCTTAAGAACTGGCCTTATCTTCGTTCACCCCGACTCAGCATGAAACGACCGTTCCTTGTTTCGGGAGTAATACTGCTCGCCCTAGGGATTGCCGGCTACTACGTCACGTCCCAAACCAACATTATTGGAGGCCGCACTCATAACGTCTACCCGCTCGCGGGTATCGGTCTAGCTGTCCTCGGAGCCCTAGTTGCGGTCGGAGGAGTGATGATGGGCAAGACGGGGGCGAAGACCGCTGGCCAGTTCAAATGCGACAAATGCGGGATGACGTTCGGCTCTCAGTCGGCCCTCGACCAGCACAGGAAAGACAAACACGGAATGCAAACCTCTTAGCAGTCCCGAATCCGAAGACCTCCATCTTCCTCCTCACAAGGGGCCGTTCCTAACAGAGCGCTGACCCGGACGGAGGCCCGGGAGCACTAATTTTCTGGCTTTAGAAGCGGCTTAAGAAACGGACCGGTATCCAGTTTAGAGAATCCTTCAAGATCGATATTGGCTCCCGGGCTCATTATCTGCCTGAGATAGTCTCCTGCCTTTGTGGAGTCCCACCACGTCTCCCCAAGTCTATTCCGTAGTTTCTTGATCAACTCAGATTTTCTGACGGCTGCTATGAGGTAGCTAGGAGAGTAGAGATCGTAGTCGGGCATTACGTGGTGGAGCTGCCAGTATTCCCCTGGTATGTCGAATCCGACGTATTCCTTGTAGAGCTTCGCATACAATTCCGACGCCTCATCCATTGTCAGCATTTTCTCTTGGAAGCTGATCTTCATTAGAGAGTTTGCCGCGTAGAAGGCTACGAAGAAGAGTTCCATGAACCTGCGTCGCGCTTGAACCTCGGCCACCTGTTCTTCTGATAGTCCGAATTTCTTTCTAAGGTAGAGTCCATCTTCTACAAGACTTTCCAGAAATGTTGAGAATATCTCGGCTACTCCGTGAGATAGTGATTCGCGATCCCAGAGGGATAGGTTAGGGTCTACAGACGTTGCGTGCATGGCGTGGCCGAATTCGTGATATGACGCCTCCATGTCCGTGTACGGACTGATCGGTTTCACAAGGACCCTAGCGTCGTTCGGAATCTGGACGAAGAATGCAACGGCGGAAGGAGTCTTCTTCGGTCGATCCTCAACATCAACATGAATCTTCTTCGTATTGAAACCCAGACGCTTCAACTGGCGAACGGGCATCTCCGCCGGGTTGAACTTTGCAAAAATCTTGTCCAAGGGTCGGAATATTCTTCCTCGGAAATAGTAGAAGTCGTCGTAGTACTCAGGAGGTGCCTTCTTTATCTCACGCGAATAATCCTGCAGCGCAACCCCGAACGGCTTTCTAACCGCGGATCCTAGTTTCCGAACTAGCTCCTTGAGATCTGGCAGTGTGATTCTTTCGCTCTCCAGGTAACTCCGCAAGGGCGTTATTCCATACTTCTTGTGAACGCTCCAAGACTGTTGAAACATGGCTCTGATCAGAGGCCTAATCGTCGGACTTTTCTTCACAAGATCATCGTAGACCCGCTTTCTGCTCTTTGCATCTGCCGTAGCGTTAAACTGTCGCCAGCTCTTCCAGTTCACAGGCCTCCCATGGAATCGCCCCTTCTTGGACACAACTTTCTCAGACCTGGCCTTGTCAAGATCGAGAGCGATCGGGGTCTTCTTGGACTCGGATACGTCGCTGACACACTTCAGGAAAAGCCTTCTGGGGCGACGAGATGCGGATAGGAAGAGTTCAGCGTGTCTGGCTTTCTGTTCAGCAACATTCTTCATGAAGTTCTCGTCAAATTCGAGGCCGTTGTACATCTTCCAGTTCTCGTGGCTGTAGAGTATGCTGTAGGATTCGTCTACTATCGCCCAGGCACTAAGCGGATATGGGAGAGCCTTCATTGAAGGATAGTGCCGAAAGGTTTGCGGGATAAATTATTCGGCTACATCTTAAGCTGGCCGGAGCGTCTGAGGGACTCGACCTGTCCTTGAGTATATCTGAACATGATATCCCCTCGCTCCTGCTGGAAATCCCATGGAGCGACCAATACGGTGTCTCCCATCTTAATCCAGACTCTCCGCTTCATCTTGCCTCGTATTCGACAGACACGCGTTACGCCATCAGCGCACTCGACTAGGACCCTATCATAGCCGAGCAGGTTCTTCACTGTCCCGTACATCTGGCCGGGACCTGGAGTGAGCATTTCACTCAGGTTGGCTTCGCTGAGAACCTTGCGCTTACCCATTTTCTCACTCTAATAGTGATTCTGGGGAATATTAAGCCTCTCAGATACTAGCGAGCTAGAAAGTTGTGAGTCTGTTACTGCTTCCACTTTATTGAGCAACCGAACGGTCGAGTCTCCGGCACAGCCGGGGTGTTGCCCGATAGTACGGCGTCTATTGCGTTTCTCAGGTCGTGACTCTTCACATCGTTCGGGTTTCGATTGTCGTCAATGCGTCCCTTGTAGCTGAGGACTCGTTGTTGGTTGAAGAGGAAGATGTGCGGAGTGCAGATTGCACCGTATTTTCGGGCAATCTCCTGAGTCTCGTCCCGGAGGTATGAGAAGTTGAAGCCCTTCTCTTTGGAGCGCGTTATCATGTTCTCAAAACTGTCTTCAGGATACCCTTCATCATCGTTGCTGTTGATCGCAACTAGACTGGCACCCTTGGGCAGATAGTCCCGCTGCAACTGAACCATTCGGGCCTCGTATGCTTGAACGTAGGGACAGTGATTGCAACTAAACACGATCGCGAGGGCTCTCTTGTCGGCGAAGCTCTTGAGGGAATGCGTCTTGCCGTCGACGCCTTTTAGCTGGAAGTCTGGGGCAGTGCTACCGAGAGGTAGTCCAACGGATCCGACAGCGACCGGTAATGAAGACATTATTTCCCTAGTTTGAGGGAAGACCTTAGAAACCTTTCGACTCGACCAAACCGATCCGATTGGAGGACGAGAGATTAGTATGGAATTCTTTGTTGGAGTGTCCGGATTCAGCTATGCTAGTTGGAAGGGCAATTTCTATCCCAAGGATTTGAAGAGTGAAGACTTCCTAAGCTTCTACGCCGGGAAGTTGAATAGCGTCGAAATCAACAGCTCCTTCTACGCACCTCCCAGCGCTGCCATGGTGAAATCCTGGGCCAGCAGAACAGGCTCGGATTTTCGGTTCGCGATAAAATCACCCCGGCTAATTACCCACACGCTCAAACTCGGCAAGGGTGCTTCCGACGCCGCTGATGGACTTGGGAAGACTCTTGATTTGCTAGGAGGGAAACTTGGACCCGTGCTGTTCCAGTTACCGCCGTTTTTCAGACAGGACTTGAAGACTCTAGAATCCTTCCTCACACAGACAACCGGTGTGAAGAAGAAAGTGTTCGAGTTTCGACATGACTCTTGGCTGAACCAATCAACCTATCAGCTTCTAGAGAAGCATGAAGCAGGTTTCTGCATCGCCGAAACCGAGGACATGAAACCAGTTCTCAAGGTGACAGGAGGACTTCCCTACTTCAGGCTGAGGAAGGATGTTTACATGGCAACCGACCTGGTAAAATGGACCGATAAAATTCGGGATATAGTCAAAGGAACAGAACAGGCCTATGTCTATCTGCGCCACGATGAGACGGGCGAAAACGCCTCGTATGCAGTGGGGATGAAGGGAAAAATATCGAGTTAATATTTGGCTAGCCACCAAAGAGCGTCTTAAGGGGTTTCTTCAAGGTTGGATTCGAGCCCCAGATGGGATGGTCCTGCGCTCTCAATTTCGATCTCCACGTCCTCGAACCTTGAGGAGTGCGAGTGCGACATCAATCATCTTAGTCATGTGGGCATACCGTTTGTTGTACTCTTTCAAGACATCATCGACGCCTACGTCCAGCTTTGAACGCGACAGTTCTCGAATGAGACTCTCCACTCTCCGGTTCTTGCGGATACCCAAGTAGTGTCGAACCTTAAACAGTCGTCGAGGACCCTTCAAAACTTCCATTATCGCTGGAGAAACATCGTTGGTATACATGATCAAGATGTCATGTAGCTCGCGAACCCTCTCATCATTTGTTGATGCAGGAAAATGCATTCGCCGGAATTCTGCATAGAGGTCTTCCAGCTCTTCTCTCAGCGAGGCAGCATTCTTGCTCGTGCTTACCATTTGAGTCGTACCGGAAAGGTACTATTTTTTCCGGTCAGCCTGTATTTCTTGGCCTTATGCTGTCTTGACTGACGCTTTCTTGAGTTCGTCGTAGTTCGGTTCTTTGGTGGGATCGTCGCTAACCCATTTGTAAGTCACGACACCGTTCTGGTCCAAGATGAAGACGCTTCTCTTGGCTGCAGTGTATCCTTTCAGGTTTCCAAAGTCGTTGTGGAAGACGTTGTACATTCGGACTACCTCTCGGTTGTAGTCGCTGAGAATTGGGAAGGTAAGGCTGTTCTTCTCTGCGAAGGCCTTGTTCGCCCAGGGATCGTTCACATCGATTCCTACGACTTGGGCGTTGATCTTGTTGAACTCTGCGAGATCGTCTCTTAGCTTACACATTTCCTTGGTACATACACTAGTGAAGGCGCCTGGAAAGAAGGCTAGAA
>MNHO01000044.1 GCA_001919285.1 archaeon 13_1_40CM_2_52_13
ATGGAGAAGATGACCTATCCTAGCGGTTCTACGGAGTCCATACTTCGACGCTATCCGTCCTCTTATCCTAGCATCGTCTCGTTTGAAAGATGCGACTATACGCATCGTGGTACTTGCTATACGCACAGTCTCCGAGAGATCGTAGTGACTTGTCTCCTCGTCGTTCCCAACTGTAAGGTTGCGAAGATTACGATCCACACCCACCGTGGAGGTGCACTCTACCATTGGAACGTTGCGGGCGATAGAGAGGCAGAGCCTGTTCAGGGTGAGAGTGAAGGATCGAACCTCGACTCCGGGTTGAGAGATGACGTTTATCGTGTGCTTGGTCAGGGGTATGTTCAAACGCTTCCCTCTTGCGATCGGAATCTCTAGCTGTCCATTCTTCGTCTTGAAGCCTTAGCATGATACGAGCTGCGGTCTGACAGAGTACGGGGTCCTAGTCGAGAAGCCTCTCTTGAGAGACTTCTTCCTAGCCGCTAGTATTCCTGCTGCTCTCGATATGGCGGAGAGCTTGTAGCACCTGGGAGAATCGTACTGGGCGAGCTGACTGTAGGAGAGTAGTGAGAGCCTTCTCAACGAGGATGCGTCGTTGGCTATCCGTATGGACTCGTTGACCATCCTCCTGAACAGTTCCAGTAGTCCCAACACGTCCCGTGTTGCAACATAGTGTTGCCAGACAGACTTGACAGCCAACAACGAACAATAAGACAAAACCTCCCATACGTCAGAGAGGCATCCGACGATAAGTTAACAGAACCAAACAGGGTCAAATCTTTAATACGGAATCAGACGCGCCAGAACTCAAGGACGGGTCTGGAACAAGCTCGGGCGGTATGAAAGTAGTTTTGAAAGCAAGCTTTGCTTTTGATACTGCTATTGTACTGACCTATCTATTGTTCAACTCGACTTATGGAAAACAAGAGTAGAACCAAAAGATGGAAGGCGGAGGAGAAGAGAGACCGCGTAGAAGCTACGGTAGAAGAGGAGGCAGCTATGGACGAAGAGGGGGAGGAGGATACAGTGGAGGAGGCAGAGGTGGAGGCGGAGGCTATGGCCGTGGAGGAGGGGGAGGCGGTTATGGAAGGGGTGGCGGATACGGCGGCCGCGAGGGCGGCGGGAGAGGCTTCGAGCGCGACCGGGGCCCGGTCCCCGTAGAGGAGGGTCAGGAGATCGACGTTACGATTGATTCAGTCGGTAGGAGAGGCGACGGGATCGCCCGCTTCAACAACTTTGTCATATTCGTTCCTGGAACCAACACCGGCGACAAGGTCAAAGTGCGAATAACAGGCGTAAGGAACAACTTCGCAACCGGAGAGGTCGTCACCGGAGCAACAGAATGAAAATCGCCGAGCTAAAACCGGGAATGAGAAGAGTCGACGTGAAAGGAAAAATCGTCGACGTCGAGAGCCCGAGAGAAGTACAAACAAAATTTGGTCCCGGCCAAGTTGCATCTGCAACTCTCCAAGACGAGTCCGGAAGTGTCAAGGTAACATTGTGGAACGAGAACATATCAAAGGTCGCGGTCAATGACACGATTGAGATTCAAAACGGCTACGTTGACTCTTTCAGAGGGGAACTCCAGCTGAACGTCGGACGCTACGGGAAACTAGCCAAGGTCGAGTAAAGAAACCCCCGTCGTACCAATTCTGCGCGGAATTCGCGCAAGGTAGCATTAATCGAATCTATTTTTGGACGGAGACCTCGGCGGTCGGGGTCTCCGCAGCTGTACCTAGAGTGTATCTGGAAAGCACTGTCTTACGTTGCTGGTTTTCGACTTGTGCCACAACCTCAATGAACCCTTCCAGCTTTGTCCCTGCTATCTTCTTCCTCAGAAGCTGATCAACCTGGAATATGCCTGATTCATTATACATGCTAATCTCGACAATTACTGGCTTCTGCTTGCTCTTCCGTATTTTCACGTCTCGGATCGACATCGCAGAGAGTGCGTGAATATCCTTCTTTCCTGCTGTAAAGGGAATGCGGGCTCTGCCTTCCTTCATGTCCAAGGCATCGGCTACTCTGACAACTCCTGCCTCCAGGGTTAGTTGAGGAATCTCTGATTCATGAGCGTAGATGGTGTGAAGAGTCTCTGAAGTGATGATTGCTCGATCCTTTTCGTCATAGATCCCTTCTAGCAATCGTGGTAGTAATTGGAATGCTAGTGGAACACTGAACATGTGATGGTTCTCTCTATGCGCCACCATTCCCAAATCGTGTAGCACAGCGCCGAGGAAAACGACTACTTCCGCATCTTCATTTGTCATCTTATGATCGGTGACAATGTTCGGCTTGACATCTGCTTCCAAGAGATTGCGTAGAATCTTCAAGGCAATGTTCGACACTATGGCGAAGTGTACTGGTCCGTGATCTGAAAGACCCAGCCGTCTCACGGCATTAACATTAATGCAATCCCAGAGACTCTGAAGGTACTCATCGCCGTTAACACGATCTAAGATCGCTTTCAGCTTGAGATTCGAATTATACGGCAGATTAATCAGAAATTCGCACCGCGGCGACAGGCCTATCCAGGAAGCACTTCAAAAATGTTCTCGAACCCAAGGAAACAATCGAAAAATAGTCGCGAATCATCCCATCAAATCTAGATAGGGAGCGTAAACGGACTGCCCCATAGAAATGTCGAGTATGAAGTTCGTGATCACAACGCATGGCTCACGATGAACAGGCCAAAAGCTCTCAACGCCCTCTCCAAAGGGATGTTCCTAGAATTCGAAGGGGCCCTGAGGAATGCCTCAGAAGATCGAACTGTATCTTTCATTATCCTCAAAGGAGAGGGCCGAGCATTCTCCGCAGGACTGGACGTTAAAGAGGTAAGTGGATTTGCATCTCGTTCAGAGGCTCGGGAATTCGTCTATGATATCGTAAAACCGTTCTGGAAACGATTCTTCGACTGCGAAAAGCCGATTATTGCGATGGTCGATGGACCCGCCTACGGAGCAGGGGCCGAGATAGCTCTCGCTTCGGACATAGTCGTGGCCTCGAACCGTTCGAGTTTCGCGTTTTCCGGGGGAAGGGTCGGAGCGCTATGCTGTATCTCTGCCGGGTTCGGCGCTGAAATGATTACTGGGAGAAAGGTGGTCGAGATGAACCTGACTGGAGCCGCGATAGGCGCAGAAGAGGCCCGAACGTTTGGACTCGTAAACTATGTCGAGGACCCTGCGAGCTTGGAGACTCGAGTGAGCGAGATACTGGACGAGATGCGTCACGTCTCTCCCGTATCCAACGCGAGCTTCAAGCGAATCCGCAGAAGCACGTTCACAACCCGAGTTCTTGACGTTGCGCACACGGAACTGCTTCGAGCAATTACCAGCCCCGACTTCAAGAAAGGGGCAGCAGCATTCAAACAGAAGACTCCTCCAGAATTCTACGCTTAGGACTCCCTAAGCAGCCAATGCTGTTTGTACCTTAATGAACCGTGAGTGAAAGAGCCCTTATATCGTATTGACGACGCTACGATATTGCTGGACGCAGAATCACACGCTGAAGGAAGGCTGTTTCTGCAATCAGTAAGGGAACAATTAGAGGTGTTTAGAAACTGAGAGGAAGAAATTGGAAGGGGAGAAACGTCCGAACGGAGATGAAAGTTCTCCAGTGTCCCCGTTGCCACGAGAACATTCGACTGGACAAGTACTCAGCGCACATCGCTACCTGTCCCCAGCCGGCTATCGCTCCGAGCACGCCAGCATAGGCGCCTAAGGGAGAACGTTAATCGAGTTCTAAGCCCTCACTATCGCGGATATTCCAGATAGCCTCGTCTTCTGGAATTCTTCTATTCTTCATGAAAGTCTACCTGCCAGCCTGACCGGCCTGGACAGTTCCCTAGAAAAGGTCTTGGAAACGGCCGGCAGAATTATCGAAGGGTCAAACTGACAGGAAAATGCTGGGCGATGAAGCCAGCAAGAAAAACTGCGACGTAGGTTGACCTGGACCTGCCAATACAGGAGGAAAAATCGAAGACACTCACCCTGGCGTCACAGAACTGCCCGAATCCTAGAACTCCGCCGTGCTCTTCACGATAACGCTTCTTGTTATCTTTCTTTCTCTATTAACTATTCTTTCTCCGTTATCTTTTCTAGACCCCCCGGGGGTACGTCAAAACAAAAAAAGTCCTTCACACTTTACCCGCAGCGCTACTAATGTTTCTGGCGCCGGGAGTGGGATTCGAACCCACGCGGCCCTAACGGGCCACAGGCTCTCAAGGCCAACGCCCTCCTGGAGGAGAACTGCGCCTTTAGACCCACACAGACGGGTTAATCCACTCGGCCCACGAGACACAATCTCACAGATTGCGTAATCCCGGCAAGCTAAACCCGCATTCAGGTCAAAGAAGCATCTCATCCTAAACTCACCTAATAAACGGTTCCTGCAAACCGGATACTTCGAACCAAGTGTCAGACGAAAAGCGGCAGGCAGAGGGACACAGATTTCTCGAGCATACGACAGACGCTTACATTGAAGCTTGGGGCCCGACACTTGAACGAGCATTTGCTCGAGCCGCAGATGCATTCTACGAGACGATGTTGAATTTTCAGAGAATCGAACCCATATTCGAGGAGCACATCCAAGTCGATGGCCACGACAAGAAGGAACTACTCTACAATTGGCTAGAACAACTACTCCTAGAGTTCGATATCAAAACAATGGTTTACGTCTCCTATGACATCACCATCGCTTCTGAGCAGGCATCGTTCAAGCTTCATGGGAAGGTTAGAGGCGAGAAATATGATCGGGGGAAGCATGGAGCCAAGACTGAGGTTAAAGGAGTGACATACCACTTGATGACGATCGAAGAAAGTGCGAAGGAATCTAAAGTCAGATTCGTTCTAGATCTCTAGCCCACCTTTGCGCTAGAGGATCAGTTTTGAAGCTCATCCGGCTGAGTGTACCGAGCTGACCCAACGATACTTATAGCTAGGTCGCCATTCAACCTCTTGACGAACGAATGAGCACCCAAGCCTTGAATTCTTGGAGCAGATCGAGCGCAGAGATTCCCATTAAGCAAGTATCTCAAAACATCTGGGAGGTTCCACAGGACTACCAGCCTGGCATGAAGGTCCCAGCCCGAATCTACGCCGACGAGGACCTACTAGCCAAGATGCGCACTGACCGGACGATCCAACAATGCGTCAATGTCACTCACCTGAATGGTATCTACAAGTATGCCATCACGATGCCGGACGGACACGAAGGCTATGGATTCCCAATCGGAGGAGTAGCCGCAACAGACTATGACGAAGGACTGATCAGCCCCGGAGGGGTCGGTTACGATATCAACTGCATTCGCGGTTCAAGCCTTGTTCTGAGCGATTACGGGTATAGAAGACCCATTTCGAGTATGTCTTTGAACTGGAAAAGCCAGCGCGTAGGCTGCATCGAGGAGCAGACGAGATTCGGGGAAACGGATCTCGTCCAATTCATGGAGCAGAAGCCGAGTCGCAGAGTATACAGACTGCGGACGCTGACCGGGCACGAAATTTTCGCGACGGAAGATCATCCGTTCTTAACACCTACAGGCATGGTAGAGCTTGGCAAGCTAGGCAAATCAAGGGTCGCTGTTTTTCCATTCGAAGGTGTTGACTACGTTGAGCCCACTGAATTCATTATCGCAGATAGGAGTAACATTCGTTCTCTTTCCGTTCCAGGCAATCCTCGACAAATCGTCAACGAGCTAGAAAAAAGGAACCTCTTACCTCTTACCTCAACGAGTGAGAAGCTTCCAGTTTTGCTAAAGCTGATGGGGTTCATCCTTGGCGACGGAACGTTGGTTTTCACCTCGAGGAGCCCCCAGGCATGGTTTTATGGAGACAAGGAAGATCTAGAGGAAGTTCGGTCTGACGTCAAGAAGCTTGGATTCAATCCCTCAAGAATCTATCATCGCATCCGGGATCACAAGATAGAAACCAAGTATGGAAAGTACCAATTCAAACACGATCAATACTCCTTTGTTGTGAGGGCGAGGAGTTTCATCACCCTGCTTTTCGCCTTGGGTGTCCCCCTCGGAAACAAATCGAAGCAAGCATACTCATTGCCAGCATGGTTGTTTAACCTGAGGAAATGGCAAAAGAGACTATTCCTCAGCACTCTGTTCGGCGCTGAACTTTCTGCTCCTGCAACTCTGACCGGGCATGGATACAATTTCTGCATGCCACAGCTCGGGCAGAACAAGAACGAGGCCGGTTCTGATTCCGGTGCCAAACTTCTATCAGAAATTGCTGCGCTAATCGAGGACTTCGACGTCAAGGCCCAAGTCACCCGTCCTGAAGAGAATGTTCACAAAGGGATCGACGGCCACACGAACAGATTCAGGCTGTTAGTCTCCACCGAACCCGCGAATTTGATCAGGTTCTGGTCTATGATAGGCTATGAGTACAATAAGCGGAAGGCGTTCTTGGCAAACGTTGCCGTTCATTACTTGAGACTCAAGCAGAGAGTTCTCGGTGAGAAACCCATTGCCGCCAGAATAGCGATAACTCAAAAAATATCCGTCGGAAGTTCGAATGATACCTACTCCGAGCCTGACACTCGATACTCTGCGGAAGGACCTCCAGCTCTTTCTCTCAGTGTCACCGGTTCCAGAGTGGGAAGCTACTTTCCCAAGTTCGACGAGTTCCTTCCAGCCGCCACAGAAGGGCTAGGAAGCTCGGGTGCAGTTTGGGACGAAGTTGTGAGTATTGAGAAGGTTGATAATTTCAACGAGAATGTTTTTGATCTCACCACCGCATCTGACGCGCACAACTTTATCGCGAATGGCTTCGTTGTCTCTAACTGCGGCGTCCGGCTGATTAGAACGAACCTCACTGAGGACCAGGTTCGTCCCGTCCTTCCGAGGCTCGTGGATACTATCTTCAATTTCATTCCATCCGGGCTTGGCAGTCGAGGACAGATCAAGCTCAGTCCCATCGAGCTCGACAAGGCGGTTACCGATGGCCTCGATTGGGCCGTCGACAAAGGATACGCTTGGCCTGAGGATCCGAAGACAATCGAGGAGGAGGGCTGCATGGAAGCAGCTGATCCGTCAAAAGTGTCGAGCAGCGCAAGATCGCGCGGAGCGCCGCAGCTGGGAAGTCTGGGAAGCGGCAATCACTTTATCGAGATAGAGAGGGCGGACCGGATCTTCGATGAACGAATTGCCGAACGCTTGGGAATTCACAAGAAGGGACAGATACTCGTCCTCATCCATACTGGCAGTAGAGGATATGGGCATCAGATCTGTAGCGATTATTTGAAAGTCATGGAAAGAGCGACAGGAAAATACAACATCCACTTACCTGACAGAGAACTCGCGGCTTGCCCGAGCAAGAGTCCTGAGGCGGAGGACTACATCCCGGCCATGTCCGCGGCATGTAACTTCGCCTGGATCAACAGACAAATGATCACCCACTGGGCCCGGCAGGCTTTCGAAAAGGTATTCGCGAAATCACCAGACTCCATGGACATGCGAATCGTCTACGATGTCTGTCACAACGTCGCGAAAATTGAATCACACCAAATCGATGGCGAGGCCACAAAAGTCATCGTCCATCGAAAAGGCGCTACCCGCTCTTTCCCTCCAGGGCATCCAGACGTCCCAGCCCAATACAGAGACGTTGGACAGCCGGTCCTCATTCCCGGAAGCATGGGGACGAGCAGCTGGGTTTTGATTGGCACACCAAAAGCAATGGAACTGAGTTTCGGAACCACGGCCCACGGCGCTGGAAGATTCATGAGCCGTTCCGCAGCTAAACGAAAGTGGCGCGGCGCAGACTTGAAGAAGCAACTGGAGAGCAGAGGGATAGTCATCAGAGCGGCAAGCATGGAGGTTGTCGCCGAGGAAGCACCAGACGCGTACAAAGATGTCGACAGAGTCGCTGACGTAAGCGACCAACTTGGAATAGGAAAGAAAGTTGTCCGCATGACACCCATAGGAGTTGCGAAAGGATAGAGCCCGGCCGAGGGACCGCGCGTGCCTATCTTTTCTTATATTCGCTTATCAGATTAGTAGGAGTCGGATCGATCCGCCTCAGCATAGCAAGGTACAAGGACACATAATCAAGGAGAAGGATTGGAGACAGCAACCTGGAAAGCCTTCCTCTCCCGGCGACGCGCACATCTAGCGGATGAGATCTGCTGGAACCTATCGTAGCGCGGAAAGCACCAAGAATCGAATGCTCAAAAGCCGTCTCCTGCGTGTCTCGAATGATCACTGGCAACATGTTATCTCTCTCATGCCAACCTTCAACCTCGTTGTGGCCTGACTCCGGCAACAAATCGTACTTCGCCAGTAACTTGCTGTTCTCCGCAAGTTGGTTCTTGAACCTGCGAGCAACCGACGACATTCTCTGCAGAGAATAGATTACCACCGAGTGGCCAAGCAGTTTCTCGGCTAGGCTCTTCGCCGGATTGTTCGCTCGGGAAGTTTCGATGCGGCAGCGACGCCTGATGTGAACAAGCTCCTCGGCAGCCCTAGATATCTCTCGCTTGGTCGAGCGAACGAGATTCGCTCTTTCCAAGGCAATTGAGGCGGCAACGATCAATTGACCAAGCGCTGCTCGTGGAGCCAACGAGGTTTCGACCTGCATGAATGGTGCTTTGAAGCGATTACAAATGGTAGCAAGTGATCCTCCGTGTCCAATACCTATAAGGGAGCTGCCTCTGTTCTTCGCCTCTTGAAACGCGGCCAGTGTCTCTGAAGTCTCGCCCGAGTAGCTTATCGCAATGAACAGCGTTCTCGCATTTACAAAGGCAGGTAGTCCTGGCTCTCGATGGACCAGCGCTGGAACGGGCAAAGCAGCCCTGAGCCAATCCAAGACTACGTCTGCAGCGCTCGCAGATCCTCCCATCCCCATGAG
>MNHO01000035.1 GCA_001919285.1 archaeon 13_1_40CM_2_52_13
CGTCAACGGTTCCGAGTGCCATGTCGTAGGTGTATCCTGATAGGAATATCGACAGGCTCGATCGTGCTTGACATTTGGTACTCACATGGACGAAATCCACGTCATGACCGACCAGAGACGAGATCGCTTCGTAGGCTTGGGCCGCCTGACCATTATTCAATGGCTCGATTCCTCTGAATAGGAGAACAGCTCCTTTGGCTTTCGTCAACGGGAGACTCGCAGATGGGGTCGTTAGGGCGTCTGATACTGCTGACTGGACTCTTTCTTTCGATTCTACTGGACCGATGCAAACAGTCGCAACCGATCCCAATGAGAGAATGTTCAGGATCTGATGACTAATCATCTGGTCGCTCGAAGCGACAACTTCTGAAAGACCGCGCACGGCGAGTGCTGCTGTTTCATCTGCAACCCTTTTCGAATCTAGGAGAGCTGGCTTTTCGACAGAGTTGTCGACAATGATCGTGCAATCGCATGCTTCGACCATCTTCTTCAAACCGCGAAGAGCCACGAAGCGTCTCTCTCGCTCATGGATGAAAGGCAAGGCTACGACTGAAACTACAGGTCTGACTCGGTCACGGTGCCACTGCGCGATCAGAGGAGCCGCCTTCGTCCCGGTCGCTCCTCCAAGACCCGTCAGTAGAATTGTGAAATCAGATTCCCGGGTAAAGGGAGATATTCTGTAAGCTAACAGTTGACCCTGTCCACCTCGCTGCCTCGTCAACGGAGAGTTAGTCTCCGTAGAGTCGGCCAGAAGGACCTTGTTCTGTGCTCTCGATTCTGATAACTGGCTGCGATCAGTGTTAACTGCTACGCAGTTTCTCGGACTGATTCCTCCATCGATTGCCTGGCTCAGAAGATTGTTACCGGCTCCACCTACTCCAACAATTGCTACTTGTGAGCCGTGAGATGATAGTGGCTGATGAGAGACCATTTCTTCAGTAGACAAGATAGGGCAGTGAAACTACTGATTCTGATATATACAAATCCCAAGCAGAGGTAATACGATATGAATACGAAATAGCTCAAAGCGCATCCCTATTTATAAAATAGTAGGGTCTCACGAAGCACGCACTTGTCCAAACAGGACACGTTCACGTTCACTATCTGCTAGGCGGGGATGTCAATCCCGACTTCGATTCTTCAGGAGATATCTCCTCGTTCAAGACTTCGCGATTCTTCGATATGGATGGATTGTTCCAGTGAAGTGTCAAAGTCTTCGGATGCGATGCCTTCACATCATCGATCCGCCTGACGGACGCATAGTGCGGCGCATCCTTCACCAGTTCTGGATTAGTCTGAGCTTCACGATAGACTCCGAGAAGAGCCTCGACTAGTTGATCCAGATCCGCCAGACTCTCGGTCTCAGGAACTTCCACCATCAAAGCCTCGTCCACAATCTGCGGAAAATATGTCGTCGGAGCGTGCACCCCTTTGTCTAGCATTCGCTTGGCAAGATCCATTGCCCTGACCCCTGTAGAATCGTAGAGCTTCTTGGCACTGAGAACAAACTCGTGCTTCCTAGCTCGCGCGAAAGGAAGGTCGTACGTGCCGCTTGCTAGAATCCGAGACAGGATGTAGTTCGTGTTGAGAACCGCGGTCTCAGCGACTGTCTTGAGTCCCTCGGCACCCAGACTCATGATATATGCATAGGCACGGACGAGAATTCCAATGTTGCCGTGGAAAGCCCTAATCTTTCCAACCGTATCTGGAACATCGTAATCGTAGAAATATTTCTTTCCATCAAATCCAATCAGTGGAACAGGAAGGTAGCGTTCTAGCTCCTTCGTCACGCCCACAGGACCTGCGCCAGGGCCCCCACCTCCGTGAGGAGTCGCGAAAGTCTTGTGAAGATTCAGGTGGACAATGTCGAAGCCCATGTCGCCTGGTCGAACCTTTCCGAGCAACGGATTGAAGTTTGCTCCATCATAGTACAGCAAGCCCCCTGCTTCGTGCACGATCTTTGCGATTTCGAGAATGTTCTTCTCGAAGATTCCCAGAGTGTTAGGATTCGTAATCATCAATCCAGCCGTGTTCGGACCCGCTAACTTCTTCAGTTCGTCGAGGTCTACCATCCCTTCTGAGTTCGATGGGACAACCATCACCTTGAACCCGGCCATCGCTGCACTAGCAGGGTTAGTCCCATGGGACGAGTCCGGCACTATCATCTCCGTTCTCTTCTCCAGCTCCCCCCTTGAGCGGTGATGCGACCGGATGATGAGGCAGCCCAAGAACTCTCCGTGAGCTCCTGCAGCCGGTTGAACGGACATGCGGCTCATCCCTGTAATCTCCGCCAGAATTTTATCCAAACGATAGAGTAGAGCGAGCATTCCTTGGACGGTTGACTCGTCCTGTTCAGGATGAAGCTTCTCCAGCTTGTGAGTCTGGACCGCTAACTCCGCCGATTTTGGATTATACTTCATCGTACAACTACCCAACGGATAGATGCCTAGGTCCGGAGAATAGTTCTCTTGAGATAGCCGTACAAAATGTCGAATAACTTCCGGCTCAGAGACCTCAGGAAGGGGCGGGAGACCGTTTCTTTGCAGAGCGCGTGGGACAGCGTCCCCGAGATCCCCAGCAATCTTCCTCTCAATATCGCTGGGTCCCGCCGGGCTGTGGCCTCTCTTACCGGGTTGGGATTTCTCGATAATGAGGGGCTCGTCCCAAGTGGCTTGGTGGTACATGGTCTCTAACCTCTCAAGAGTTTCGTCATGAGACCCGAGAATCGATCGATCGCTTCGCCCGTATTGGTTTCTGTCACGCAGAGGAGAGAGCTTTCACCAAGCTCAGGGAAATCCTTGACTAGGCTTCTACCTCCGTGCATGCCCGCTAGGAGGAGTTTGCGATTGATTCTCGATGTAATGCCTCGAGCCCGTTTGAATGTGACGACAAACTCTTGATAATGCTGGGCCTCAAACCTTGGGACAGAGGCTTTTGGTATTTCTTGGAGCCTCTTGATCGCGTACCTCGTCTTTACCAGGATCGATTCGAACAAGTCATGTAACCCTTTGGGTCCGAGGAGGGAAAGGTAGGCGGCTGCTCCAATGCCAAGGAGAGCCTCGTTTGTGCAGATGTTTGAAGTGGCTCTCTCTCGACGAATATGCTGTTCTCTCGTTTGAAGGACCATGCTGAACGCTTTGTCGGTGCCGTCGATTGTGGTCGTCATGCCGATGAGTCGACCTGGAATCTGTCTCAAAAGATTCTCTCCCCTGCAGCCAATTATTCCAAGTCCTGGACCTCCAAAATTCATCTCAGATGAAATAGACTGACCTTCGGCAACAATAATGTCGGCGCCGTATTCGCCTGGTGGCTTGAGGCCGCCGAGGGAAATCGGGTCGAAACCAATTATCGAGAGAGCTCCCTTCTCATGGCACATGGAAGGGATCCTCACAGCATCGGCGTCCAGCGTTCCGAAGAATGAGGGCACTTCACAATAGAGTGCCGCGGTCTCATGGTCAAGTTTTGCCTGTAGATCGTCGATGTCCGGACCGCCTGTCTCTTTGTCGTACTCGAAGTCCTCGACTCTTATCCCGACCGGCTCAGTGTAGTTTCGAAGTACCGATAGCTTATCGGGGTGAAGATTTCTTGGAACGATGACCTTGTATTTTCCTGTTGCGCGAACCGCCATTCTCGCGGCCTCCCCGAGCGCAGTAGACCCGTCATAGAGGGACGAGTTCACTGCATCTACAGCGGTCAAGTCGCGGATCATAGATTCGAATTCGAAGAGTGATTGTAGAAGACCTTGGGAGATTTCCGCCTGGTATGGTGTGTATGAGGTCTGAAATTCTGTTCTCGAGACTATCGCTTTGACTGCCGCTGGAATGTAGTGATTGTATATTCCTGCACCGAGAAACGAATTGTAATCTGTGCCGGACTTGTTCTCTTTGAGAAGTTGCTCGATGTTTGAGCGGACTTCCTGTTCAGACGGGAATCCATCAACCTTCAACGGCCTTTTCAATCGGACCTCCCGCGGAATGTCGGAATAGAGCTCGTCGAGCGAGCTGATTCCAATCGTCTTCAGCATGCTCGTTCGGAGCTGATCGCTTGAGTTGGGAATGAACGGGTGGCCGGTTTGAGCCAAGACTACCTCCGGTGCGCCGGTTCAAAACCACTGATAACCCTTCGTTCAGGCACAATGTTGCTTTATACTCCACACCGCCGCCTCTGCCCACATGCCGTCGCTTGGGGCGAACACGGTCGCGATTCTAATCGCCCTAGGCTCATTCCCAGTCTGCCTAGCCCTCACTAGATTCTTCATGTATTGGAATTCCAAGCATGGAATAATCGGAATCGATGTCCACAAGCTGACCCGACCCAAGGTCCCGGAGATGGTCGGAGCAGCGGTCCCAATAACGCTCATCTTGTTCGCGGCAATCTACGCCCTTACTGGAGGAGCGAGTTCGATATCGCTTCTCGCATACTCTCTTGTTGTTGGTCTTGCTGCACTTGTGGGTGCCGTTGATGATCGGCTTAAGATGCGGGGAATCTTCAAGCCTCTTCTCACTCTTCTTTGCGGCTTGCCCATTCTGATTCTCGGACTAGCGTTTCCAGGTCAAGTCTACGCATCAACCCTGCACGTACCCTTGTTTGGAGGTTACCACCTCCCACTAATCTATCCGCTAACTATACTCGTAGCGGTCTCGGTGACATCGAACACCGTCAACATGCTGGACCCTCTCAATGGTTCGATGGCTGGTGGGATCTCGATAGTTGCGGGAGGACTCCTCATAGGGTCGCTTATTATCGGAGCCAGTTCGATGCCTATCTTTCTCTATGCCAGTTTGATGTTCTCACTGTTAGGATTCCTGTTCTACAACCGTTTTCCGGCACGGGCGTTTGCGGGGAACGTAGGCCAATTATCAATCGGCGCATCTATCGGGGCCCTGGCTATTCTAGGGAAAACTGAGATCGCGAGCATAGTTGCAATCTTCCCCAACATCCAGAACTCATTCTTCTTCCTCTCCAGAATTCGACGCTTCACGGAACACCGGGAATTGACCTCTAAACCAACAAAACTTCTTCCGGACGGGAGGCTTGCCGACTCCGAAGATCCGCGCGCGCCATTAACTTTGGTCAGAACGCTACTCATAGGTCGTCCCGCAACCGAGAATGAAATCGTATCCACAATATGGACGCTCTTTCTAACCTCGACGAGCTTAGCCGTAATCACCCTCTTGCTCACGGGGGTTTAGTATGAACAGACGCGCGGTCGGCTACGAACTTGTCGTCTTCGTAACGCAGTGGGTTCTGATGCTTATTGGGTTTGGCGTTCTAACTAGATTCGTCGCTCCGCTGAACCTTCTGAACCCGAGCTTGTCTCTTGGCCTGTATTTCGATGCAGCAGCAAAGGCGCTCATCGCCCTCGTTCTCTCAGTGACGTGGCTTTTCATTTGGGATCGGCAGGTAAGGCTCTATTTCCACAGACGAGGAAAATAGACTCCACCCTCAGAAGACTGCTGCAGCCTTCCAATGGTTTCCTCGAACCATTGTGAAGCCCATGTCCGTGTTCTTCGTAAACCACAAATCATCTGGTAAGGCATTGGTCTTGGCGCAGTCGGGTATCTCCTCTTCCAGGGCTAATCTGGCCGCGAGCCACGGGAAATTCCATTCGGGATGTCCAAGTTTTATAGATGCAAGCGTGAGGTAGTGGACGTTGGTTGTGAATCGACAGTTGATTTCAGTCGGACAGGGAACCTCTTTCGCATCCTCCTTTAGGTCGACACAGAAAATCCCGTGAGGCTTCTTGGAAACGGCTCTTATCGCTTCCACTGCTTTCTTGTTGACTGGGTCCGAGTGAACAACCCGGTTAAGCTTCGATGTGCCTCCCGAGCCCACCACACGATGACCGACCCAACTCAGTCTCTCGCGAATCATAGAAGTGACCAAGCCACCGCTATTCCAGAGAGACATGAAGCAATAGTCTCTTCCCGGGAGATATTCCTCCGCGACAAAGTTCGCTTTGATTCCTTGATCCCAATGGAACCTAACCCAATGTTCCGCGATAGTTGCGCTAGTAGCCTTACAACTCATTAGCCCACCCGCTCCTTCTCGAGCGCGAATCCAACACGGATAATCGAGCTGGCGGACCATCCGCATGTTGGAAGAATCATCTTGAGATATGGGAACTGGTTTCTTTCGGAGGCCTGACTCGTGCCATCGAGACAGCGCCGCGAACTTGTCGAGACACCTAGAAACCGTCTCAGCATCAGGAAGAAATGTCCGTGCCCGGATTCTTGAACGCTCAGCTGAAACTCGCTCAACTTCCGGGTCGGGCTGAGGCATTAGCAGCTCAACCTTCTCATTTTCAATGACCTTGTTCAACGCGGCAACGTATCCGCGGTCATGTGCACCTGGGAGATGGAAAGAATAGTCTAACCACATGTTTAGTTCTAGACTCGTCCTGTCTACATCGCAGCCTGTCAGTACTAGAGAGCGTCCGTCCTTGCTAACTCTGAGACTCCAACACACGTTGTGGCCTGCACTTCCCCCTGCTCCAGTGACCAGTATGCTTTTCATCCGCAAACCTTGAGAAGGCGTTCAACTATCGGAGCAACTAATAAGTAGGGAAGTCATGCGTCGCACTCCAAATTCGAGTTCGGCTAATGGTCTCAACTGATGAGAGCACTTTTCGCTGTACTTTTGCTACTCATTTTGAGCGTCGTTTTTCTACCTCACCCTGCTACTGCGGCAACAGACTGTCAGAGGGCAACCTGCTCCGCATCATTCGAACGAACTATCTCAACTAACGGTTGGGGCGTCACTACTCTTAACGACTATGTGAATCTGACAAGCACCGTTCCAGTTACCCACCTGACGATCGGCATCCCCGCAAGCGTGAGCGACGACCTTCGGTTCACCCTAGCAACAGCTCAGGGAGTCAACCTCCAAGTCTCCAAGCAGGGCCCAACACCGAGCCAAAACTACACTACACTCAACGTTCAATTTCCAGCAAGCGAGATGAAGTTCGTTTTCAACGTGACCACGGTTTTTGTCGGACTCCTATCCTACAGCCCTGGCTCGAACAGCTTCACGTTCGAAGCTAACCCGTTCCCACTCGTCGACGGCACATACAACGTTACCAAGGCAAGAGTGACACTCCAGACCGGCGACTGGCTGACCCCCCGAATTCCGCTTCCCCTCAACCAGACTATCACCGGCGGAACCTTCACCTGTACCCTGCCTAGCACCGGCTCGGATAATTGTCCTGGATCCAGGGCACTTAGCTCTGGCAACTCGACTGTGTGGAAAGTTACTTTCGCTTCTTCTGCGACTCAGAGTGTGTTAACGGTATCCGCGGGCCGGTTGATCCAGATCTTTCCGACGGGCACCTTGCAAGTCACCGACAGCTACAACGTCACAAATTTGGGTCCAACTCTCTCCACGGTGGCATTCAAAGTGCCAAAGGGAGTATCGAGCATTACCGAGAACTACGTTCTTGGGGTCGAAATTGACCAGCCAGAAAAAGCTTCCACGCCCACCTCGAACCCAGACGGCACGAGCACAGTAACATTTACGCCCAGTTTCGGCGCGGTGCAATTCAACCAGTCATTCAAAGCTAAGATTGCATATACCCTCTCTCCCAACACCTACATCTCCACTAATTCCCTGGGAATCTTCACAATGAACTTTGCCCTGTTCAACAATGTGCAGTTCTACGCCCCGACTCTTCAAACAAAGATTGTTACACCATCAGGCTTCAGACTAAACTCACTCACTGGACAGGTCCCTCAGATCTCTGGCAACCAGATCTCTCTTTTGGCCTCCCCCGTGACTCCAATCAGCAGCCTAGGCTTCTCCATGACGTATCAATTGGACCCATTCTGGGCGAGCCTAAGCCCACTCACTTGGGTAGGCCTTGTAGAGGCAGCCTTAGCCGCTGGCGTCCTAGCAGTTCTGAGTAGACCTGGTCCCGAGGGAGTAATTTCAGGCGCGCCATCTCAACTCATCACAAAGTTCGTGGAATTGTACGACGAGAAATCGTCCATGAGACTTGAATCCGACAAGATGGAGGAAGACCTCGCGAGAGGCGCGCTGAATAGGTACGATTACAAACAACGGAGAAGAATGCTCGACCGTCGGATGACCGAGATCGACCGGACCCTAGCACCTGTCGAAGAGCAATTGTCCGCGGCCCAAGGACGATACTCAGACATGATAAAGCGGATTGAACGGGCTGAAGTGGAACTTAATGTCATCAAGACGACCTCTGCAGATCTAAGAAACCAGAATCGTAGCGGCAAGATCTCTAGGGATCTCTATGAATCTTTGAATGCGGATCTTATACGTCGCAAACAGAAGGCGGAGCAGACTATTGACACGGTAATCATTAACCTACGAGAGGAGATCAGGTAGATTCCTCCGGTTAACTCCAATTGAGACTGACGATTGAAGCATATGGGCCCTGGATTTCCAACCAATTAGACGGCCAACTGCGATCTACCAGATCTAAAGCCGGCAAACTCGTCGACGAAGCGAAGAGAGCCGTGCGCGAGGCACAGAGTTTCTATGAGGATTTGGCCAAGAAAGGCGATAGGGACATGGCGACGAAAAAGGACGCCGCGTCCTACAGGGCAGCACGAGTAATCGCGCATGGAGCCCACGAAGCAGAGGCCCGGGTCCGGGATATCGTAATTCCATCCGAGACCAGCTGGGAGTCCTTGAAAATCGTCAAGGACGGTCTTTCTGTTGCGAGCAGGTCGATTCGAGACCTTCGAGACTCCACAGCTCGTGAACTTTCCGGTTTCTACATTCTTGACATGCGTTCGTTCGGGGGAACACTGGATCGGATAGCAAAGAGCGAGGAACGGCTCGCCTCATTCCTGGAGGGCGAGGGCTCAAAACTCCAAAGGGCAAGAACGATGACAGGAATTGTTGAGAGCATCAAGATGGCCAGAAATGAACTCGAAGAGAGGGCCCGAGAGCTAGGCGGAGTGAAGAGAGACGTAGAGGGACTAGGTCGTTCCGAATCAGATCTGACCTCTAAGGTTGACCAGTTAGAGGCGAATCCTAACCTTCGGGAAGTCCTGGACATCGAGAGAGAGCTTCGTAAAGAGAGTCGCGCCTTTCGCGCCGAGACTCTCGCGCACCTTCAGAGACCCTTGAGAAGGCTCGGGGATCTGTCTCAGCGTGGTGAGTATCCATTGGGCTCGGATGAGCGGGAAGCCTTGTCCTCATTTGTAAAATCTCCCTACAAGAGCTTTCTTTCCAAGTCGACAGGGGAATACTTGGCCCGTATATTGGAGAGCATGAAGAAGGCGATCGATTCTGGCAAGATGGAGTTCAAACCGAAAAAAACGGGTAGGGTCTCGGTCCAGCTGAACCAGTTGATCGGGACGGCCCATTTGGTAGAGAAGCAGGAGAAAGGGAGGCGATTGCTTGCGCGGAGACGAGAGCTTCTGCGGATTGCGGAATGTAAAGACATGTACGATCGACGGAAAGGATTGCTGTCTAAGATTGAAGAGACGAGGAGGGAAGAACTGGAGTTTCAGGAGAAGATGAAGTCTGCTGCCTCGTTGACAGAGGCGGTGAATAAACGTCTGATAGAACTATTGAAACAGGCAGAGCTGAAGACTCGAGAGTATGTAGGACAGGAAGTAGAACTTGAGGGAGTCTCACTCTAATCGTTTGAAGAGGCTCTGCATGAATCTTATCGGAACAGGCTTACCACTCATACTCGCCTCATAGTAAGTCTTGCAAACGTCGCACTGCCAGACTTCCATGTCACGGATCTGTGCGGGTGCTCCAGCTTCAAAGTCCTCCCGAACAATATATCGACCCACAAAGTCAAGTTGTAGATCGCATTTCGTGCACTTCAACGAGTCACAACGAGTCTAATTCTTGTGGTGCTCCGCCAAGAACCGGTCTGCATCGATGGCCGCCATGCACCCATCCGCCGCTGCGGTGACTGCTTGTCTGTATTTGTGGTCGCGCACATCGCCAGCGGCGAAGACTCCGGGGACGCTTGTCTCAGTGTCCTTTCTGGTCACAACATATCCTTGAGAGTCGAGTTCGACTTTGTCCTTCAGGAACCCGGTGTTTGGCTCGTAGCCTATTGCTACGAAAACTCCTTCAGCATTAACATGACTATCCTTTCCGCTTTTCAAATTGTGGAGTTGAACGCCGGTTACTTTGTCGTCACCAATAATCTCCTTGACCGCTGAATCCCATACGAAATGGATCTTTGGATTCGCCGTGGCCCTCTCCTGCATTATCTTGCTAGCTCGCAACGTGTCCCTCCGGTGGACGACAGTTACGCTGTTCGTGATGTTCGCTAGGAAGTTCGCTTCCTCCATCGCAGTGTCACCACCGCCTACTGTCACAACGTCTTTTCCTTTGAAGAAGAATCCGTCGCAGGTCGCGCAACTGGAGACTCCCTTTCCTCTAAACTTGGTCTCCGATGGCAGTCCAAGCCACTTGGCGTTCGCGCCGGTGGCGATGATTACGCTCTTCCCCTCGTACGACTTCCCACCAGCCACTACCTTGAAAGGCCTAGATGAAAAGTCCACGAATGATACGTCATCGTAGATTATTTCAGGTCCGAATTTCTCCGCCTGCCGCCGCAGCTTCTCCATCAGTTCGGGGCCCAGCACTCCCTCCGGAAAGCCGGGGAAGTTCTCAACGTCTGAAGTAATCATCAGTTGACCACCTGGAATCGAACCGGCTAGGATCAGCGTCTTTCGTCCAGCTCTGCAAGCGTAGATGGCTGCAGTATATCCCGCGGACCCCGAACCGATAATTATTACGTCATGCATGAACGATTACTAGATTAGGGGACTCGGAGCGATTTATGCGTATTCTTGAACAGAAGATGAAAGCCAGAACGTATCTTGCAAGGCTTAATTATCGAGAGCCGTTGGATTGATGAGATCGTACTGTCTTGTACGAATATCAGGGCCTAAAGATAAGCTGGCTCGGACACGACTCTTTCCGGATCAAGAACGGGAAGACTATAGTCATCGACCCCTTCAAGATCCGCCTGACGTCTGAAAAAGCCGATATTCTACTAATTACTCATGAACACTTTGACCATTTCTCAATGGATGACATCAAGAAGGTGGTCAACGAGAACACGACCATCGTAACCATCCCAGCAGTCAAGAAAGAACTGTCCACTCTCAAAGTCAAAGAAGTGAAGGCGGTGAAGCCTGGGGACAAGCTCAAACTCGGAGACATCTCAATTGACGTCGTACCCGCCTACAATCTGAACAAGTTCCGAGAGCCCGGAAAGGTCTTCCATCCAAAGGAGGATGGGAAAGCAGGGTACATCATTGGAATCAAAGGTGTCAGAGTGTACCATGCGGGCGATACTGATGCAATTCCGGAGATGAAAGGTCTGAGGGCGGATGTGGCGCTTCTCCCAGTGAGCGGGACCTACGTCATGACTGCGGACGAAGCAGCCCAAGCGGCGAAAATGGTAGAGCCTAAACTGGCAATACCAATGCACTATGGAGTAATAGTTGGAACGGAACAAGACGCACAGAAGTTCAAGCAGCTCGCGACAGTAGAAGTCCAGATCCTGAATTCTGAATAGTCGAGGACCAGCGAAGACACTGAAAGTCAGCGTCACCACAAACTGGCTAAACATTCACAGACGCTCGAAAAACCTAGCAATCCTAGACGCTAGATCACGACAATCCTACGTCAAATCGCACATTCCTGGAGCGATACATGCGGACCTATTCCACTACTTCGTTCCCGGAACTGACCGCAAAGGCCTTCAGATATTCCAGGACGATCTCTCTAGGCTACTTGGAAACATGGGACTAACCGGGAAGGAGACGATAGTTGTGTATGAATCCGGTTTCGGAATGCGAGCCTCAAGAGTTGGGTGGATGGTCGAATACGCAGGTGCGCGCAAGGTGTACCTTCTTGAAGGAGGCTTCCAAGCCTGGCGTAAGTCGCAGCTCCCTGTCGAAAACAAGGTTGTGAGACCAGAACAGAGGACCTTCAGAATCAGACCCGTCTCAAGACTCCTCGCGACTGCTGATGAAATTCGCTCAGACAAGTCGACGCAAATCTTGGACGTGCGCACCGAGAAAGAGTTCACAGGCAAGGAGGGACGAACCTGCGACAAACGCCGAGGACGAATCCCTCATGCTCGATGGCTTGAGTGGACAAACTTCATCGAAGGTGGAAAGAGGTTCAAAACAAGATCCGAAATAGCAAGCGTTCTGAAGGAGAGAGGATTGAACAAGAATCGATCGACGGTGGTGGTTACTTACTGTCATCGCGGAGCTCGAGCCGCGGCCGCATACTATGCTCTTCGATCACTGGGATATGGAAAGGTCAGGAACTATGTTGGATCATGGCACGAATGGTCTGGTCGAAAGAATCTTCCCGTGGAGAAATGAGACTCTTGACTCTCGGAAGATGAACCCTAGTGGCTTCGAAGTTCAGCCATCAGATCGTTTAAGCTGTTGAATTCTCCCTCTGGTAGCTTCTCTAGAACAGTTGAGATCTTCCTTACTTCGTCAGTATCTTGGAAGACTTTCCATCCCTGATCCTTCAAGAGACGTGATCTCGTGGTCGGAAATCGGGCATCTTCGCTCAACACCTCTCGGATCGACTCTGTCCCGACGCCACTTGTTATCTTGGGGAAGTATCCTTTCTCGATGAATGATTTGACTCGTCCCGCGTCCCGATACATTCGGACCCCGTGGAAGGCGAGAATACTCTTCTCGAACTTTGGGGCAGAAGCTTTCTTCGCAATCTCTTTCAGCTCTCCGTCGTCAAATTCGTAAATGTTCTCCTCTCCCTTTCCGAACAACCGGCTGTACAACACTTTCCCTTCATAACGAGGCTCACTATTCGAGAGATCGACGGAGTGAATCGCTTCAGACTCTTTCATGATGTCGAAAACCTCCGCTGAGGGTTTCAATCCTCTGAATTCAATGGCTACAACTGTCTTATCCGAGTTGAATGCTCCAAGAAAATCGTTCAACCTAGCAGCGAGCTCATTCTCCTTGATCTGTGATCCCGTTTTGATGAGAACTGTCATGGCTACTGCTTGAAGCTGGTTGCAAACTTCTTCGAGTCTCTCTAGGAGCGAACGAGCTCCTGGGAGAAGGTGTAGGCCGTAATGATCAACGATGATCCTGGGACATCGCACCGAGAAACGGAATTCGTCTGGGACTCTCTTTCGCCATTCAGAAGCTGAGGAGATAGACGGCAGCTCGTAGTAGCTCCTGTTCAGTTCGACAAAGTCGAAGGCCTGCGAATACGCTTCGAGGCTATCTGTTCCTGAGACATGGAAGTAGGCCCAGCCTCCCGCTCCAACGAGTATCTGAGACATATCTTCAAGAATCCATTCCATTTCCGGTTACTAAGGATAGAGGTTGGCGAACACGGGCCGATTCCTCCTTGGGACCTCCGGCTGGTCATACGCGGAATGGGTCGCTGTCTTCTACCCCACATCGAGCGAAAGCAAACTCCAATTCTATAGCAAGATATTCCCGACCGCCGAGATCGATTCAACCTTCTACGCTTTTCCGAAAGAGGGCATGGTGATAGGATGGGACAGATACTCCCCCCGCAACTTCGTGTTCAACGCCAAACTTCCACAGACTATAACCCATGAATTGCTCGACGCGCTCGGAAAACCAATAGAGGAAGAACTTGACAAGTTCGCCAATCTGATGCTTCCGCTGAACAACAGTGGAAAACTCGGCTGTCTTCTCATCCAGCTACCGCCAAAGTACAGGTATGATTCTGACCATCTTGAAGAATTTCTTTCCCTGCTTCCTCACGGTTTCAAGTATGCAATTGAATTCCGACACAAATCCTGGCTCCGAGATGAGACCTGGAGAACTCTTTCCAAGTACAACGTTGCCTATACAATTGTAGACGAGCCACTTCTGCCTCCTGAGGTGCATGTGACAGCCGACTTCGCTTACATTCGCTGGCATGGCCGTGGTCAGAGACCCTGGTACGACTATCACTATACCGAGAAGGAATTGATCGATTGGGTGCCCAAAGTGAAAGAGGTCGAAGGGTCGGTCAAGACCACCTACGGCTACTTCAACAACCACTTTCACGGATACGCAGTGGAGAATGCGCTGAGCATCCTGAAGATGCTGGACAAGCTCACACCAGCCCAGGAAGAAGCGCTCAAGCGCGCGAGAATCCACCTGAACGAGGCGAAGGAGAAGCCCGTCGGGCTGGGAGAATTTACTAGAGGAGGCGAAGACCGTGCAAAGTTAGTCGATCTTCTAGGGGCGGTGATGGGCGAGACACGACTAGCTAGATCCTTCACTATTCCAGATGGGGATGTGAAGATCAAAGAGGGTAATCTGAAATCCATCAAAGCCGGGATCAGAGACTACAATCTCACTATGGACATGGCTTCGAAGACTATCGATCACGACTGCGGCGATTGGGAACGCGCCATCGAGACTCGCCAGTTGTGCAAGCATATCGGAAAGGTCCTTCTGACGATTCCAGAACAGGTAGCGCTGGCGTGGGTTTCGGCCATCCACGAGAATCCTGATGCCTGGAAATTCCAGCAACCCAAGAAATAGCGGGTCTGAGCCTGTCCTCCACGAATCAACTTCTCAAAGTTCGGACCAAAGTGGTCAACTGTCGACGCTGCCCGCGCTTGGTCGAGTATCGGGAACAGGTCGCTCGGAGCAAGAGAAGAGGATTCTTGGATTGGCAGTATTGGGGTAGGCCTGTTCCTGGGTTCGGGGACCCGGACGCTTGGTTATTGATTGTCGGTCTGGCTCCTGCGGCGCATGGCGGGAACCGGACGGGCCGCGTTTTCACGGGAGATCGAAGCGGCGACTTTCTCTACAAAGCCCTCTACAAGGTGGGTCTTGCAAATCAACCCACTTCACAGAACTCAGAGGATGGATTGAAACTGAATGGCGCGTATGTGACGGCCGCGGTCAAGTGTGCTCCGCCCGACAATAAGCCATCTACAGAGGAGACGACCAACTGCTCTGAGTTTCTCGCCAGCGAAATAGACTCGCTGAGAGAGCTAAAAGCAATTCTCTGCCTGGGACAGTTCGCCTTCAACGCCGTTATGAGGATGATTCGGGGCAAGTACAATCTCCCGCGATCGTCCGCAAGATTCGGCCATGGAAAGGTGTTGAGGTTTGGCGACGGAATCCCTCTAATCATCTGCTCCTATCATCCTAGTCCCCGGAACACTCAGACGGGTAAGCTGACTGAGAAGATGTTCCTCTCCGTTCTGCGGAAGACCCTTGTTGATGGAAAAATCGCCTGGAATAAGCCCGGATCGCCGGTCAGGGAGGGGGGTTCCATATGATGCCCAGTTTACCATTGCATGATCCCGTAAATGCTCTGGTTGAAAATTACGGATTCGCCGTTCTGCGCGACAAAATCAAGAATCCTTAGCAGAAGCGGTTCAGACCGAAAACGGGTCCCTTCCCAGAACTTACAAAAAAAACTATTTCCCGCGGCACAAAACTCGCAGTCGGCAGGGAATTAACAAAGAGTAACTCTTCTCTTCGGCTTCGGAGGAAGAACTCCGCAGACTGTTCCGTTTCATACGCGACGGGCGCAGAACAAGCCTGGATTGGAAATCGGGGCATGCGATTTTGACCTCCGAGATCTTCACGCTTGATCATGCCGACAAATCACACATGGCAAAACGCTCGACTGACATGTTCTAAGCCCCTGAATCGGGAGACTCGCCCAGACCGGTTTCAACTGGCGAGAGGCCTCAGAAAAAAAGGGGGCCACAATTTTTTTTCTCGCGACGCGAGAGTGCTTCTATGGTAGGCAGCTTGCTACGGTCTTGCCCTTGCCAATCGTTTCATTCCTCGCGTCTTGTCACTCCTATTCCGGCGTTTATCTAGACGTTCATCTATTCGGAGTGAAGACGAGATCCGTTTGGCTCCCATTGCTCGGAGAGCGCCGTGCGAGACTTCAACCGCTTCTAGTATGGTCCCGAAATTCTCAGCTTCTAGCACACTCGACATCGGTGTAACATCAAAAGTCAACCCCGGAATCTTCGACAAGGTCTGAACCGCACTCTTAACGTACTTCCCGACGCTTGTACCGACTCCTATCGGATGTATACTGAATTCAGCAACAACAACGATGCGTCTTTTTGCCTTCGGCTGCACAGACAATCGATGATCAAAGGAGGAGAGGAGAGTTTAGTCTTTACGGACTTAGCTGACTAGCCGGTTCTCTCTCACGCCAGGCTTCTGGCGCAGCCCGTGCGACTCCTCGTACTTCGAGGTCTTGTCAATGTCAAGCTCCATCAGCTGGACCGTGGCTTTCTTGATTATGCCGAAGATCTCCTCTAGCTCCCGCTGCTCAAAATCCTTCAATGACAGGTTCCCGATCCACTGCATCCATCCCTGCATGCTCTTCGCTAGAGTTGAGCAGCAGAGACCTATACCATACACGATGTCTAACCTGTCCCTAGGATCTAGGTCAGAGATTCGTTTCACTCTGTTCCGGGCTTCTTCAACCCACGACTTCGGTTCATCCGACAATTCCATTTTTGTTTTTCACACTCTCTTTCTTTGACTAGCGACCTACTGACACCGGCCTAAGACTGCCTAGAACCGACCTACAATTGATCGCGTTAAGAATCCACGCAAGAGTCAATATTAACGTTTGGTGAAACCTTTGGGTCAAAGACCCCAGAACAAGAACGCTGCGGTTGCTGTGACAATCACAGAGACAAAACAACTCTTCCTACTAGTTTGGAAGCTCTCTCAAAATGCCATCGACCGACCGGATAGATAGCGAGTAGCTGATCCGCGCAAAGATCAATCCCAGCATTCCACCGAGGAAAAATGACAATTGGAGAGAGAACGGCAGCAAGAGAAAGACTCTCGCAAAAAGAAGGAAAAGAAGCGGTAAGGACATCAACAGCATCACCATAACTCCCAGAAACGCTCCTATGATCGATCCGATTATTGTCACGAATCGCGGCCGGGGTCCATCTGAAAAATCTGGATAGCGGCTGCCGATCGCAACGCCGAGACTCGCCTCCGCTAACACAAGCGTAATGCCAACCGCGACGAACGTCATCGCATCTACAATCGAGACTTGAAAGAAAAACACAGTAAGCCCTAGTCCCAGAACTAATCCGATCGTTGAGATCAGAGACGTGAAGAGAATCTTGCTTGTCACAATCGTCCCAGCCTCAAGAGGCAAAGAGCTCAAGTTCCAGAGCCTCTTCCCTTCTTGACCTATCGAGGTCATGCCGAGGAACAACGTCCCGAGACCCACACCGAAGAGAAGTGGAACGGCTAGGAATAATGGACTGATCAGGCCTGACGCTGCGCTGGTGGTTGGGGCGGGGGAGAAGAGTGCCGGGAAAGAGATCATCACCGGGAGGATAATCGGAATAGCCATTAGCCGGACCATCTCCTTTCTCCGCGTAGCCGAACGAATCTCACGCCTTACAAGCGCAAGCGAGATTACGCTGACTCCGATTTTCCTCAGTCTGCTGACGCGAGATATCGTCCCGGTGTTTGAGAAATGAAACGATGGAGGAGTGGCAACCCAGGACTTTGAGCGAAGGGCGAGCGCGGAGGAGGCGAGGACTGCAAGAAATCCCAGACTTAGCAGCAGGAAGTAAGCTGAACTCAACAGATTGGACCTTAGAATGCTCGTAATGCTAAGGGTTGGCCAAAGCAGCGGCACGAGAACAGTTGCGGCATTTGCACTTGAGACAGAATTGATGATTCGAATGATAAGGAAGCCACTGAACAGAGTCTGAGCAAAGAGTAGGATCAGTATCACTCCGAGGATTCGTAGGGCGATCATTGACCGTCCGCCGACCTTGTTGAAAGCTGTACTAGCATGAGCGAGGAGAGATCTTAGAATTTCGACCGTGACTGAGCCGATGAACGCTGCAACCACGCTTGCGACTACTAGTACGAAGAAAGCTGACGTGTTGCCGGTCAGAATCCCGATGGGCAGACTGTAGCCGATGGTGACAAGCACAAGAGGAGAGTAGGTGTAGCTCGTTGAGAGGGTCGAAGCGAAGACGTATTCTGAAGGCGAGATTGGCAGCCAGTTTATCGAATCTGCCGACTCGGACTCTGAGGAGGCGTTCAGCTCCCAGAGGAGACCCATTGTGAAGAAGAATCCGATCAGAAAGATCGGGATTCCGCCGAATATCGTCTCAACAATCTGGCCAATGTCCGCGGGACTTGCACCTGCACCTCTCAGGAAGGAGACCGTGGCAGTTCCGAACCCAACCCCGGCGGCGAACATTATCGAGCCGATCAACGCGATAAGAATCGGCCGGTTGGTTATGCTGTTCGAGAGAAAACTCTCTCGGGTGTTGCGGAGCCGCGAGAGCATTAGAATCTTGGCAAACTTGAGCAGTACACGGATTCTCATCTCCGCAGGGCCTCAACAATATCTTCGACTCCCTTGGTTCCGGTTAGTTTGAGAAAGACGTCTTCGAGCCCGGAATCGGAGAGGCCCGCCTTTTCTCGCAGTTCTTGTGCGGTGCCTTCCGCCAGAATATGGCCGTTCTGGAGGATTGTGAGACGATCACAGATAGCCTCTGCAATCTCAAGCACGTGCGTGCTGAAGATCGTTGTAACCCTGTCTCGGGCAAGACTGTGAATAAGTTCCTTGACTACTCGCGCAGATTTCGGATCAAGTCCGTTCAGCGGCTCGTCCATCAACAGTATTTTCGGACGATGAAGAATGGCACCCATAATAGCGACTTTCTGCTTCATGCCTTGCGAGTAGCCTGTGATCGTCTCGCCTTGCTTACCTTCAAGGTCGAGCGACTCGATGAGCCGAGTAATCCGCTCCTTCTTCTCTTGATAACCAATCCCTCTCACGTCGGCAACAAAATCTAGATACTCTGTCGCGGTCAGAAACTCGTAGAGACGAGGCGATTCCGGGACGTATCCGACGAGACGTCGGACTTCCATCGGAGCCTTCTGAACGTCAACGCCGAGCACTCTCACCCATCCCGACGATGGATGAATCAAGCCGAGCAGAGTCTTCAGCAGAGTCGATTTACCGGACCCATTCTGCCCCAGAAGCCCCCGAACTTCCCCCACCCCCACAGCTAACGACAGATCACTGAGACCTAGGACTTGTCCGTAGAACTTGCTAAGATGTTCCGCCTCTATTGCTGGGCTGGGAGAATCCATGTTCCCAACCTCCCCGGGTCGGCCCGGGGAAGTTTAGCCTGTTGTCTCTAGACTCAGAGAAAAAAGGGAAAAGAAAAAGAATTGTAGTTGGACTATTCTGTTGGTCCAGGTGGACCTGTAATGGGTCCGGGTGGTTGGTTAGGTGCGGGCCCGGCCGTTCCAATCACCGGGATGCTCGTAATACGTCTGCGTCTGAACAGGAATGCGAAGACTCCCCCGATGCCGGCGGCGACTGCGACCGCGAGAAATATAGCCGTCAGAATCCCGGATGGACTCGTAGGCTGATAGTACGCAGTATAGACGGGGTCGTTGACGATCCGGTATCCATTCCATGTTGGATAGCTGATGATGTACAGATAGTCCGTGACGATGAAGCTAACCATACCGGTTCTTGCTTGCTGGACTAGTCCCGGGTCGACGTGTGCGACGAAGAGCGGTAGGAAGCCCATGAACGCGTTCTGGAACCAGAAGACAGGGTTTCCACCCCAGCCGGCTCGATTCACAGTTCTGGTATTGACGTTGTAGGTTGCGTAGGTGGCTTCACTGGGATCTTTGGTATAATTGTAGAGATTGTATTGCGGCTTGACACCGAAGTCGGCCCGGAAAGCTCGCTCTCCATCGCTCGCTGCAGTGTTTACTGCAGTGTGAGTCACGTCTGTTGAAGTGTCATTATCGACACTCGCACCGGAGTCATCCTTGTTGGTTGTAGTAGCACCTGCTATGATCGCTTTCTGGGAGAGAACAATGGACAGTTTGAACTGTTTCGTTGTCATGTACTGGTAGACAGTCGTTGAGTTACGCGCAGTGCCGTCTAGCTTGTAAGTTCCAGTAGAATTCATGTGGACACCCGGCGAGGGCGTGATTATCCATAGGTCAGTAAGCCGGCCAACAGTATAGCTTGCCGTGAGTGTAGCGGTCTTCGATCCGGGGTCTATGGCCAGAGCGTAGTTGAAAGTTAGCTCTGTGTACTGTGCTAACCCTCGAGGCGTAGTTGGAATGCAGCACGGAAACAGCGGGTCTGGGTTGACCTTCCACCACATAGCGTTGAGATTAGTGTATTTGAGACCCCACGAGTAGTGATTGCTATCCTGAGAGGTCAGAGGGGTTATCTGCGCCGTTGACACGGGCCAAGGCATCTTATGACCCGTGAGGGCCGTGAGGTTGACTACGAGATTGAAGGACGCATAGATCTCATCACCCCTGTCAGGGGAGTTTGGATAGATGTCGGTCGTGCTATTCTCCTTGAAAGCGACGAGTGAGATGAACGATGAGGCAGTTATGACATCCTTACCGCCAGGAGTCTTGAAGTGTTCGAAAAATGTCTGGAGAGGGATGGTGACGAAGTTGACGTCGTTGTGGGTTACATTTACGAGACCAGCAGAGAAGAGCTGAAAGCCGCCCACGTTGATGTAGTTCGCATAGATGAAAGCGTGCTCTGTCGAGTTGGGCGGCGTGAAACCATTAGCCGCTGCGTACAGTCGCGCATAGTCATACCAGTCGACGACCTTGCTGAAGCTCTGCGTTTGAAAATCGGTACTTGTTACTGTAGCCGCGTTAGTCGTTTTTGGGACTAAGGCGAGAGCCATCATTAGTCCGAGTGCGAGTATTGAGATTGCTCTGACTTTTCGAAGTCGAACTTTCATTTTCAATCCTGCTAGGAGCATCCCACAAGGACGGGACGGACATAGAATTCGTGTTACTTAGCAAGCAATCTAGTAGAAACAGGACCGCTCGAAAAAGTGATGAAATTTCTCGGATCTAATCGGCTGGTTTG
>MNHO01000077.1 GCA_001919285.1 archaeon 13_1_40CM_2_52_13
TCGACGAAAACAATACCCGCGTACTCATGGGCAGGATCGGCCTCTCTCAACCTCTGGACTGGGGATTAGCAACTCAGTACATTGATTCATTCTTCAACAGGCTCGAGATCATTCTACGAGGCGCAAGCTAGACCCTATGACTTGGGCTTTCGCAAGCGGTCGCATGGATCATCTCGTTCCGTCCTGATTTAGAATTGTTCTAATGACTTTACACCGGACCCCGTAGCTATCACTATCACAGAATCCTTCTTGTCGATGGCCCCGGTCGAGTAGAGCTGGGGTATGGCTGCGAACGCTGCGGCACTGGAAGGCTCGACTAATAGTCCGTCTCGTTTTGCCACCTCAAGCATAGTTTTGTGAATTTGTGCGTCCGACACTTTAAGGCCTAGCCCTCTTGACTCCCGTAGACTCTTGAGAATCCATTTTCCTGCGAGAGGCTTTGGAATCTTCAGTCCGTTTGCGATTGTCTTGGGCGATTTCCACTCTTCGACCTCAGTCCTTCCATTGTTGTAGGCGTCTACTATTGGAGCGCACCCTCTTGGTTGGACGGCGACGATTTGCGGCCTTGTACGGATCCATCCGAGCCTCTGAAGAATCTTGAACATCTTCCACATGCCTACTAGGCCTACACCGCCTCCAACAGGATAAACAATGTAATCCGGGCTTTCCCATCCAAGTTGCCGGCAGATTTCAAGGGCGATGGTTCCTTTGCCATCATGCCGGAAAGGGGTCACAAAAGTTGAAGCATTGTACGCGCCTGTTCTTTCAGCAACTTTGGCAGCACGTCGTCCTGCCTCTGAAATCGTGCCTTTGACCTTAGTGACCTGAGCGCCTAGTTTTTTCGAAAGCTCAACCTTTGCAATGTTGGCGTCGCTCGGAACATACACGTGACAACTCATTCCAGCCATTTGTGAGTAGAGGGCAAAGGAACAGCCAGCGTTTCCCTCCGAGGCCAGCGCGAGTTTTCCGACTCTTAGTTGCGAGAGACTTGTAACGGCAAGGGAGGCGCCTCGGTCCTTGAAGGTTCCAGTCGGATTCCGAGTCTCGTCTTTCACCCAGACATTGTGAAGGTGTGGGTACGATCTTACTGGTCTGAGGGGCGTGTTTCCTTCGCCTGCTGTTACGGGAATCGTCCCAGCTCTTACTGGTAGAAACATGTGGAAATTCCACATGGACCGGGCGTCGTTTTCCAGCTGTCGTTTTGAATAATTAGACAGAACTGTTTCGTCAAGCACTGTGTCTAGTAGACCCTGGCATTTCGGGCACCGGCCTAGAGGTCCTTCCTGAGGGAAGAAACGGTGACACTGTGTGCATTGGAGGCCGGTATACGGCTGCTCAGGCGGTTTCAACAATCTCCTTGCGGCATGGGATCGGTCTTGGAGATAGTTTTTGGGTGGGGTTTATATCGAGACACGAGAATATCGTATTTCGATATATTGGTGCGAGAATGAGCAAGGTCGTGACGGAACGGATGGTGAAGAGCTTCCTCGACCTCTTCGTTCTCGACCTGCTCGACGACAGCCCAAAACACGGCTATGAGATTATGAGAGAATTGAAGACCAGAACCGGGGCTAGGATCGGGGCAGGCACCTTGTATCCTCTCCTCTACGAGCTGGAGGAACGAAAACTGGTGGCTGGCGAATGGAATTCTCCAAACAGGCGTAGCAGAAGAGTCTACAAGATTACAGAGCCGGGTGCCAAGTATAAGAAAAACGGATTCAAAGGCATAGATCTACTGATCCGATCTTCTAACTCCGACTCTCGCGACTGACCCAGATCAAGGTCTCGTATCGGCGAGGCGGCTAATCTCCCTCGGCTCACCTATGATGGCTTCACAGAAACTGTCACCCTTCCCCTGACACGATACCTCGATAGACTCACATCGACTTCCAAAAATCTCTCCCACCGCACCTGTGAGAATTCCACGCCCGAAATGGCAGACGGGCGTCTTACCCTTCCTGGTTCGAACTGATACGCCGTTCTTCCATCTTATTCTCGCGAACTTTCTGGTGGGATCAAAATCGATTATCTCCAGTTTTCCCCAGCCGTCAAGGGTCCCCAGACTACTTGCGATTCTCTGTACCTCGCTGGGGGTCCTGATGTTGAAGCCTGCTTTCTGGGCGAGGTGAATATACTGGGCGCCTCCTTCTCTACCAATCTCGTATTGGAAGCTTGTGGCAGTAACTGGTCCGAAACTCTCTGCCAATCGATCCTCGATGGAATGAATAAGTTTGACGGGTATGAGAAGAAATCTAGCTCCATAGGCGCTAAGCGTCCCTTGTCTTTCATCCATAACGAGTTCCCTCCCAGCGCTTGACTTGCTCTTCTTTTTGGACAAGGAGACTCTCAACCTAGGCGCTGGAATCGTCCTACTAATAGTCTAGTGATTTTCCAGGGGAATCCAGCAAGAATTCGTGGATATCCCTGTGTCCTAGCCGTTTACACCCGAAGTGTCAGTCCCGCCCTGCTCCTTCGAAAAACGGTTCCTAATCCTAGATATGATACGGTTCCGAAGAGTGTTCTTCCGGCCCAACAGTCGGTTCTCCCAGTCGACCATGATCAAGAAGTATGCTATAGGAATCAAGAGAGCAATAGAGAGAACAGTAGTGGTCAAGTCTCCCCCGAAGGTTTGTGGGATAAGCTGGCTTGACTGCCGAGCGACATAGAGGACAGTCAGTATCCAGATGAATTTCCCCGTGTACAGAGAAAGCAGTGTCTTCGGTAGACTGTAACGAATCATGCCCAGAGGAATGAATGCGGTATCGATTAGGGGAGACGCTGCGAAGACTACACCAACCAGAAACGTGCTTCCTCCAAGATATCTCCGGAGAGAATCAAACCTTTCAGGTTTCCCGATCGCACGCCTAGCCCCGTATCCTAGTGCGTAGCTAACAAGCTTGCCTATGCAAGCTCCGAGAGCAGTGATTGACGCGATTTCTATGATTCCAACTCCCTGGAAACCAGATCCGGGAGTTACGACTAGTACGACGATGAATAGTAGCGAGGGGGTGGGGACGAATGGTATGACATTCCCGATTATGCCTAGGAAGAAGACTAGGAGGAGAGGATTGCCAGCGAAGAGCTGTGCAACCCAAGCAATCCAGTCGTAGAGGAAGAACATGTCGCTAGTGACGGTTCTTGTCGAATAGCGATGTTTGAAAAGCTATCTGAGCCCCGCCAATTTGGCGAAGCCCGTAGGCATAGGCTTCAAAAGCCTGAAGCTAAAACGACGCGTTGGACCCGAATGCCTCAGAAGGATGTCTATTCAAAGAAGATAACAGCGGAAGAGGAGGAGAAGAATTTCGTCCTCGTGTTGAAGGACCGGCTCTCATTTTTCCCTGAGGAAGGCGAGACATTCAGGCTCATACATAATGGCCAACCTCGAAAGGCAAGGATCGAATCATACCCATGCTCTTGCAGGGGACCCGACCAACCACATTCGCACTACTTTGTGAAGTCAAAGGGTCTGAGGGCCGGCGATCGAGTCACGATTCAGCGCGACGTGAAAGGCGGCGGCCGCTACTTTTTGCAGGTCCAACATCACCCCCGGAGAACCTAGGTTATTACCTAGCCCCATTCGACTCGCGACCTGGCTGAGCCGATGGTTCAGGTCGACCTACTGGGCGGGATAGGGGAGATCGGCGGAAACAAGTTTCTCGTCGAAGACTCAGACTCTCGAATACTCCTAGACTTCGGAATGAGTCTAGGAGCCAGAGGGCAGTTCTTCTCTGAACCATTCCTCTCGCCCAGAGACAGACAAGGCCTCGTGACACTCGGAATTCTACCGGACATACACGGCCTCTACAGAGACGAGGAGAATCCACCCATCGAAGCCGTAGTCCTCAGCCACGCGCACATCGACCACTCTATGTGTATCTCACTACTGAACAGGAAAATTCCGGTCTATTGCGGCGAGACAACGCTATCGATTCTCAAGACACTGTCGGAGATGCGTCCTAGAGGCTTCGAGAACGACCTTCAAGGAATAGAATTCAAATCCTTCAGAACCGGCGATAGCCTGAGTTTCGGAAAGATCCAGCTCGAGCCAATCCATGTGGATCATAGCATCCCCGGCTCATACGCTTTCCTAGTTCATACCTCAAAGGGAACGATAGCCTACAGCGGGGATTTCAGATCCCACGGACCAAAGTCGAACATGACAAAGGACTTTTCTGACGCGGCTGAACGATCTGAGCCCGAACTCTTTCTTTGCGAGGGAACCAATCTAGTCAGAGGAGATCTGCGAACCGAGCAAGAAGTGCTGGAAAAATCCGAGCATGTCGTTAAGAAGACAAAGGGAGCAGTGCTCGCCAGCTTCTCTTCGGCGGACATCGACAGGTTAAGGACCTTCCATGAGATTGCCGAAAAAAACGAACGACTTCTTGTCGTGTCGATGAAACAAGCCTATCTTCTCAGGTCCCTCGCAAACGACAAGCACCTAGAGGTTCCGAATGTGATTGGGGACCCACACATCGCGGTCTATCAGAGATCGAAGAAGACTTACTACAACTGGGAGAAGGACATTCTCAGTTCTGTGACCGTGAAGACTTCGAAAGATATTCGGGAGATGCAGCCGAAGATAATTCTGGCCTCCAGTCCCTACGATATGAACGAAGTCTTAGACATACAGCCCGGTCCAGGCGGCGCATACATCAACAGTAGCTCGGAGCCGTTCAATGAGGAAATGGAGATGGACCACGAACGATTCACAAACTGGCTGAACCACTTTGGACTGCCCATGTACCAGATTCACAGCTCGGGCCACATGATGCCTACAGAACTACGAGAGACGATTGCCCAGGTGAAGCCGAAACGGCTGATACCTATCCATACCGAGCAGCCTGAACTGTATCGTCTGTTCGTGAAGGATCTCACAATGGTCGAACTTGGAAGCAAGGGCTCGACAATCGAAGTCTAAACCCATGCTCCATAGGAATACCTTTTAGGGCAAAAGAACGTGGTTATCGCAGGGATAATGAATTGTTCAGTCAGGTTGATTATGTAATAATCGGAGTCTCCGACATGGCTCGTTCAGTCAAGTTCTACCACGACACATTGGGCCTTCTCCTCAAGTATGAGACCAAGGAATGGACGGAGTTTGCGACGGACAAGACGACTTTAGCGCTTCACTCTGGGCCTAAAACTGCCAAAGGAGAGCCGGGTTCCGGAGAGATTGCTGCGGGGAAATGTTCAATCGGATTTGTTGTCCCGGACATCGAAGAGTCGTTCAGAGAGCTTCAAGCAAAGGGTGTGCACTTTGTGATGCATCCTCAGCAGCGCGAAGGCGAAGGAATCAAACTAGCAGAATTCGTAGATCCTGATGGGCTCATTATCTCGCTTTCGCAAGCAGTAGAACGCACTGAGAAGGCAAAGATACCTGCCGTTTCTGCTAGCTAGTCGTTTTTCCACCCACTAGGACCCTCCCTATTGCGATACCTTGTTCTCTGAACTAAGGGGCGTTGAGCCGCAGTCGGGCTGAACTCGAATGATTGCAGAGGAAAAGCATGCCATTCTGAAAGACGGTCGAAGAGTCGGGCTTCATGCCTACAAGCCGTCGGACAAGGAGGAGCTCGTTTCGATGTACGCGAGTCTTTCACAGGATACTCTCAAGTGGAGCATGCCTCCCTACAATCGCGAGAGAATAGAGCGCATGACTTCCGACTTGGACAACAGAATAATTGTCTTAGCGTTTGATAGTCGCAAGGTTGT
Source organism: archaeon 13_1_40CM_2_52_13 (assembly GCA_001919285.1). GTDB lineage: Archaea > Thermoproteota > Bathyarchaeia > 40CM-2-53-6 > 40CM-2-53-6 > 40CM-2-53-6. The sequence goes on from MNHO01000077.1 coordinate 5,710, forward strand.
GGGGCATCTTCAGATATCTCTCGCTACTAATGCCCGGTTTCGAGGCACAGGAGATCTCTTCATCTACCTGCATCAGGATTTTCAGAACGCTGGATTGGGTGCGGCCTTGATGAGGGAAGGTATCGCATTAGCCAGAGCTCGAAAGGTGCACCGGGTCGAATTGACTGTTGTTGCTGATAATCATCGAGCGATTAGATTGTATGAGAAGGTGGGTTTCCAGCGGGAGGGTCTGAAGCGGGAGAACTATCTTGGGGAAGATGGGAGGTATCATGATGAGGTGGAAATGGGAATCCTGCTATGATTCCCAGCGACGTTTCCGAAGCGAAGAGCTGGATCGCGCGTTTCAGGCTCGTTTCTCCGGTTTAGCTCCATTTGGGGCCTAAAACGAGTAGCGGATGGACGCATAAAAACCCGGCTGCCCTCGTTTGAGGGTTCCTGATCGTCTGGCTAGTTGTGCTTGTGAACTCGGTGAGCTCGGGCCTTTCCGTTCTTCCTTTTTGCCCTAGTTCTCTCTTCCTCGACTGTTACGAGGAGGGTATCTCCCCTCTCGAGGCCCAAGCGTTGGAAGTAGGACCTTGGTACGACTATTCTTACGTCGTCGCCTTCGTTGATCATTTTGACCTCCAGAACACTGCTCATGCGATAACATTACCTGCCCTTTGGTATAAGAACTGTGGACTGGTAAAGCAGTAGAACGATACCCTAGGCTATACAAAGTTGTCATTGGGAACGTCGATACTAAGATGAGTAGAATTGGTAGTTGTCGCTACCTAGCCGAGTAGAATTAGTAGGAAGTTGCGAGGCTGGTCTAGGGTTTGACCCCAAGATACAATCCCCGACCCATCAGACCCTCACCGTCAAAGACGGCCTCCAAGCCAGCATCGCGGAACGCATCAAGATACTCTTCATGGGTCCAGAGACCCATCGACTCTCTGTCGACGATATGCTGAACCTTGCTAGGAGTCCCGATAAGGTAGTGGTATTCGAAGGCTGAGATAGGTCCCCGGACCTTGCTGATGTTAATCCGCGCGATCTTCAGATTCGGCTTATCGACAGAGTTGAAGCCGACAATTCCTTTATGGAAGTTGGCAGGAGTGATCCATGGTTCAAGAATCATCAAACCCCCAGGTTCAAGATGGCTGGCTATGTTGCGAACCGCCTTTCTCATAAGAGTCTTTGTCCTGACATGTCCAATAGCGCTGAATAGGCATGTAATGATGTCGAACCGATTTTTGAGTTTGAAACTGGTCATGTCCCCGCGGTGGAAGACGACGTCAGGGTGTTTCTTGCGAGCTATCCTCAGCATTTCCGGGCTAAAGTCCAATCCCTCGACTTTGTAGTGTTGTTTCAGGTAGGCAATGTGATTGCCAGTTCCACATGCAACATCCAGAAGATGGTCGCCCGGCGATTTCTTGTCCTGCTCGATTAGAGTCTCGATTTTCTCGGCTTCTTTCCGGTAGTTCTTGAAGTGGTAGATCTCGTCGTAGTAGTCTGCTAGTTGCCTGTACATTCGCAAGGATCTCGACTGCTGCTCCCGACGACTATCCGGAGGTATCTGATGCCTGTTTAGGTGTGGAGGGGCAGAGTGATTGACTCTTCGGGATGAACGAGCCCAATGGTTATGAGCTGTGTAATGCTCTCGAGGACTTGTACTCGAATCTCGGTAGGCGAGAGATTCTTCTCGCTGGCGATATCTGTCGTGATCTCGTCGATTGTCTTTTCTCCGTTACTTTTTTCCCAGAGGTTGGCGATGTCGTCGCTTCCCAAGTATCGAGCGTTGGCCTCGTTGATCAGTACTATCTTCCCGTCCGGGTTCTTGGCGATGTGCCCCTTCTTTCTCGGCTTGAACGTTGAAGGATTGAATTCTATCGTAACAGGCTCTTGTGCGGCTTCTAACCGTTTCCTGGCCTCAGGGCTCATCTTGTCCGGGGTCCAGGGCGGCTCCCAGACGATCTCGACTTCTGCCTTTTTCACGCCAGGGATCTTCTCGATTTCTGTCTGAACTTGATGCATTAGGTAAGCGTGCGCGGGACAGCCCACTGTCGTCAGAGTCATCCGAACCTTGACGTTGTCGTCATCGATTGCAACTCCGTAAACGAGTCCAAGGTCTACAATGTTTACCGGAATCTCGGGATCATAGCAGTTGCGGAGCACGTTCATTACTCCGTCCACTGTAAGAGATTCGGCCATGAAAGCTGACCCTAGGATACGATATCTCCTCCCGGATTAATAGATATGTCCTAACCTTGGGTGTACGAAAATTCTCGAAAATCTATGGCTCGCGTCCGCAAAAGAATCATGCTTTCGGGTTTGAGGTCTCTCCTTTAGACCGGCGTTGTGTCAGGGATTGATGGAATACGAGCCCTATGACGACTAGGATAGTTGCCGCAGTGAAGAGGTAGAATCCTTGCTGGAACCCCCAGTTGACGGTTACTCCAAATATTGATTCTGAGCCTGTCGGTTGCGATATGCAGCCATTTCCTTGACAATTGTTGGAGACAGCGTATCCAATGAGCCCCGCATAGCCTATAATGGCGGCGACGGAAGTCACTAGACTGCTGGCAAGGATTCTGACCCGCGGTGTGAAGCTTCCAGCTATTGCCAGAGCAGTGGAGACAAGCAATAAGGCGAGTATGATGGGGCTGTATGTTGTGATCGTGTTGGAAAAGTTTGAGGCGTTGTTGATGTCAGGGTTGTGGCTGGGACCTCCAAAGAATCCCCACATCGAGGAGGTAGAGCTGCCGAAGCCTGTGGTTGTTATTCCCCACCAAGGCAATAGGATGCTGATGAGGGCTAGAATGCCTGCTATTACTCCGAGGAAGTTCACTCGTGGGAGCGTCGTGGTCAAGGAATCCCTCCGTCTTCAGCTTAGACCACAACTAATCGTTTGGATATTAAGCGTCTTTGACAGAAACGTGAGACTTCAACTGGCCTGGTTCTCGAGCGGAAGCTTGGTCAGCTTTTTGTAATCCATTGAGAATAGCCGGAACGATCGTTTGTGAAGTTCATTGTCGCTGGCGGACTTAACACGTTCGCCAACTGGAAACAGATTCAGACCGCGGCAGTAGAATCTGACCAGCTCGGATACTGGGGATTTGTGCTCCCAGACCATTACATGTGGGGGCCCGATAGAGGAGGTGATTCTACCGTTGAGACTTGGACGGCCTTGACATATCTTGCGGCGAAGACAGAGAAGATCCGACTCGGAACCCTTGTAACTCCCATTCCCTTTCGCCCACCCGGAATGCTAGCAAAGACAGTAACCACTCTCGACCTCATCTCGAACGGACGGACGATTCTTGGTGTTGGAGCAGGATGGTCCCGAACAGAATTCGAAGGATACAGCGAGTGGAATTCGAACAAGGTCAGAGTCGACAAGACCCGCGAAGGATTGGAACTCATTCTGAAACTCTGGACCCAAGAAAAGGTCGACTTCAAAGGAAAATTCTACCATGCCAAGGGAGCAACCCTTGACCCGAAGCCTGTTGTGAAACCTCATCCTCCTCTCCTCTTCGGAGGCATCGGTCCACGAATGCTCAGGATGGCAGGAGAATACGCGGACATCTGCATGATACCTGCCTTTCCGAATGTTGACAATGCCAAATCACGCAAGATCGTCATGGACCAAGCTCATCGCCGAGAAAGATCTGGGAAGATCTCCATGGCCGACATGGCACCCTTCCCGCGAGGCCCCGAGTCAAAGTACGGACGAAAGGAGTATCAGAAACACGTTGAAGCGGCAAGCGAGGCCGGCAGCAAATACTTCATCACCCCGTTTCCCCCGACAAACTACCTAGGCTCACTCCTAGATTTTGCCGAGAACATCATACCATCCTACGCAACATAGGGCCACCGGCGTATGCGATCGCAGCTTGGCGTGAGCCTGAATAATTGGAAGCGTCTGAGAAATCTGACTTTTTTCGGAACTCAGCTGGTCATGCAATGATTTTAGCGCTTGCGACGGGTGCTAGATGACCGTTCATCGTAAGAACCTCGCTATTCTTGAACGAGAGTGTTACCAGCACCGTCACAGAACTCGTGGGAGTAATCTGTAGGCCTCCGTTCATGATGGTAACTTTCAAGCTCCCGCTGGGAATGATGTAAGTCGCGCTTGCTCCCGTCGAGAAATTGACTGTTATGTTCGTCATGTTGAAGCGAAGAGAATCATATTGACCCGTTGAAAGCTTGACCGAGCCGAGGATTTTTGACGTGCTTAGCACGGTGATCAAGTCTATGTTCTGTTGTGCCACATTTACTGACTTCCACGCACTCGCATTTCCCTGACCCGTAGCGTGAATTTGGAATTGCGAGACGGTTGCGTAGATGTGCGCGATCGAGGGATCGTACTGTTGCGAATTGCCTGGAGGAGCTAGGACCGGGTCCGTGATGCTCAAGACGAGCGTTCCTTCGACATAGTCGGTGTAGAACAGATAACCTGCGACTGCGCCGATAATGATGATCGCCAGGATGACAGCAATCGGGCCCTTAGACAACGCCTACTCAGGAAGATCTTCTTTCCAGTCGCGACTTAATCCTAGTGAACTCAACACAATGTGTGTCAGGTACTATCCGACGCGAATAGCCTGATCGATATGTTAGGCCAAATCCGAAGTGTGGGGACGCAAACGCGCATTTCGAAAGCGAAGGGCTCTTAGGGCTACGCGGTTGAACCGGTCGCATTCGTGGAGTCAATTTCTCCGATGCTCCTAGTTTCCTGATTGGAGGATTCGCGTTCATCCGGGTTGATGTGGGACTCAACTTCTGCCTTGGTGCGTTGGTGGGTCGTATCTGACTGGTCAACCGTTTCCCTATGTACGGGACGAGACTCGTGTTCCGAACACCATTTAGCGAATGCTTCCTCAGCGGCTTTGCTGAGGGACCCGCGACCATAGCCGTGGACGCTCATAGCGATTCGTCTGAACTTCTCGTTCAAACTGTCTGAGAGATAGATCTTCAACTCTGCCATTTGCTCAACGACCCTTTTTTGTCACTTTGTCACTAAAGGGACGCGGCTAAACTGGCTATTGTAACATGGACCCTCGCATGACTGGTTCCGGCACGGGTAACTGCTCAGAGGCCCTATGTGTCAAATGGAAAAAGTGGTCGTAATGTCGAAGCAGTCGCAGTCAAACCTAATGGACGATCTCCGACCCATAATGCCACCTCTCATACGCCTGCTCGCAGGAATCATCGTGCTCGTCGTCATACAGGCAACAGTCCTCGGCTTCCCAGGCATCACATCGCTAATCCCTACCACCACGTTCACTATAGCTGCTTTAGTAGTGTTCACGCTGGGACTAGTCGTGTCCGCCATCGTACTGAAGTTCGGAACACAACTATCTACCTCTCTAGGCGATGCTTACAAGAGCTACCGCAGCTATACACCACTGCTCACCTGGCTATTCCAGATGATAGCGCTGGTAATCCTCTACAATGTTTCCAAGCCTATCACAGCTAGCTATTTCGCAACAATCCCCTGGGCCTATCCACTGATATTCCTACTGATAGCTATCGGCCCAACCATCAAGGTCGTAATGAACACGGTCAGCGCCCTCGAAGGCAAGAACACCTCCAAACACCTTCAGACCAACTAGCTCAGCAAAGAAATCTCCACTAAACCAGTTCAATCAAAACGCGGCCGGAGGTTAGGTTAAACCACCTTTTTTGTTATCCTCCGAAAAACTTCTTGGCGTCCCGAATCTCTACCGACTAAGAACAGTTGCAGAGTTTTTCCAATCCAGACTTGACGAGGATTATTGCCACGATCATCGCGGTGGTCGCAGGAACTCCCACAACACTTGACACGAGAGGAGCGACAGCATAGGCCAGCGACTGAAAATCACCGTATTCGCTTCTCTTGTTACAATAGCGCCAATCGACGCAGATCTTTGCCCTCAACCTCTCTAACGACCCAGAGACGAAAGATCTGCCTCTCTGAGCCGCGTTCTGCCTCGTGATAGTCGCCGTCTTAGGGAATTCGGGAGCGATTAGAGAGCGGCCCAGTTCCTCGTAGAGATCCTCAAGGCTCTTAGAGAGTAACTGTTCTATGCTGGAAGACATGGATTTCTCATTGAGAAGGCTCAACGTAATTAAGCATCAAGCATCCCCGAAACCCCTCAATCGCAATTTCGGAAAATTAATGTGGCCCACCCCTACCACGGGCTCTTAATCGATGAGTTGCCATCGCTGAGATTCAAAATGGTGGAAGATTTTACAAGGCGCTTCACCGGTCGAGCTCTGTTCTATTCAACCTCGAGGCCCAGCTACCCAAGTCGGATTCTTGATATTCTCAGAACCGAGATCGGTTTCGATCAGACCTACGTCATAGCAGATATCGGATCCGGAACGGGTCTTCTCTCGGAGCTGTTCTTAACCAATGGTAACCGTGTAATCGGAGTCGAGCCCAACGACGACATGAGGTTATTCGCTCAGAACAAACTCGGCAAGTCCCAGAAATTTCTCAACGTGAAAGGAACTGCAGAAAATACAGGTCTTGAAAGCGCAAGCATTGACCTAGTCACTGTTGGACAGGCGCTTCATTGGTTCGACTGTGAAGCCTCATCAAGAGAGTTTGCAAGGATACTGAAAGCGAACGGTCATGTTTGCATTATCTATAATGATAGAAACCACGATGATTCCTTCATGAAGGACTATGATCGAATCGTGAGCAAATACGCTCGAAACCGCGCAAATGTTCCAAGCCTCGATGATGCGTATTTGTCTAGGTTTTTCAAAAAACGAAAATACTCGAGGTTCTCCTTGCCCAATGAACAGTTTCTGGACTTTGAAGGTCTCCTAGGCAGAATGACCTCTGCATCTTACATGCCAGGTCCCGCTGATGACAAGCTATTCGCCGGGTTGAAAGAAGATGTTACTCATGTCTTCAAGGAACATGCGAAACTGGGCAAGATCAGAATGCTATACGACACTATAGTTTTTCTCGGAAAAATTCTGGGCTAATCTCTCTAAATACGTCGTCGGTGGGCATCGATCTCGAGGCTCGTAATTCCATGAAAGGGTCCGACTTGCTAGCGCGATGTCTTGAGAATGAGGAGGTGGAATTTGTCTTTCAAGTTCCCGGCGAAGAAACCCTTGCCATCACGGACTCTCTGGGACAATCGAGGAAGATCAAACTCATCACTGTCCGGCACGAGCAGGCCGCCGCCTTCATGGCCGGGGTCTACGGCCGTCTCACGGGTCGGCCTGGAATCTGCGTGGCAACACTGGGACCTGGTGCCACAAACTTGGCGACCGGAATCGCAGACGCTAACGTAGACCGAGCTCCTTTGATCGCCGTTACAGGACAGGCGGCCCTGGAGCATTTCCACAAGGAGTACCATCAGTATGTCGACGTAGTGAACATCTTACGCCCGATTACGAAATGGAACACACGGATTTTCAAGGCGGACACTATTCCCGAAGCTGTGAGGAAGGCTTTCAGGACCGCTGAGGCGGAGAAGCCTGGCTCGTGCCATCTGGAAGTCCCGGAAGATATCGCTGACGAAACTGCCCATACCACGCCGATTCCTCAGATTGCCGGTCCGGAACAAGCTCGTCCCACAACCAGTCAGATACAACAAGCCGCCCAACTCATCAACAAGTCCAAGGCTCCTCTGATCCTCGCCGGCAACGGAATCATCAGATCACGGTCAACCGCACCCTTCCGCGAGTTTCTAGCGGAGGCCAAGATTCCAGTGGCCCACACTTTCATGGGCAAGGGGGCGCTGCCTGACGATAACCCTCTCAGTCTCTACGCCATAGGACTGCCCTCCCAAGAACTAGTTAGCAAGGCCTTCGAGCTCGCAGACCTGATCCTCGCAGTGGGCTACGACCTTGTCGAATACGCCCCATCACTATGGAACCCTCGTAATGATAAAACAATAATTCACGTGGACAGCACGACCGCCGAGATTGACACCAACTATCAGCCCGACATACAACTCGTTGGGCATATCGGCCAGACGCTATCAATTCTAACGGGCCAAGTTAAACCTCGACCCAGCAATTTCGCAAAATCCGTCAGGGAAAGCATTCTCGCAGAAGCCACGGCCAAGTCGCAAGACGACTCATACCCGCTGAAACCGCAAAGGATTCTGCATGATCTACGAGACGCTTTGAAGCGGGATGACATTCTTGTCAGCGATGTGGGCGATCATAAGCTCTGGATTTCGCGACTGTTTCCAACATACGAGCCGAACACGGTGCTCATCTCCAATGGTTACGCGAGCATGGGCATAGGGCTACCGGGAGCCATAGCCGCCAAGCTAGTCCATCCTGATCGAAGAGTCGTCGCGGTATGTGGAGATGGAGGATTCCTCATGACAGCCCACGAACTAGAAACAGCCGTCCGAATAGAAGTAGGCATTACAGCGGTCGTGTTCCACGACAACGCTTACGGATCGATCAAGAGAAAACAACTGGCCCGTTTCGGGCGTGCCTCAGGAGTGGATTTTGGAAATCCAGACTTTGTCCAGGTAGCCAAGGCGTTCAACGCTCAGGGCTATCGTCCAAGCAGAGCTTCCGAACTGGCCTCGATCATCGAGAGCGCTCTTGATTCGCCTAAGCCAAGTGTAATTGACGTCCCAGTGGATTACTCGTGAGATTTCTGCGTCGTGTTCTTTCACTTCTCCAGTTCTCTCTTGGCTTGCTTCCAATCTTTGACTTCGAAGCCATGTTTTACGAGCAGCCTAGAAGACCCGCTGTTATTTGGATTCAGGGTAGTATAGAGAAGTTTTACGCCGTGTGAACGAGCGTGATTGACCGCTTTCGAAATTAGCCTGCTTCCAATTCCCTTCTTCCTAGTTTCTGGGAGAACCGCTATGTATTCCAACCAAATTTCTCTTTTCGCGCCCTGTATATAGGAGGTCGGCTGAGCTAGAATGAACCCCACAAGTTTTCCGTCGGTCTCTGCCACGAAACTTGTTTCAGTTCCCACGTAATGATTGAAGTATTGTGGTGTAATCCATCGTTCTATTGAGTCTTTGTCACCCGTCTCCTTCAGGTATTGCAAGTACTCATTTACAATTATTCTCTCGATGTTCTTGACCGCTCGGTAGTCATTCGAAGTGAGCCTACGTGTCCTAACCTTCAAACAAGACCCTCGTGTCAGCGAGTAGGCGAGGCGGGATTGACCGAGGCTATTTAGACCACTAGGCCTTTGAGCAAAACACTAGTATCTGCCCGCGTATCCATCTGCCCCTGAGTTCTATTCTTTCCGCTTGCCCATTATCAACAGGACTTCAGGATATGAAAGACCGGTATCACTGATTTGCCTTGCATAGTCCTCCCATAAGGAATGAAAATTAAACACTTTCCCGAACGGTCTTGCGTCGACGATGTCCTTTATCTCAATCTTCGCCTCCTTTTCGTCCATCGAAATACTTGGATCATAGCGCAGCTCAGTCATATTCGTCAGGCCTTGGTTCTCTAGCTCATTTGACACGACCCTGGTTGTTGGAAGGCCCACGCCAAATTCTCTTCTCTGTATTAACTCGTACAGTTTCTGACTCTGTCTTAGTGAAGATTCTGGGTAGCCATTGTCCGCGAAAGCTAAGACTCCTCCTGGTCTCAGGACCCTGAGAGATTCCTTGAGAACTCTTCTCAACACTTCTTCTCCTCCCGTCAGCACGACATCTTGAAGAGCGTTGAACGAGATTACCGCATCGAACTGCACGCCACGAAAGGGCATCGCTCCGGCGTTCCCCACGACCCAAGAGATCTGGTTGGTCAGATTAGCGATCCTTCCACCGGCAATAGCAATTTTGACCTGCTCACCTCCCAGGAAATCTATACCAACCACATGTGCCTCAAAAGCAGACGCACTCTCGAAGGCCAGGAAACCACGGCCGAAACCTACGTCGAGAATTAAGCTATGGTTCGGAACTTCCAGTTGACTGAGCAACCAACCTCGCGCCTCCCCAAATATCACGTATCTCTTTGTCACACCAAGCTTGTCGGGTGGACTCCGTGAGATCCAAGAGTCACGCACACTTTGAACACCGTCGCTCACACGCCACTCTTCCAGATGTCTCATTGTCGCCTTGTCAACATAGGTCCCGCTTTATTCTCAAGAGAAAATTAGAGAATATTTGATAGAGGAAAATCGCTCCAAGACCCCTGGATTGGAGTCATTAGGAGAACGGATTTTCTAGGGTTTACCTTTGACCCTGATGGTCCTTAGAATAACCCAGTATGACAACGCTCCAACCCCTGCGAGGGGGAGAGATACTCCCAGCAGATTACCGACGATGCCGGTGCTTAGAGCGCTTCCTCCAAAAGCGGAGTCTCGCAGAGCGCTCGCTGCGAGACTCAGAGGATTATTCTCGGCTATCGCAACAATGGGTCCCGGCAAGTATTGAGATATCGTCGAAGCTGGGTAGAAAATTGTGCTGATCGTTACCATTGAGACTTGGAGTGCTTGCGCGTAGGTCCAGTAGATCTCTCCTACTCTAGAGATGCTGGCGAAGAAAGCTGCAAGACCCGCGATCCCCGTGGCTAAGATGAATAGAAACGGAAGGAGAAGGATCGCGTTCATAATGCCCTGTGGGGGAACCACGACGAAAGCGATTATCAGAAGCAGGCCGGAGTAGACGATCCCTCCGAGACCTCCCGAAATTATGTACGCGGCCACCAGACCCGAGGTTCTGACTGGCAGGGTCATGTAGTATTGCACTACCCCTTCCCGAAGAGCGAGCCAGATACGGCGTCCGGTATCCGTGGCCGCTGAGAACAATCCCATGACTACGATTCCTGGAACGAGGAATCGGAAGTAATCGAAACTCACTAGTCCCTTGTAGACGAGTCCGGTGACAAGCATGTCCGATATGTTCAGACTGATCAGTATTGCCATCAGCCATTTTGTTCGGAAGAAATAGGAAAAATCAGTCCGTGCGATATGGACAAAGCGAGAAAACTCGCTCAAGCCGCTTTCACGCCTTCGATGATCTTGTCCACAATCCCAGCGCTCAGTGATAGGGTCCCGAGAGCAATCGCTGTGACGACTACTGCGGCGAGGATGGGGTTGAGAAGAAGATTCGGGTCGAATCCCAAAACCCACCTCGTAAGGTCTGACCCATATGTTAGAGGACTGAAGACGGCGATGGGGGAGTAGAAGCTGGGTATGAAGCTCAGGGGATAGAAGACCGTGCTGAATCTTACCAATAGAGCGGAAAGACCGGCGATTATGGCGTTGTAGATGTCGATGGACTTGAAGGCGATGAATGAGAAGGAGATCATGATCCCTGAGATTCCCAAGCCGAGTGTTGTGAGAGATATGAGGGCGAAGAACGCTCCCAGAAGATTGAGTCTTCCGGTGAAAGCGAGGACCCCGATGAGAGGGGGGCCCGCTCTGAGCAGAGTAGCCACAACTCCGTAGATCGCCTGCGATTCCAGAAAGCCCCTTCGAGAGATTGGTAACGACAAATAGTAAGGTAGCTCGCCCTCGTGAGCACGCTCGACGAAACGACGGCCAACAAACGATCCCGTGTCGAAGACTGTGATGACCATCAGTCCGACCCCGTAGAAGAAGAAATAGTCCTGAACCTTACTGGACTGTACTAGATGTGACATTAGCGAACCGAAAATGCCAAACTGCAATGCGAAGAGTGCCCAAGACAGGAAAAGCCCTGCACGCTCGGCTACAATCTGGCTAACGTTGAAGCTGGCGAGAGTCAGGACTCGATTCATGGATTCTCCTCGAGGCTCTTGCCGGTGAAGTGGAGGAAGACGTCGTCGAGGGAAGGCTCTGTTATCTTAATCGTCGAGATTTTCGCTCCCACGTTGTAGCTCGCCGAGGTCATTCGGGGGACCCAGTCCTCGGCCTTCGAAACATTCGCTCGCAACTGATTCCCTTCTGGGGACATGGTAAGTATGCCTCCTAGATTTTTCAGATCCTCGACAAGTTTGTCTGCAACAGGGTCCTCGAAGCCCACTTCAACAACGTCTCCTCCCGCTATAGCATCCTTCAGCTTCGGAATTGAATCACGGACCACTAACGTACCTTTGTGAAGAATTGTGACCCTGTCAGCGAGATACTCAGCCTCTCTCACCTCGTTTGTTGCGACGATAACTGTCGAGCCTTGGTCCCTTAGCTCTCGAATCTTGTCCCATATCTTCCTCTTCCCCCTCAAGTCCACCTGGCTAGTTGGCTCATCGAAAATAGCTAGCTTGGGTCTTTGGACCAAGACCTTTGCAGTCTCGAGTCTCTTTGCTTGACCACCGGAGAGATGCATGAACAGTTTATCCCGTGACTCCCACAACTCCAGCTCCTTCATCGTCTGCTCTATCAGATTCTGCCGTTTTACCGGGTCAATATCGAACATCGAAGCGTGAAACTTCAAGATCGAAGAAGGCTTGTGACGCCAGAAACCCCGAGCCTCCTGAAAGGCGATTCCCATAACCTCGCGAACTTTCGTACCATCCTTCACAACGTCGATACCCATCACCTTTGCAGTCCCAGAGGTCGGCTTGAGAATCGTGCATAGAGTCATGAGCAGAGTAGTCTTTCCAGACCCGTTCGGGCCTAGAATTACCATTATCTCTCCCTCGTCGACTGTAAAGTTCAGCTCTCGAAGAGCATCCGTCTTCCCATACCTCTTCGAAAGGCTGAGAGTCTCCACTGCAAACAAAGATGAATGCAAAACTCAAGAAGTGAGCGATAAAAACGTTCGAAGAAAAGTCAAATCTCGGACTATCGCTTCTGAAGAAGAGCATCTCGGAAGAAAGGGTCTGATATGCCCTAAGCCAAGGTTGCCTTAACAACCCAGTCCCAATTCATCGTGGACGCCCAAGAACAATTAATTCCTTGTAGCCAGTCCTTCCCGCTCCAACAGAGTTGATCGGCCGATTTACAGTGACCTTCTTTATCTCAAAATCATCGTATAGATGCCTGGTCAATGATGTCTCGGAATTTGACAAAACAACCGTGCAGCCTCTATCAACCAATTTCCCGAATTCTTCAGCCAATTCTCTTTGGTCCTTCTCAGAAAAACCGCCCGGAGTGTAGTCCGTGAAGGAGGAAGTCTTGGTCGGCGGTTGATAAGGAGGATCTAGATAGATGAAATCGGCCTTGCCACATGCGGCAAGTGCATCCTTGTAATCAATGCTACGCAGATCAGCTTTCGTGTTTTCGAGTACGTGACTGGCCGCGCGAATGACGTCAGAATTGAGTATCCTAGGGTTCTTGTACTGGCCGAAGGGCACGTTGAACTCGCCCTTCGAGTTCACTCTGTAAAGACCGTTGTAGCAGGTCTTGTTCAGAAAGATTAGTCGGGCGGCT